>MGUS01000022.1:13025-15172 GCA_001800085.1 Elusimicrobia bacterium RIFCSPLOWO2_01_FULL_60_11 | reverse complement strand
TCCTCTTCGTCCTGATGATCGGCGCCCTCCGGAATTATTCCTTTTCAGCCGTGCTCACTCCCATTCCCGCCGCCTCCATCCTGGCCTGCCTTCTTCTGCACCCCCGTCTCTCCGTGATCCTGACCGTCGCCTTGTCCGTGGTCTTCGCCATCCTGCACAATTTCTCCTTCGACTGTTTCGCCCTGGCCTTTTTCGGCGGCGTGGCGGGCACGGCGTCGGCGGTCTACATCCGCACCCACAAGCACTTCATGCGCGCGGGCGCGGTGGTGGCGGGGGCGCAGTTCCTCACTCTGCTGGCCCTGATGAGTTTTTCGGGCGGGGACCGCAGGTATTTCGCGGGGCAGTCGCTCCTGACCCTGGGGAACGGTTTCCTTTCCGCCGTGCTGGCTTTGGGGCTCCTGCCCTATCTGGAAAGTTTTTTTTCCCGCGTCACCCCCCTGCGGCTGTTGGACCTGGCTGATTTCAACCAGCCCCTCTTGAAGCGCCTCATGGTGGAAGCGCCGGGCACCTACCACCATTCCCTCATGATGGCGACCATCGCCGAAGCCGCCGCGCGCGCCATCGGGGCCAACGCCCTCCTCTGCCGCGTGGGCGCGTACTACCACGACATCGGCAAGCTGGTCAAGCCCGAATATTTCATCGAGAACCAGGAAGGCCGCGGCAACCCCCACGGCAACCTGGCTCCCGCGCTCTCCAGTTTGGTCGTGGTCTCCCATGTCAAGGAAGGCATGGCCCTGGCCCGCGCGGCCGACATCCCCGAAGAGATCGTGCAGTTCATCCCCATGCACCACGGCACGAGCCGGATCGAATATTTCTACCACCAGGCCCGGGAAGACGCCGAAGAGGAGTCCTTGAAGAACCTGGAGGGCGGAGACCCCGGCCAAACGGACGTGGGGGAACAGAATTTCCGCTACCCCGGCCCCCGTCCCAAGACAAAGGAGACCGCCATCCTGATGCTGGCCGACTCGGCCGAGGCGGCGTCCCGCACCATCGAAGAGCCCACGCATCAGAGGTTCAAGGACCTGGTGGACGAGATCGTTCAGAAGAGGATCACGGACGGCCAGCTGGCGGATTCGCCTCTGACGCTTTCCGACCTGAACAAGGTCAAGGAGCAGTTCATCAACACGCTCACCACGGTGCACCACGCCCGCATCGAATACCCCAAGGAAGAGGAACCCGGTTGACCCTGAGCGTTCAAGGCCTGAAGAACCCGTCGCAGCGGCGGGCGATCCTCGCTTTCTGCCGCAAGGCCGGACGCGCGATCCCCGCGCTCAAGGGGGAATACGCTTTCGTGTTCATGTCCGACGCCGCCATCCGCGGATATAACCGCAGGTTCTTGAAGCAGGACCGCGCCACGGACGTCATCGCCTTCCCCAGCGATGAAGGCGGAGACATCCTGAT
Organism: Elusimicrobia bacterium RIFCSPLOWO2_01_FULL_60_11; assembly: GCA_001800085.1. Lineage (GTDB taxonomy): Bacteria > Elusimicrobiota > Elusimicrobia > 2-02-FULL-39-32 > 2-02-FULL-39-32 > 2-01-FULL-60-11. The sequence continues at coordinate 13,771 of MGUS01000022.1, read as the reverse complement.
CTCTCTGGAGACGGCCAAGCGGCAGGCCCGCAGAAGGGGATATAAGGCCGTTCAAGAGCTCGCGCTCTACGCCCTGCACGGCATGCTCCACCTGGCGGGTTATGACGACCGCGGAAAGACAGCGCGCGCGCGCATGTTCGCGGCGCAAAAGCGGATCTTCAGGCGGGTCGCTCCACGCTTAGCGCCTCCGGATCACCTGCCGACCTCTCCCCGGCCGATTTGACAATCCAGCGTCGATGATTTATCCTACTTAGCTGTGATACGGATCATCCGCGGCATCGTCCTGCAAGCCGTTGATTCCGGCGATTTCGACCAGAAGCTCACGGTCTATTCCCTGGAGTTCGGCAAGTTCAAGGCCAAGGTGGCCGGCGTGAAGAAAGCCGTCTCCAAACTGCGCTCCCTCTCCCAGCCCTTCGCCGAATCCCGCCTCCAGATCTATCTTCACGGCACCGTCCGCGCCGGGGTGAACGACCCGGGCAAGCTCATCGGCGGGGAGACCGAGCGCCATCATCCGCGCCTGCGTTCGGAGCTGAACCGCATGACGCAGGCGCATGTCTTCTGCGAGACTCTGGACCTCCTCACCAAGACCTTTTACCCCAACGAGGCCGAATACGGCCTGCTCTCGGATACTTTGAAGTCCCTGGAAGAGACGGAATTCCCCGCGCTGGTGCGCATCCGCTCCACGCTCATCCTCCTAAAAATATTGGGTTACGGCCTGCGCCACCACCCGCAGTGGAAGGCCCTGC
>MGUS01000022.1:10173-13008 GCA_001800085.1 Elusimicrobia bacterium RIFCSPLOWO2_01_FULL_60_11 | reverse complement strand
CGACGAAGAGTCCCAGGCCTTGAACCATATCACCCATTCCTATCTGTCCCAGTTCCTTCCCATGCCGCTGAAAAGCGAGTTGTTCATGAGAAAAATGGCGGCCGACCGAGCTTTCAGCGAGGAAGTGCCGCTACCTTCTATCTGTGATAAGAAAGCGGCCGCCTGATGTTGTTTCAAGAGATCATCATGGCCCTGGAGAAATTCTGGACCCGCGAAGGGTGCCTGCTCTGGCAGCCCTACGACCTGGAAAAGGGCGCGGGCACCTTCAACCCGGCCACATTCCTTATGGCTTTGGGAGAAAAACCCTGGGCCTGCGCCTATGTGGAGCCCTGCCGCCGGCCCGCGGACGGCCGCTATGGGGAGAACCCCAACCGATTGGGCCACTACTATCAGTATCAGGTCGTCATCAAGCCGAGCCCCGCCGACATCCAGAAGCTTTACCTGAAGTCCCTGGAAGCCATCGGCATCAAGATCAATCATCACGACATCCGTTTCGTGGAAGATGACTGGGAATCCCCCACTCTGGGCGCGTGGGGCCTCGGCTGGGAAGTGTGGCTGGACGGCATGGAGATCACGCAGTTCACTTATTTTCAGCAGGTCGGGGGCATCCCCCTGAATCCCGTCTCCGTCGAGATCACTTACGGCCTGGAGCGCCTGACCATGTTCTCCCAGAAAAAATCCAGCGTCTTCGACATCAAGTGGGACGACAAGCACACGTACGGGGACATCCACATGGAACTGGAAAAGCAGTTCTCCAAATATCATTTCGAACTGACGGATGAGCCCCTCCTGCGCCGGCGCTTCGCCGAGGAGGAGAAGGAATGTTCCCGGCTTCTGGCCGCGGGCTGCGTCCTCCCCGCTTACGAATGCGTGCTCAAGGCCTCGCACGCGTTCAATCTGATGGACGCGCGGGGCGCGCTTTCCGTGGATGAGCGCACCCGGACCGTGGGGCGCGTGCGGGCCCTGGCGGGCGCGGTGGCCCGGGAGTATCTGGGGGAGAACGGTGGATAAGGCGCAGGACGCGCTTTTTGAGATCGGCGCGGAGGAGATCCCCGCCTCCTACCTGCCTCCCGCCCTGGAATTCATGAAAGCGCGCGCGGAATCCCTCATGGCGGCGAAGCGGCTGTCCTTCAAATTCGTCCAGGCGCTGGGCACTCCCCGGCGGCTCACCCTGCTGATCACGGGCGTCGCGTCCAAGTCGGAAAGCTCCGTGACGGAAGCGATGGGACCCAAACTCGCCGCCGCCAAGGACGCGGAAGGCAACTGGACGCCCGCGGCCCAGGGTTTTGCCCGCTCCCAAGGGGTGGCTCTTGCCGCTCTGGAAACGCGCGAAACGCCCAAGGGGCAGGTCATCTGCGCGGTCAAAAAACAGGAAGGGGAAAAGGCCGAAAAGATCCTCACGGAGATCTTCTCCGGGATCCCGGCCGACATCCCGTTCCCAAAAAAGATGACTTGGGAGGCGAGCCGGTTCAGCTTCGCCAGGCCCCTGCGCAACCTTGTGGCGCTCTTCGGCGCCAGGCCCCTGCGCGTATCCGCCGCCGGCGTGAGATCCTCCAACAGGACGTTCCCGCCTTCCCGCCTTTCTTCCAAAACCATTTCCATCGCAACGGCCCAGGCCTATGTGGGCACCTTGAAGAACAACTGCATCCTGGCCGACCCCGCGGCCCGGAAGGAACTCATCCTTTCATCCGCCCAAGCCCTTGCCAAAAAGGTGAAAGGCGTCCTCAAGGCCGACGACGCGCTCCTGGAGGAATTGACCTGGCTTTCCGAGCACCCGGTGGGCATCCTGGGAAGTTTCGACAAGATGTTCCTGGACCTGCCCGCCGAGGTCCTCACCACCTGCATGAAAAAACACCAGAAGTTCTTCTCCATCCAGGATGAATCGGGCCGGCTTTTGCCCCACTTTGTCGGTATCCGCAACGGCATCTCCGAGCACCAGGAGACCGTGCGCGCCGGCTATGAAAAAGTCCTGCTCGCCCGCCTTTATGACGCCAAGTTCTTTTTTGACGAGGACTTGAAGCGGCCTCTGGAGCATTTCATGGACAAATCCTCCAAGATCGTCGTCCATGAGAAGCTCGGGACGATGGCGGACAAGCTCGCGCGGTGGGGGCAGGTCGCGGAGGAACTGTCGGCCGCGTTGAACGACCGTTCGATCGACGCGGGGGTCGTGCAGAGGGCGATCGCCCTGTCCAAGTTCGAGTTGACGACCAAGGTCATCTATGAATATCCCGAGCTGCAGGGGGTCATGGGGGCGATCTATGCGCGGCATTTCGGCGAGAGTCACCAGGTCGCGGAAGCGGTCAAGGAACATTATCAACCGCTGAACAACCAGAGCGCTCTTCCGAAAAGCGCGGAATCGAGGCTCGTGGCCCTGAGCGAGAAGATCGACGGATTATGCGGGAGTTTCTGGGTCGGGAACCTGCCGAGCGGGAACGCCGATCCGTACGGCCTCCGCCGCCAGTCCAATGGGATTCTGAGGATCCTGCTGGAATCCCGTTGGGACCTGTCTTTGTCGTCCATCGTGAAGTTCACTCTGGGGAGCATGGCGAATCAGAACACCGGTTACCAGACGGACCATAACCTCTACAACGAGATCCACGCCTTTCTCACGGAGCGCTTCCGCCTTTTGATGCAGGACGCGGGCTATGAGCTGGATGAGATATACTCCGTCACGCGGAACACGGACGATCCGGACCTCTCCGAGCTCAAGGTCGTCACGCTCCGCGACAAGATCGACGCCCTCCACGCGGTGCGGGGGCATCCGGATTTCGACGCCGTGGCCGGGGCCTACAAGCGGGCGGGCAACATATTGCGGCAGGCGCGGCAGAAGGGGTT
>MGUS01000022.1:0-10160 GCA_001800085.1 Elusimicrobia bacterium RIFCSPLOWO2_01_FULL_60_11 | reverse complement strand
GTGACGATGGACGGCCTGACCCAGAAGACCGGGCCGCTCCTGGAGCGGAAGCTCTACCGCGAGGCGCTGCAGAACTGGGTCGGCGTGCGCGCGGACTTGGACGAGTTCTTCGAAAAAGTGATGGTGATGGACCCTGATGAAAAGATCCGCCGCAACCGGCTTTCGCTCCTCTCCATCCTTGAGGCGCGTTTCCGCCAGATGGCGGACTTTTCACTGATCCAGATGGGAGGAAAATCATGAATATCTCGATGCGCGCCGCCCTGGCCGCCCTGGCTCTGACCCTTGCGTCCGGCGCCGGGCACGCCGGAACCGCGAAGGACGCTTCCGTGGGGAGGATCCTGAAGTCCAGCGCGGGCAAGTCCATCATGGAGACCGGGGACAAGGTCACCGTGCTCTTTAAAAAGGGCGGTTCGGCCCGGCCGGGTTCGCGGTTCACGGTATACAAGGTCGCCATCGACCTGATGAATACGCCGTCGGATTCCGACCGCGAAGCGAAGAAGGAAGTTGAAGTGGGGACGGTCGAGATCGTCGAGTTGAAAGGGAGCCGCCGGGCCGTCGGCAAAGTGACCCGGGTCATGGGGGACTTTGAGCCGGGCAACCTGCTCAAACCGGAGGCGCCATGAAATCATTCGTCATCGCCCTGGTCTGTCTGGTCGGCTTCATGATCTGGTTCAGGGACTGGGCGTCCACCGGCAAGATGGACGCGTTCATCGAAGCGCATGAGGACCCCGATTCCACGCCCGGGCTGCTTTTCGTCATGGCCGAGGCCTGCAACACGGCCAACAGTCCCGAGAACGCGTCCCGCTACTACAAGTGGCTCGTCGACAAGTATCCGGAGAAGAAATTCATGCCGAGGGTGCGGTTCCACCTGGCCCAGAACTACGAGGAGATGGGAAAGCGGAGAGAAGCCATGGAGCAGTACATCATCCTGAAGGATTCCTTCACTCTGACGGACTACGGGCGCATGGCCGAGAAAAAATGGGAGACGACCAGATTTTGACCCGAAGACCTGCGGGCTTCGCGGACCTCGTGCGGCAGGGGCTGGAGCGTTCCTCCCTCTCCTTGCGGGAACTCTGCCGCCGCTCGGGGACCGACGCCTCGTTCATGTCCAAGGTGATCCGGGGTATTCTCCCGCCTCCCGCCGATGAAAGGCTTTTGAAGCGCATGGCCAAGGCCCTGGATGTGGACGCTCTCACGCTCATCATATCCACCGGCAGGATCCCAGCCGAGATGCGCCGCGACCCCGAATCCACCAAGCGGCTCCTGGAACGCGAGGAGACGAAGAAGCCGGTCCACATCATGAGGTCTCCACAGCTTTCCGAAGACCTGCTTTAACCCTCTCCCATGCCCTTCATCACGCTCCATCCCGAAGACGCCCTTTATCCGCCCCTGCTCCGTTCCTTGCCGGATTTTCCCGAAAAACTCCATGTCCGGGGCCGGGCCGAGTGCCTGACCGAGCCCTCCATCGCCATCGTGGGCAGCCGCAAAGCCAGTGACTATGGCTGTAAAGTCGCCGAAACGCTTTCCAAGTCCTTGGCGGAATCCGGGGTGACGACCGTGAGCGGCCTGGCCAAGGGCATCGACACCGCGGTCCACAGCGCCACGCTCCGCGCGGGGGGCAGGACCATCGCCGTCATGGGCACGGGACCCGATAGGGTATTCCCGTTTGAAAACAAAGGACTCGCCGATGAGATCTGCGTTGCGGGCGCGGTGATCACGGAGTTCGACCCCGGCACGCGGGGTTACCCGTCCAACTTCCCTTTAAGGAACCGCATCATCGCGGGCATGTCCCTGGGCACCGTGGTGGTGGAAGCCGCGGAACGCTCCGGAGCGCTCATCACGGCGCGCCTGGCCGCGGAAGCGGGCCGCGAGGTGTTCGCCGTGCCGGGGCCCATCACATCCCCCTTGAGCGAAGGGCCCAACCGCCTCATCGCGCAAGGGGCCAAGCTGACCCGCGGCCTCGAAGACATCCTCGAAGAGGTCGAAGCGCTCCGCCACAAGATCAAGCGAAAAGCCAAAGGGGAGCCGGCAGGGGACGCGCCCGTCTTGACAGAGGACGAACAAGAATTGTTAAATCTGTTCTCCCTTGAGCCGCTTTCCATAGACCACGTCCTTAAGAAATGTTCGGGGGGGACTGGCAGAGCGGCCAATACTCTGTTAAGCTTGGAACTCAAAGGGGCCATCCGCACGCTCCCTGGGAAAAGATATGTCAGAGCGTTCTAAAAATAAAAAAGAAAGATCCGCGCCCAAAGCGAAGGCGAAAGCCCCCGCAAAGGTGAAGATGATCGTCCCTTCCCCCATCAAGGGGAACGGGAAGACCCTCGTCATCGTGGAGTCGCCCACCAAGGAAAAAACGCTCACCCGTTTTTTAGGCAGCGGCTATGTGGTCAAAAGCTCCTACGGCCATCTTCGCGACCTGCCCCGCAAGGACTTCGGCTTGGACGTCAAGAACCATTTTGAGCCCCGTTTCGACATCCTGCCCCGCGGCAAAAAGATCATCCCCGAGCTGAAAAAACTTGCCGACGCGTCGTCCCAGATATTTCTGGCCACCGACTATGACCGCGAAGGCGAAGCCATCGCCTGGCATCTGGCTGAGATCCTGAAAGCCCCTCCGGAAAAGATCCGCCGCATCACTTTCCACGAGATCACGCCCGAAGCCATCCAGGAGGCCATCAAGAGCCCCAGGAAGATCGACCGCGCCCTGGTGGACGCCCAGGTGGCCCGCCGGGCGCTCGACCGCATCGTGGGCTACCGGCTTTCCCCGCTTCTTTGGGAGAAGATCAAGAAAGGCCTCTCCGCGGGCCGCGTGCAGTCCGTGGCGGTCAAGCTCATCTGTGAACGGGAAGCGGAGATCGAGAAATTCAACAGGCAGGAATACTGGTCCTTGACCGCTGACCTGGAAAAACAGACGGGCCGCCATGCCGCGTTCCAGGCCCACCTCTTCGAATGGGACGGGAAAAAACTGGACAAGCTGGAGGTCTCCAAGGAAAAGACGGCCCGCGAGATGACCGCCGAACTTGAAAAGTCCGGCTTCATCGTGCGTTCCGTCGTGCCCAAGGAAAAGCGCCGCCAGCCCGCGCCCCCTTTCATGACCTCCACCTTGGCGCAGGACGCTTCGCACAAGCTGGGGTTTTCCGCCAAGCGGACCATGAGCGTGGCCCAGTCGCTCTATGAAGGCGTGGAACTGGACGGTAACATGACGGGATTGATCACCTACATGAGAACGGATTCATTGAACATCGCCTCCGTCGCCCAGAAGGAGGCCCTGGCCTACATCGACAAGAATTATGGAAAGGAATTCCTCCCGCCCAAGCCCAGGGTCTACAAGACCAAGTCCAAGGGCGCGCAGGAAGCCCACGAAGCCATCCGCCCCACTTCCGTGGCCCGCACCCCGGAGAGCTTGAAGACGAACCTGGCGCCCGAACAGTACCGGCTCTATGACCTGATCTGGAAGCGGTTCCTGGCCAGCCAGATGTCGGAAGCGCTTTTTGACACGGTGACCGTGGAAGTGGAGGCCAAGAGCGCCAAGCATTCCGGGGCCTTCCGGGTCACCGGCTCCCAGGTCAAAAAACCGGGTTTCCTGGCCGTCTATGAAGTGGAGATCGACGATGACGAGGCCGACCCGGAAGCGAAGGGGAACAAGAAGATCCCTCCCTTGACCGCGGGCGAGGCCTTGAAGCTTTTGAAGCTCGTGCCGGAACAGCACTTCACGGAACCTCCGCCCCGCTACAACGAGGCGTCGCTCATCAAGATGCTGGAGCAAAACGGCATCGGCCGGCCTTCCACCTACGCCCCCATCGTGGACACCATCCTGAACCGGGGTTATGTGCGCGTGCAGGAGAAGCGGTTCTTCCCGACGGAGCTGGGCGGCGTGGTGAACCAGAAGCTCACGCTCCATTTCCCGGGCATCGTGGACACCGCTTTCACCGCCCGCATGGAGGAAAAACTCGACGAGATCGCCGCGGGAGGCCTGTCCTGGACGGATGTCGTGGAAGAGTTCTACGCGCCGTTCGAAAAGGACTTGAAAAAGGCCGGCAAGGACATGGAGAAGGTGGATTTCAAGCCCAAGGATTCCGGCGAACTCTGCATCCTCGACAAGGGGCGCATGCTCATCCGCGAAAGCCGGTTCGGCAAATATCTCTGCTGCGAGAACTTTCCCCGCTGCACCTACAAGATCTCGCTCGACCCCGAAGGCAAGAAGATCATGCCCCAGGCCACCGACGAGAAATGTCAGAAATGCGGCAGCCCCATGGCAGTCAAGATCGGCCGGCGCGGGCGTTTCCTGGCCTGCACGGCCTATCCCAAGTGCAAGAACATCATCGGCCTGGACAAGGACGGCAACAAGGTGTTCCGCCCCGAGCCCCAGATGACGGACAAGAAATGCCAGAAGTGCGGCAGCGCCATGCTGCTGCGGGTGGGCAAACGCGGGCCTTTCCTGGCCTGCTCCGGGTTCCCCAAGTGCCGCAACATCCAGAGGGCGGCGCAGGCGCAGGCGGCATGACGCAGACGCTTCCCTCCCCGGAAGTCCTCGCCAGACGATTCCTTCTCTACATGAAAGCCGAGCGCGGCATATCCCGCCACACGGCGCGCGCCTACACCCAGGACTTGAAGGAGTTCACAGCATTTCTGGACAAGGGGCCGTCCCCGGACCTGTCGAATTTCAGGAAAGCCCGCCTTCTGGTGCGGGAATTCTGGGCTTCGCTCTCGCAGAGAGGTGTGGCAACTTCCACGCTCAACCGCAAGCTGGCCGCCCTTCGGTCTTTCTTCAAATATCTCGTCCTGGAGGACCTGATCGACGCCAACCCTTTCGCCTACCTTAAAACGCCCAAGCCGGAGCGGCGTCTGCCCCGGTTCCTGACCGAGGGGGAGATGGAGAAGTTCCTGGGTTCCATCGCCGGGGATCCGGGATTCATATCCTCGCGGGACAAGGCGCTTTTTGAGACGCTCTATACGTCAGGACTGCGCATCCATGAGGCGCTGGGCTTGAACATCGACGACGCCGACCTCTGGAACGGCATGGCCAGGGTCTTCGGCAAGGGGGGCAGGGAGAGGATGGCGCCCCTGGGCAAGACCGCCGTGAAAGCTCTGGAATCCTATCTGGATGAAAGAAAAAAACGCTTCGGCCGAGCGCCCGAGAAAGCGCTCTTCGTCAATTTCCGGGGCGGGCGTCTCACGCCCAGAGGGGCGTCCAAGGCGCTCAAGTCCCGGGCGCGCAAGTCGCCCCTCACCAAGGACATGGCGCCCCACGCGTTCCGCCATTCCTTCGCCACTCACCTTCTCAACGCCGGCGCGGACCTCCGCACCGTGCAGGAGATGCTGGGCCACAGGTCGCTCGCCAGCACCCAGATCTACGCGCACACTTCGATCGAGGGCCTTAAAAAGGTCTATGCGGGGGCCCACCCCCGGGGGTAACCATGAATCTCTTGATCATCGATGACGATATCGAAGCTTCCGACCTGCTTAGGACCTTCATCGAGCAGAACGGGCACAAGGTCCTGCAGGCCTACACGGCCGCGGACGGCCTGAAGGAACTGGCCTCGAAAAAGCCCGATGCCGTTTTCCTCGACATCATGCTGCCCGACGCCAACGGGCTGGATCTCCTGAAACAGATCAAGTCGCGGGACAAGGAGACCCCCATCATCATGGTGACGGGTTTCAAGGACGCCGACAATGTCGTGCGCGCCTTCCGCCAGGGAGCTTTCGACTGCCTGCTCAAACCCTACAACTACGACTATCTTATGACCGACATTCTTGGTAAAATAACCCCCAAACAAAGATAAACATTCCCGGGGACGTGGTGGAATGGCAGACACGCTAGCTTCAGGAGCTAGTGCCTTCAGTGGCATGAGAGTTCGAGTCTCTCCGTCCCCAATCCCTCCGGCTAAAGTGTTACATGAATGTTACAAAAAGTTGAGGACAAAACTGTCCACTTCTGTTAACATTTAACCCATGACCCACAGAGGCCCGACCCTCATCAAGAAGGCGTTCACCCTTTCCCTTCTTCTATCTTTCGTCTACAGTTTCCTAGCCGTTCCCTACGCCCAGGCGGGCATGTGGGAAGAGCGCAGAGAGGCAGTCTCCAAGATGAACAAGGAGACGCTGCTTGCCCAGCTGCCCACGGTGGGAGCGAACCTGCCCGGAGGAGCCATGTGGGACGGTGTGGCCTCCGTCAACAGCGCGGCGTCCCTGCCCAATGTCGCCTCAGACATCACGGCTGCGGCCATACAGTCCCTGCCTCTCGCCTACGCCAATTTCAAATCCGCCCGCTTTCCCAAGAACTGGAAACCTGCCGACGGCCTCGTCATCCAGATCCAAGACGTCCACATGAACCCCGAAGCGCAAGCCAACATAGGCAAGACCCTATCCAGCATATCAGAAAAGGGTAAAACGGATCTTGTGGCCCTGGAAGGGGCCTTCAAGGACGTGGATGTCTCGGGGTTCAGGAAGTACGAGGACCAGGACGCTGTGAAGATGGCCGCGGACTACTTTTTGAAAGAAGGCAAGCTCTCCGGGGCCATTCATGCGGCCCTGACAGCGGCCAAGGTCCTGCCGGCCATAGTGGGCGTGGACGACAAGGAACTCCACACGGGCCATATCAACGCCTATCGGGAATCGGTCAAGAAGGCACAAGCCATAAAACAAGAGCTATTAAAGGAACAGGCCGAGATCGAGAAGGCCAAGCAGGCGGCGTTCAGCAAGGATCTCCTTGAATTTGACCGGAAAGTAGAGGAATACAGGAACCACAATCTCAAAATCGGGGACTATGTGAAGCTCCTCACACAGGAAGCCGAGGCCACCCCCCAGGTGGACACCTTCCTCAAGGCCCTGGCCATGGAGAAGGGCCTCGACTTCGGCAAGGTGGAGCAGGAGAGGAGCGCCCTCATCCAGAAACTGGTCACGCACCTATCTAAGGAACAGATATCCCAGGTATTGAACGCCTCCCTGGCCTACAGATTAGGCAAGGTGCGCCACACGGACTTCTACATCTATCTGCAAGGCCTCTGCAAGAAGGAAGGGGTGCCCTTGAAGAACTACCCCGCCATGGACGGCTACATACGCTATGTGGTGCTCTCCGACAGCATCCGAGCGGAGAAGTTCCTGGAAGAAGTTCATGGAATGGAGCAGGCGGGCTACGGCAAGCTGGCCCGCACAAGGGCGGAGAAGAACCTGATAGAGCGCTCCAGGATGCGGTATCTGACGGGCAAGCTGGCGGATTTTGCCTTGACGCCGGAAGAGTGGAAGGAATACTACGAGATGCGCACTCCGAGGGTCGGGCTGGAATCCTTCGAATCGTTCTTCAAGCACGCCGAGATGAGGGACAAGGCCATGTCGGAGAAGCTCATGAAGCAGATCTCGGAGCGCAAGGCCAAGCAGGTGGTGCTCGTGACCGGGGGCTACCACTCGGGAGGCATGGGAGACATTCTGGACCAGGAAGGGCTGGCCGTGGTCACATTAGCACCCAAGATCACCAAGCTTGAGGGCAAGTCGGGCACCGAATACCTGTCCGTGTTCACCCAAGAGAAGACGCCTCTTGAGAAGCTGTTTGACGGGGACAAGCTCTTTGTGACGCCTGAAGTGGCGTCGCCCGCGTTGTTCGCCGATATCGCCGGAATCATTGCCGGAATCACAGTACTTAAGAACCCCAAGGCCGTTGCAAGCCGGTTATCGTCCGCGGTAAAGTTGATGCTGGGGGCTGACGCGGTGGAGATCACCGCCGAAGCCGTTGCACCGAACCAGGCGTTGGTCAAGGTAGCGGGAGGGATTCTCTTCCCTGTCTATTTGAGTGCCGACGGCAAGCGCGTCGAGAAAGTAGGAGAGCAGACGGTTAAGACCGGCGTCGTTGCGAGGGCTTCTTCGTTCCTTAAAGAACAGAGGACAGCCATTGCCGCGCTCCAGGAATTCCTCGGCCGCATCCAACTCCCCAATAAGGCAGTCATCATTCTTGGCATGGTGCTGGCTTACACCGCGGGTCTTTCGGCCGGCTCCTCCGATGTCAATCCCATAGTGGATGACACGATCATGAACCTCGTCTATTTTGTAATGGGAATCCTGGTCCTTGGAACTCTCAGTTTAGGCGTTACAAACCCGCCAATTTCCACCGAGATTAACGGGAAAAAACAGGCACGGCAGGATTCTGTTCAACCGAGCTGGATGAAGATGCTCAGACGGTTGTTCGGCTTCGGGGTTTTGGTGATGGCTCTCTCGGTCATCGCGCCCGGGATTGCCGGCGCCGCGCAGGAGGGCGCATCGGCGGCGCCTGACATCATTAATTTTGAAGGTTCCGCATTGCAATATATTGTCTATATCGTATTGGGTATCTTGTCGCTGGGAGTCATTGCTATCGGGATAAGAAACAGCATAGAGTTTCCTGAGGTTGTATTCGGCGGCCGCAAAATGCCGGCTAAGCGCTACGCCGACACCACGGGCCCGAGCGGCCCGGCGCGTGAAACGGTCTCACTCCCGTTGCCGACTATCCAGGCGCGGATCGCGGAGGCCGAAGCCGCTCTACGGGAGGCGCAGGAGCGCCGCTACGATCTTGCACAAGAAAAGGGAAGCGAAGCTGTATATCAGGCGGGGGTAGTAAGCCGCCTGGAACATATAAGCAACCGGGATCCCGACGATATACGGGAATTGCGCGAATCGAGAAGAAGGCACGCTGCGATATCGCTCGCGCTGCAGTCCGCAGAACGCGATGTGGCGGACAAAGAACGGATTCTGTCAGCGCTCAGAAGAGAATTTGAAAATCCAAGCAAGGCCGCCCCGCCGGCGGGCGGCGCGGGCCTTACGGCTTTGAAGACCCTCGAAGCGACCGAGTCGTTCATGGATGAGAATATTCCTACATTCTTCACATGGCCTGCGTCACTGAGAACACCGATCATCCATGTCGTCGCGTCTCTTTTCGTCGCTCCCTGGCATGAGTTTCTCGATACTGTCCGTCATCCCAAAGATTTCATGTTCAAGATGCATGTGTATGAGCCCGGATCCAAGGGGGAATTGCAGTATCTTTTCCGGAGCATGGGTCTTTCGGCGATATGGATAGGAATGGCCGCAAGTCCCTGGTTTGGCTATCACGGATTGGTCGATTATTATTCAGTCCCCCCGGCCTTGGCAGCCATTGGAGCCGCGCTCGCCATCCCCGCGTCCAACATCGCCATCCACTTCGCCTATAACGTACTCGCTTTGCCTGTCAGTATGTTTATTAACATCCTTCTCGCCGGCGGCCGGCCCGGCGCGGGTCATGCCGTAAGCAAGGAAATCGAGGTCATGAGTAAAATACACGCGGTTGATGATGCGGTCCGTCAAAAAAATGCGGGACTGCCTTTGAGTGATGCCGACGCGTATGATGACTATTTGCATATGATCCAAGCATTTGTCGAAGCGATGCCCGAGATGGGCGCTGATGATCTGACTAGAATTATCGATCAGGCGCTGGCCGGCGCGCGTACCAAAGGGCCGTTGACTTCTAAAATCTGGAAGGAACTAAAAGTATTCGCCGATAGCATGAGGACCGAAGAGCCTGCCGCCCCGCCGGCGGGCGGCGAGCGCGGAGCCATCAACATCCGTGTGGCTTTGATCACTTTATTGGCCGCTACGGCGCTCGGGGCTGGGATCTTGATCTTTGGGCCGGATCAGCCTGATATCACCATGTCCGCTAAAGTCATAAAATTCGTGCTTGCCGTCTCTATTTCCGGGGCATTGATCGCCGCTGCGATCCTCATCATTCATGTCATCAAAGTGATAAGACAGCCGAAAAGCGCAGGCGAAACCATTCTTGGGGAAGCCGGCTATTTTGTGCATTTGGTTGCGAAATCCCAAGCGTCTGCCAGTATCTCTGTTCGGATGGGGGACAATGTGGCGGTCTTTAAGCGCGGCGCCGACGGCGGGATATATCAATTATGCCAGGTCGAAGCAACCGGTGCTTCCGTTTACCGCCCCGTGGACCCTTTGGTGAGCGGCATTGTGGAGGATGCTTTTAACATTGCTGAACTCAGCCCCGCAATAGCTTATTTCTACGACTTGAGCGACGGCGAGGTGCTCGTGCATATTGATTGGTTCGGCGGGCTCAAAATCGACGGAAAGAATGTTATCGTCACTCAAAATGGAGACCCGGTTTCCGATGATTTGCTGCGGTCCGTAGTGAACACGCTGTATGTTGTGGA
>MGUS01000021.1:1688-12133 GCA_001800085.1 Elusimicrobia bacterium RIFCSPLOWO2_01_FULL_60_11 | reverse complement strand
GCCGCGGGCGTCCACTTCGAGGACCAGCTGGCTTCCGTCAAGAAATGCGGCCACATGGGCGGCAAAGTGCTCGTGTCCACGGCCGAGTTCATCCAGAAACTCCTGGCGGCGCGCCTGGCCGCCGATGTCCTGGGGATCCCCGCCATCATCGTGGCCCGTACGGACGCTTTCAGCGCCAACCTCATCACATCGGATGTGGACGCGGCCGACCGCCCGTTCCTGGGCAAGGAAAGGACCCCGGAGGGGTTCTTTCCCTTGAAGGGCGGCATCGACACGGCCATCAAGCGGGGACTGGCCTTCGCGCCCTACGCCGACATGCTCTGGTTCGAGACCTCATCGCCCGACTTGGCCGACGCCAAAAAGTTCCACGAAGCCGTCCACGCCAAGTTCCCCGGCAAGCTTCTGGCCTACAACTGTTCCCCCTCCTTCAACTGGAAGAAGAAGCTGGACCCGGCGGCGATCGCGAAATTCCAGAAGGAGCTGGGCGCGATGGGCTACAAGTACCAGTTCGTCACCCTGGCGGGGTTCCACGCGCTCAACTTTTCCATGTTCTCCCTGGCCAAGGAATATTCCAAGACCGGCATGACGGCCTATTCGGCTCTCCAGGAAATGGAATTCGCGGCCAAAGCGGACGGGTACAGCGCCACCGAGCACCAGGCGTTCGTGGGGACGGGTTATTTTGATGAAGTCGCGCAAGTGATCTCCGGCGGGGAAAGTTCGACCCGGTCGCTCAAAGGATCGACGGAAGAAGAGCAGTTCAAGGAGGACAAACATGGCTGATGGCGATTTTGAAAAGACCGTAAAACTGACAGCGGGGGGAGCATCCCCCTCGCAGGACATGGACAAGACGGTGAAGTTGACGCCCCAGGGGCAAGGACCGGTCAAACTCACGCCTTCCCAGAACATACCGGAACCGATGCCCGCATCATTGCCTTCCATCGAATCGCTCCTCCCCCCCGTCCAGGAACAGTCCCACAGGCCCGGCATGGCCAAAGCCATCGCCGCCGTGGCCGTCATCCTGATCATCCTGGGCGCGGCGTGGTATCTTGTGCCGGGCATGCTCATGAAGAGCGCCGCCAAGCTTTCCGCGCAAGGAGACCACGCCAAGGCCGCCAAGCAGCTCCTATGGGCCCAGTCCCTATTCCCCATGGACAAGGTGAAATACATGGCCACGATGGGAAAAGAGATGCGGCTTTCGTCCGACCTCGCGGGGGCCCAGGCCGCGCTGGAAAAAGTACTGAAGCAAGACCCCGACAACGCCATCGCCGTGCGGGAAATGGGCTTGACCGCCAAAGCCCAGGGTCGCAACACCGCGGCCTTCGAGTACCTGAACCGCGCCTACCAGTCCAATTCGAACGACAGCGAGGCCCTGACTCTGGCCGCGCAGATCGCATTTGAAATGAAGGACTACAAGAACGCCGTGCCGCTCTATCAGGCCCTGACCCAGGCGGGCGGCTCGGCGCAGGACTTCTTCGCTCTGGGGACCGCGCTCAAGGAAACCGGGCAGCAGGACGCGGCCGTGGCGGCGTTCCAGGCCTGCCTGTTCAAGAACGGCGCGGCCTTGGGGGTCCACAAGATGCTGACCAGGATCATGATGGAAAAGGGAGATCATGAGTCCGCCTTGATGCACGGCGAGTTGGAGATGCAGGGCAGTCCCAACGACCCCGAGCTGCCTGACATGATCGCGGAAAGCGCTCTGAAAAGCAGCGGCAACGCTTACGCCAAAAAGGACTACATGAGGGCGTCCGGATTTTTACAAAGAGGTCTAAAAATCCCTTCGAACGGGACGGCCGCGCTCCATTACGACATGGCCAAGGTCTGCGCCAAGCTGAAGAAGACCGCGCAGGCGCTGACGCACCTTCGGGGCGCCATCGCCGCGGACAAGGCGCTCAAAATTCAAGCCAAAAAAGATGCCGCTTTCTCGGCATGGCGGAAGAACCCGCAATTCATAAAAATCGTGCGGTAGAATTTATAACGCGCGGCGTATGTCCCTTTCCACATCCCGCTTCTTGATCTCTTCGCGCCTGTCCTGGTCCTTTTTGCCCTTGGCCAGGCCCACCGTCACCTTGGCCCTTCCGTCCTTGAAATAAAGCTCCAACGGCACCAGGGCCAGGCCTTTGGTGCGGATCTCCTCATCTATCTTGTCGATCTGGCCCCTGTGGAGCAGGAGCTTGCGGGTGCGGGTGGGCTCGTATTCGACATGGGAGAGGTGCCGGTAAGGCGGGATGTGGACGTTCATGAGGTAGGCCTCGCCCTTGTCGATGCGCACGAGGCCTTCTTCCAGGCTCACCTTGCCCTCGCGCAGGGACTTGACCTCGTAACCGTGCAGCACAATGCCCGCCTCATATGCTTCCAATATGGAAAAGCGCATATGCGCCTTCCGGTTCTTGGAGACGGACTTGATGTCGGGTTCGGTGGATTTGGGCATGGGTCAGACGGGAGGATCCAAAGACTCCGCAAGGAGATCCAAAGGCACAAAATCGATCGTTAATTTTCCATCCTTCTTCGCATGCCTTTCATGGATGGAAGGAGAAACGACAACGTTCCTGCCGGAAGGATGAAGGGCCCGGAAGGCGCGCAATGGGCCCGCATCGAACCCGCGCGGGCTCCATTTGCATTCGACCGCATGAATTCTGTCCCGCCCCGCGGGGATCACAAAATCAACCTCCTCTTTTTGTTTTGTCCTCCAAAAATAGACCTGGCTGTCCGGCACCCCGCACAAGAGAGCATCCAACACGAGATGCTCCCATAAGAGTCCCAGGTCCCCTTCGCGGAGTTCTCCCCATCCCTTTACATGCCTGACAAACCCGGTGTCAAACCCGTAAATCTTGGGTTGTTGGAGGATTTCCTGCCGCCCGCCGCCATGATAAGGCCTGAGGATGTGGATCGCATGGGTCAATTGATAGACCTCAAGATAGTTCATGATCGTGGGCCGGCTCAAGCCGCAGGAACGGGCCAGCGATGTGGGTTCAGCAAGACCGCCGCTCTGGCGGAGCAAAGTCTCAAGAAGCCGCAGGAAACCGGATCGCTTTTCAACGTGGAAAAGCTCCTGAACGTCGCGCGCAAAGTACGAGTCCAGCCATTCCGAATAAAACCCTTCGTCCGTCCGTGGCGAGAGGAGCGCCTGAGGAAGCCCTCCCCTGAACAACCTTTCCCGAAGGTCTTTGACGCCGAAGGCGGAAAGCTCCTGATGGAGAACGGGGAGCAGGACAACGGAGCGTTTCCGTCCCGTCAGACTGTCTCGGAATTTATGGGTGGCGGAAAGACTGGAAGACCCCGTCGCAAGGATCTTCAGGCGAGGGAACTCGTCGGCGCCAATTTTGAGGGTGCGGCTCGGGTCGGAAAGCTGGTGGACTTCGTCCAGGATCAGGACAGGTTCCTTGACGGAACTGAAAAATGATTCGGGATCTTCCAAAAGCGAGGCCGTCCTTGGAAGGTCGCAGTTCAGGTAGCGCGCTCCCGGAATGCTTTGGCATAGAGTGGTTTTCCCGGAACGGCGGACGCCGGTGAGCCACACGATGGAAGCCCGCTTCCATGTCTCCTGAATTTTCCTGGACCAAAAGGGCCTATCTATCATAAACGCATTTTACACAAAGTTTAACCAAATGTAAATAGTGTATTACATTTGGTTATTCCGGACAGGTGGCAGGTAAGGCTGGGGGCGGGTTCAAAACCCGCCCGTACAGGAGGGGGTGCGATCGAGGAAACGGATGATCTCGGTCAGGTCGTCGGCGGAGACGACGACGGCGCGGCGGGATTCAAGCCACTTTCTCATCTCTCCGCTACGCCGAGCGGGCGATGACATCCATGGCTTGCTTCATTTCTTTGAAGTATTTGAGATTGAAGAAGGGCGTCGCGTTCAGGGCATCGTTCGCAAAATCAACGATCATGATGTTGAAATCGCTGAGGTAATCATCTTCGCTTAGAGCGTCGATGATGTTCATGATGTCCAAAAGAGAACTCTTGGGGACGATCAGCGCTTTCGACGAATAGGGGCCCTTGAGACTCTTCAGCGTTTGCGGCAACGACCCGAACCCACCGACAACGACCGACGCGTTCGTCAGCGCTCCAAATTCGGACAGACCTTCAAGGGTCGATTTCTGTCTGGGCGAATCAACGATCAGAACTATCTTAGCCCCATCATTCGCAGCCAGTACGGCAGCGGCTTTTTGGACGGCTTTCCTGACGTCTTCGCGGGCGCTGATCTTGATGGCCACGAACGGCGCCGCTCCCATCCTCGAATTTTCATTTTTCAAGACCGATTCGAACCTGTCATAAGAGAAAGTCCCTGACATGAGTTCCGCCACGGTTTTCTCGACCTCATTTCTGCTCAATCGTATGTCCGATTCCCTGAAGGCCTCGGTCAAGGCCTTCTCCATTTCTTCCCTTCCTATGATCTCAAATGCCTTGAAAAGAGGATTGAAGGGTTGAGCAGAAGCAGGCTCCAGCGCCTCGACGTCTATGAATCCATCGTCGCCCAGGATCTCCGTGAGGAATTGAACCGGGACTTCCTTGCCCCCCTGCATGAGCTTGATGGCGCCCACAAGGGACCTGGCGACTTTTTTGGCCCGGGTTGCGGCCTCGTCAGGTTTGCTTGCCTTGCCGGCGGAGCCGGAGAGCCGGGCCCTGACCTTGCCCGACAGGCCGGGGTTCAGCAGGATGATGGAAGAAAAAACCGGCAGCGCCGCTGTCGCCGCGCCGCCGGAGGCTGTGGAGAGCAAAACGTGTAATCCCAGGTCCAGAAGGCCCGCGATTAGCAGCGGGAGCGTGAATCTAAGTTCCATCTTCAAACCCCGGTCCCTGATGACCTTCGTCTGAGCCGCAAAAATGGACCCCGTAACGAGGGTTCCCACGACGCGCTGCGCTACTTTCCTCCCACCGGTCGCGTTTTCTCCGGGAACGATGGAACGAGCTATGCTTTGGCCGTCACCATAGCCGAAGGGCGCCAGGATGACGGATGAAAGACTGTTCTTGACCTGCTGTCCGATGATCAGCTTGTACATCCCGTTCTCGGGGTCGCGGGTCAAGACATACCGTTGGACCACCGTATCAACGATGAGCGGAGATGCCGAAATGGCCAGCCGTCGGGCCCAGTACATGTCTTTTGGATGGTCCTGGAGGTTCATCCCGGCCATGCTGCCGATCCCGGCCGAACCCAGAAGGACGGCTGACACATAGTTATTGAGGGCGACTCCCCTGAAGACGTAATGGCCTCTTTTCGAATCCCACCTGGGAGCATCGGAATAGCTGAGAGGAGGCGTTATCGTGAAATCCTTGACTCTGGCCCCCACGGCCCTGGCGACAAGCTGATGAATGCCTTCGTGGACCGGGATATAACCCCCGGCTGCTGGTTCTTTATAATACCGATATCCGGCGGCGCCGAGCATCGCGATCCTTTGCCAGGGGGGCGCCACCCGCAACCCGATTCTTTCATACAACGCCATGAAATCCATGACGCTCAAGGCCACAGATCTGACTCCGGGGTCCGGATCCCGCGTGACCATCCGGCTGATCTTGTTGAGCATGGTCCCGCTCCTGGCCCCGCCTTGATACAGCGCCCGTATGGCCAGAATCCTGACCTGCGGGTCCGGGTCGTCAAGCTGGCGCATCATGTCGCGGATTTCCGATTCGGGAATGGCCGTCACAGGAGTGGAGTACAAGGGGGCCAATCGATCTGTCGGGGCCGGCGGAATCGGCGACAGAATGACCTGAGAACTCGCGGGAACCGGAATCGAGAGGAAAGCCAGGAGGGCGGCGATCAGACGGGGTGCGCTTTTGACGGGACCGAAAGGAGACCTCCCCCTTGCCGGCGCCTGCTGCGCCAGGACGATCGCCTCGCGCGCATACTCGGCCGGGGTCCTCAGGATACCCTGGCGATACCTCGGCTCGACGCGCCCCAGGATCGCCCGGAGCAGAGGTCGAGCTGGGCGGTAGAACATGCGGTTGCCTGAATCGATGAAGACCCGTCTCCAGTACTCCGCGTTGTCCGTCACGATCTTGCTGTTCATGACATTCCGGCTCTCGATGCCGCGGAAGTGAGCGATGACGATGTCCCTGGCCGTCTCGCGCCTGCTGGGGTAGATGACCCCGGCGAACAGGAACTTCACATAATTCGACTTCGCTGCGCCGAACAAAGCTGCGGCGGCAGAAATGAAAACCAGGGCACCCGCCAGAACCAGCCCATCCGAGACCACGGGCAACGATACTCCCGGCCCTTGCCATGCCATAGCGGAGGCCGCGGACAGAAGGGTCACGCCGGCAAAGATCATGAATATATCCTTCAATCTGCCCGAGAATGGAATGGACGACGATATCTCCGCGTCCTGAAGCCGCGCAAGGGCGGCCGCTTCATCGGTGTGCAATTTCGCCACCGCTTCGGGGTCGCGATTGACGGCAGTCAATGTCCTTGCTTTGGCAAAAATCCATTCATTGTGGGCTGTTTCCAGCTCTCTTTGCGCTGCGTCTTGCTTGGCATACTCAATGCCACGGGCGACGGAGGCGTCGGCGGCCGCGCGGATGGCCTTGTCGTCGCGGTCATTCTGCTCAAGCATCTTGCTGGAACTTAAAATCGGATCGGGACCGCTCTTGACGACTCCGGGCGTCTGTTCTAGCGACGGCGAAGGGGGTGCTTTCATGGGCTCGACGCTCTTTTCCAGCCAAACATGGCTCTTCCCATTGACCGACTTGATGCGGAGAGTCACGACTTCACCGGTCTTCTCGTCGACTCCCCGCTGATTCCAGGCGGGATTATCGGTGAGGAATGTTTTGGAAGCGTCCACATCGCCCTTCACGTCGGCGAACGTGAACAGCCGTTCGCCTTTGACCACCTGCTTCCAGTCAGAAGTGCGGATGGTCTTGAGACCCGGCTGATCGTCCTTGCCATTGATCTCGTCTGTCGTGAAATCGTAAGCTCCGAGCTTGTTTTCCGTATCCTTCACCTTCTTGGACATGAGACGCAAACCCGCGACCGCGCCTTCATGAGCGAACCCCGCAAGCTCGGCCAGGTTCATCATGCTTTCGGGAGAGCCGCCGGACCCGTAAAAGACAGGGAGGCGCACCCGGGTCGCTTCCGTCAGGGGGATTCCGAGGCCAGCTTTCAAGGCCACCAGAAGCGTGCCGTCGGGAATGACGCGCACCATCAGGTGAGTGACGGGGTCTTCCAGAACGATCATTTCACCGGTCTCATCCGCCGACACGGCGCGGTCGATGTCCGCCTTGGATACATTGGGGAGCATTTTTTCAAGGCGCGCGCGTTCGCGCTTGCGGCCCAGAAGCACCACTTCCAGACCATTAAAATCCTTGCCGTTCGCCACGGCGATCCTGCTCAAATTGACCAAGACGCTTTCTGCGGGGTCCAGGGGCTTATCCTGGAATTCATTGATTTTACTTTGAGGGACTCGGGCGATCACGAGGTCGGCGTAGATGTCAGGGGACTGGCCCAGGGACTCCACTCCGGGCCCGGATACCCCCACGGAACTGCCGCCTGAAAAAACGGGAACATTCCTCACGAAGGCCGTTGTGCCTTCTATCACATCCAGGGACATGACGGCGGCATGGATGCCGAAAAGTCCGGACAATCCGATGAACCGCAGGAGCCGCGCGAAGATCTTTTTCCAACCCTGGACCCCGGAATAATTGCCGCCCACAAAAGCCCGTTCGACCTCGTCGCGGCCTTTGCCTTCGCTGTTGAATATCCATACGCCGGCCTTGAATTTATCGAAGACCTTTAAAATGGCGGTGAAGGCGAGACCGTCGGCTTCGTCCTTGATGGCCGATATCTTGGAACTGGCTTGCGAGGAAGCTTCTTTGTTGGATTTATCCTTATAAGTCCGGAACAGCTTCTCGTCCACGCTCCCGCGGAAACCCTTCTCTACGACGCTGACCGCGGCGGAGACCGTGGCTTCGCGAATGAGGCTGAATTTAGACTTGACCGATGGCGGTGGCAGGGGACGGTCACCCACGCGGATGTAGGCAGCGACCGTCCTCTCCTCATCCAACGCCAAGATCATCACCGCCTGCGCCATCCTCACGATGACAATACCCAAGGCCGAAGACAAAGAAACAAGCAGGATATCCCTGATCCTCTCCGGAGTCGTGCTGCTGATCCAATCCGTGCCGAAGATGATGGGCGCAGTGAGGGCCAGGGAACCGAGGAACAGCACCACGGCTTGTCCTGCCGTGATGAACCCTTGCTCGCTCCCGATGCCGCCCTCCGCAGGGGCGACCGGAGCTTTTGCTTTTATGGCCGTAGCTTGAGCAAAGATCCTGTCAAAACCATTCTTTTCCTCTCTCACCAACAGAGCGTAATAAGGGGCTTTAAAGGCATCAAGAAGCGCTAGGGCCAGGTTGAAATCCCCGTTCTCCAGCGCATTCCGCGCTCCGCTCAACCCGGCTTTGATGGCCGTGTTCGTCTGTTCATCGCGCAGTTTCGTTTTTGGCTCATCGATGTTGAACCGCGTGATGAGCGGCTGATATTTATCCCTCAAAAGCGTGCTGATCAATTTTCCCCTCAGAGTTTGAATATTTTTGGCAGCGTCCGGCCAATCCCCCACTTCCATGGCCCTTTCAATCTCCTGGCCCGGCGTGAACCGTCTCTCAGGCGCGCCGGGGCGATCGCCGGCGGTGAGTTTCAACTTGTGCGTCAGGTTGAACCAGGCGTGCGCGGCGGAGCCGAAGAGATAGCCGGTGGCGTTTTGTCCCAAGACGGCGGAACCCACGATGGTCGAGAATTCGGCATAATGCACATAAGCGGATGAGGATGGGAAGAATGTTTCGGCGATGATGATGGCCAGGGTGGAGGACACAAATAAGGATGAACTGACGGCGAGCCTCTTGATGAAACCAGCCTGCAACCCGCGGATGGCGGCGTCCACGACCCGTTCCAGCCGCCTTTCGCGCTCATGGGCCGAGAGGATAAAGCGTATCTTTTCCTCGAAGTTCAAGTCATTCCACTCATATCCGGTGATGGATTTGACGTCAAGATACGGGCTGACTTCCTTGAACATCCCGTTAAGATCCCGGGTGATGCGGTCCCAATCGTTGAGCTCCGCGTCGCTTATGTCAGATGTGAAAACGATATCGTTTTCATAATAGTCAAAATCATATATCTCGCCCAAAAGTTCGATCTTATCGTCCAGGCTATATTGTTGTTCTTGGGGGAGAGCGCGGACGCGCTTCGCCAGCCTGAACAATCTCACAAAATCATTCGTCGCCTTTTTAAGGGCGGCCTTGGCCCCCGGCAGGTGCCCGTGCTCCAGCATGAAAGCGGCCCTCATCCTCTCATAGTCGACCATCCGGCCTTCCATCTTGGCCTTGGCCATGGCCCGGATGTTCGACTTTCCAAAATACTCCCAGCCCAGCCAGGAGGACAGGAAGTGGACGGCGAAAGGGTCACTGATGAAACTGGAAACCCGTGGAAATAGCTTGGGAAGAGCCAACCATATCAAGGATGCCACCGCCAAAAAGGGAGATTGATCCTCAAATGAACCATTGGGAGTG
Organism: Elusimicrobia bacterium RIFCSPLOWO2_01_FULL_60_11; assembly: GCA_001800085.1. GTDB lineage: Bacteria > Elusimicrobiota > Elusimicrobia > 2-02-FULL-39-32 > 2-02-FULL-39-32 > 2-01-FULL-60-11. The sequence goes on along the minus strand of MGUS01000021.1, from coordinate 2,635 downwards.
AAAACCAAGTCCGAAAGGCTGAACAAAAACACGGCACCGATCACGAATACGATAAAGGATGCCGCTTCCTTGGTCTTTGCTTTGGTCAGTTCGCCGCCCGCCGGCGGGGGGCGCAGTTCTCCGAGCTTGGCGATGACCCGCTTTATCATGACGTCGGTCCGGCGGAGTTTGTCCAGGATGCCGATAACATCCTCCGGCGCGAGCGTCTGCACGATGGGCGCCATGTGCTTGTCGTGCTCGAATTCAGCCCTTAAGGGCCCGTATCCTTCCGACAAAAATCGAATCTCGCGGGCGATGCCGTCCTCGATGCCGCCGAGCGCTTCCAACGCCGCGCCCGGGTCATAGACAGGGCCGGATCCAATGGCCGCCTCGACGGCTGCCAAGTCCCTGGCGGCCATCTCCACGGTGTAGGCCGCCCCCGCGCCGATGAGGGACGAGACATATCCGCCGCCGGCTCCCGTTCTCCAGTCATGCATCTCCTTTTCGAACAGCTTGGCGTCGCTCTGCTTGCCCGCGATGAAGGACGCTACCCCCTTCAACTCGCTTTCGACGCTCCGCAGGTCCCCAACGAGGGAGGCCGCGTCCTTTCTGATCTGTTCCACTTCATGGGCCGGACGGCTATCGCCGGTAGTGGCAATGTAGCTCCGGCCGGCATCTTTGGGCTCGCTGCCGTCGGAAAGCGGAACAACATCCTTTTTGCCGCCGCCCGCCGGCGGCCGCATCGAGAGCCTTGCACGCGCAGAGACAAAGACATGGGTGCCGCCATTCAAGACCTGTTCTTGCCGGTCCTCCACGGAAAATCTTACTTGCGGTACATCGAGACGCTGCGATTCAGCCCATTCGCGTATGCGGGTGCGGGCCGTGGTTTTGACCGCATTGGCAAAGGCCCCCGGCGCCAGGCCGGAGGGCGCCTGGACCACAATGAGAGTTGAGTGCGTTCCATACGT
>MGUS01000021.1:0-1680 GCA_001800085.1 Elusimicrobia bacterium RIFCSPLOWO2_01_FULL_60_11 | reverse complement strand
CGGCGGCTTTCCGTCCATCATGAACATGTTTCCAATGTGGTCCGCGAATTCCGGCAGCCACATGGATTGGGGCCTGCCCCGCCCCGCCGCGCCGGGGACGCCGGAGGTGAGGACGGCGTCAGGATGGCGAAGGTTCCAGATGGCATGGGAGGAGATATTGAAAGCGATGGGAGTGAGGATGGCGGTGGATACGACAAAGCCGGTTGATATGACTGTCAGAAAGATGAGTTTCACCACCGCGGGAGCGTGGATGGCCGCCCAAGGATCGGCATAGATGAAAACCGAGGCGACGGCGATCAGCCCGGTAGCAAGCCCTACATTGAACCCCCGGTTCGTCCAGCGCACCACCCGGTTGAAACCCACGCTTCTTTTAAGGGAAAAACCTCCCTCATGCCCATCAATAAAAATGTGTTTGACCGTGTTGGCTTCGGCCTCAAGGGCCAGGAATACCCGGGTCCCTCCGGGCACCCGCGCGAAGATGGCGCTCCAGTACTTGAGCATTGAGACATATTGGATGGTGTTCAACTCGCTCGGCCACCAGGGCGCTATGAACAACTGAATGAGCCGGTCGGCCTTTCGATTGACCGATTCCTCGATGTCGGAGGCGGAGATGTCCGGATTTACAGTCCACCCCGTGAACGGCCGCACAATGGAGCGCATGCGCGGCCGCCAGGTTTCATAGGTTTCAATGGCTGCAAGGGTGTCTTTTTCGCCCGCCGGCGGGGCGTGCGTTGAAAGAAACCTTACGTGTATCTCCAGCCGGTCAGCCTTCTCTTTGGCCTGGGCGAGATCTTCCGGAACGGTTCCCGGCTGGTCCAACGCAGTGCCCGCATACCGCGCTTCGATGGCTCTGACCTGGGCCCGAGCTTCGACCAAATCCAGCATATTGCGCAGTAACGTCGAACGATTATCGGCACGCAGTAATGCTTGACCCGCATCTCTAAACCGGCTATCCGCAAGATCAAAATCGCGCATCGCATTGATATACTTAGGGTTCTCACGGTCATCCAATTCTCTACCAGGCCTTCTCGTACTCTGAACTTCGGCCCAGGCTTTTGATGCCTTGTCGCTGAGTAGAAAAAACTTTTTCCTGGCCGCATTCTCTTTAATTCCCGCCTTTCTTATTTCCGCGCGGAGCCGCGTTCCGTCATCGGCCGCTCCGGGGCGGTCGCCGGTGGTGAGCTTATATTTGTTCGTGAGGTTGTGCCAGGCGTGGGCTGCAAACAGGGTGATGGCGACAGGGCTGATAGTGGCCAAAAGGACTTTCGCTCCAAAATCGATTGCTGATGAAACATTCCATTGAATGCCCGGATAGATCGCCGACACCGACGCTATCAACCCCGTGACAGCTCCTATCACGATCGTAATGCTGGCTATTTCTAAATACCCTGAAAGATGGAAGCTTCTATCTATCCAACCTGTGATCTGATCCTTCGGAAAAGCAGGGTCATTTATCGATGTGTCATAGTGTTCATCCACAAAATCCGTGATCAGAGGATATGTACCTTGCTTTTGAAACTGATGCAATGCTATCCACGCAAGCCTTGGCGCCTCGCTCCACCAGGAGACCAGGTGTATGGCGACCTGGTCCCGCAACAGCACCCCTTGGGGTTTCATTTCGTAATACCAGTGCTGAAGGACCAATCCAAAACCCACCGTCCAAAGAATGACAGCCACACC
>MGUS01000020.1:146-10579 GCA_001800085.1 Elusimicrobia bacterium RIFCSPLOWO2_01_FULL_60_11 | reverse complement strand
CTCCAAAGACATCTCGTACTGGTCAGCAGGGCTCTCGGCTTTCGCGGCCGTGCGGACCTGGAAATGGATCCTTTCGAACAAGACAAGGGCCATGATATTCTTCGCGGTGGCCGCCTCCGCGGTCGTCTTCTATGTCATTTATAATTTCTTTCCACAACCGGCAAATGCCGCGTTGAGCGGCACGACTGTGGACCTGAATGGCTTTAGATACGCTGCCATCCCGTTTTTTGGCTCTATATTCAAGAAGAGAAGCAGTGCGCAAGCCGCAGGCAAGCCGGACGAAGCTCTTACCGCCCTCGCCAAGGACCTGGCAATGCGGCTTGGGGATAAACCCGCATTGGACGTGGTCATCGAAGAATTCCCCGACCTGACGGGAAGTGACAGCGATTTTATCGTGATGTCCAAGCTGGCCTCTCTGAAGCTCGGCGCGGACGGGAAATACTTCATCGCCGTGAACAAGGCGCGTTTTGAAAAGGGCTCGGAATTGGCCAAAGAGTCCGATGCAGCCAAAAAGGTGGTGGATTCCATCATCTATGGAACGATCGCGGCGCAGATCCTTGCCGCTGAAAAACTCGCTGAATTCGAAAAGCAAGATGAAAGAAACAGAAAGGATGAGAAAACCCTGCTCCACTGGCGTGAATATCACAATGAACGGCTCAATGAATTGAAGTCCGAGATCAGCGCCGAGGTCAATACCATCATGGAAAACCCTGGCCTGGGCCTACTCCCGATGTGGCCGCTCTCCCAACCCATGCGCCTCGGCATCATCACCCCTCTGGCCCTCGAAGGCGGTCTGGGAGAATATGTCAAAGAGATCGTGATCCCGGGGTTCGGTCCTTTCAATCAAGCGGGAGAGCTCACCGTATCCACATTGAGCCATCAAGACTGGTTCGACAGCCGGGATGCGGATCCGGATTCCAGAGGCAAGGAGAGGATGGGGAAGATCGCCGACTACTTCATGGACGGGTGGCATCCCGGGACGCACGACGGGAGTGCGCAGGGCATCTATGATGCCCGTGTCGGACGCATCCTGCTCAAGAACAACAATACTCTGAAAACGGCGTTCGCTGACAAGGTCGTCGTGGACTTCACAAATACCGACCCCGAGGACGTTGATTTGGACAAGCTCAAAGGCGTCCTTGATGGCGTGCTTGAAACCAGGAACAGGGAGCTCGAGCGGCGCACACGCGAAACAGAGCTTGCTAAATCCGAGGGCAGGAAAAAGCCCGTGTGGACTCCGATCGAATCCAAAATCGTCGTGGTCGCAAAGATCGGGCGCGGTTGGATCGGGGAAAACAGGATATTGCATGACCCTAAGGGCCCTGTGGAGAAGATCATGCTTCAAAGCAGGGGAAAGGTGGGCGGCGCCGAGATCGCGCTGGTCCTGGTCCTCGAAGACGAGAAGCAGGTCTATTACCGCGCCCAGATGTTCGGTCATGGGGCGGTCAAGAATTCTCTCGATCCCAAGGTGCCCGAAGGCATCCGCAGGCAAGACAGCGGCGGCAAGGATTTTGATGGCGACCCCGAGGAAGGAATCGACATCAAAGGGTCGAACCTGGCCGGGAAGATATCGGTCAATGCGGGATATACGCTCATCAACAACGCTTCCGGACAGCCTGAGCGCATCCGCAAGATAGAAATAGACGCCAGCAAGCTGGATATCGAGCAGAACATACTCTTCAGCGACATCTACCCTATCATCAAGCCTTATGAGAGGACGCCTCTAGCCATTGTCCTCAAGGTTTCGCGGAATTGGTCGGCCGTAGAAGGCCGCAAGGATCGGCTGGACTCTCTCCGCGGCATGATCCGGGAGCCCAAAATAATGTTCCATGTTGAAACCGCAGATGAGGACGTCCCGTATTATCAGATCGTAGAAAGAGCGGCCGCAGGCAAAATGGTGCAGGACCGCAACAAGCAGCTCGATCCCGTCGCGCTCAAGCAAGCCAAACCAGAATTAGTGGTCATCCAAAAGGACCGCACGCCTTCTGAATTCACGGTCTACCGCGTGACGCGTTTTGAGAACACGGATAAAACCCCGGAGCTTTCCCAAGCCATAAAGGAGATCGGAGTCACGGTCCTCATGACGCAGTTCCTGCTCACTTCGAGCACCAGCGGCAAGATCGAAGGCGCGTTCCAGAACTTTTTAGCCAGGTTTGTGGCCGACAAGGCGGGCTTGGGCATGGTGGCCATATTCCACCATACCGGCTGGACCACTCTGGGAGAAGCGATCGGCAAATGGGTCGACTCCTTCGGATTTCTTAAAGTCATCGGCGGCTCCGGCGCGACCGAAAAGAGTTACGACCGGGTCGATGCTAAAGGCGAGCCCAAGGTGATCCTGACCTATCTGTTCGATTATTACCGCAAGACCGTCAAATTTTTCCACAAGATCATCACCGGACGGAGCGCTCATGGTTCGTTCGCCGGCATGTTTTCACTGGTATACAGCGGCAGCGACAACCATAAAAAACTCATCGAAGAGCAGAAAAAAGACCCGGACGTGAAATTCCGTCTGATCGATAAATTCTACGTGATCAACAAGCGTTTTTGGATCGGCGCGTTCGGCAAGCAGGAAGGGCGCTGGACCGAGATGTGGAACACCGTCTTGAAATGGGTGGGATACAAGCAGGTGGGACACCAGGTCGATACCGCGATCAAGGCAAGTCTCATGGTCGATGAACAGAACCTGGATACGCTTCTCTTTCCCAAAGGCGCCGTTGACGCCGCCATCCTCCAGGAGCATTTGCAGAACCCTAAAACGGACGCCCAAAGGAAGGTCAAGCTCACATTCGACCGTCTGCTGCGGAAGAAGCCGGGCGGCGCTGCGGGGTATTCGGGCGTGACTCCCGAGATCCTGATCGAGGTCCTGAATCAGACCATGGACGAGATGTCTGTCGAGGGTCTTGATCTGACCGCCAAGCAGATCCGCGTTGCGAACCGCGAAATCATAAGGAGCGCGTATCTGAACGCGTTCAATCCCGAAGTCGTCAAATATATGGATGACGTCTTGTATCCTGATTTGGAGGTTTTTGCGGTCGTGGCGGGAGGCGACAATCCCAATTCACTGGGAAAATGGGTCAGAAAGGCCTTCGGCAAGCTGTTCCGGCAGACCTATGCCGAATCCATGATCGATTTCTATGCCGACCCCCAGAACTGGCAGCACAAACATGTCCTGGTCATCACCCAGAATGACATCGTCAAGCAGATATTAAAAGTCAGAAGGGAAGCCGAATCAAAAGGCGAGGACCCGGACAAGGCCTGGACCTCCAAGGCCTACGAAGATTACCTGATGGACAGCATCAGGTCGGAGAAGGCCAAAGGGAAGGACGTTCGCGTCATTTACAGGCCGGACCGGCTCGAGGGGGATGAATTTGAATGGGTCAAGGAGATGTACTCGGTCATCGACTTGCCCTATGTCGACAATACCGGGACGAGCGGTCCGCCGATCGAGGTGACGGCTTACGGCACCCCTGCCGTATTGTCCCGCTCCATGGACAATTTCTGGCTGATGAAGACCCTGGCCGTGAAATTCATGGGCAAGTGGATCAGTCCGATCGTGATGTCGAAGATGAAGGGGAAACTGGATACGCAGGAACCGGATGTCGATGACGCCGCTAGACAGATCGCCCATATCATCATGCACTATGACACGGTCGGACTCAAAATGGCCCAGGCGGGAGTTTTGGCCGCCGCGAACCTGCAGTCCAGGGTCGTTGGGGCGCAGAACGTCAATCTCCTGCTCAACGCAATGGGAGCGGACCAGCTTGGAGTCGTGTATTCGGACCCCCGGCTTTTTGCAGAGGACACGAGTGAAGCTGAGGGCATGAGTGAAGCTGAGGGCATGAGTGTTACTGAATTGCTGGCGATGGGCAAGAATCTGGTCGAAGGCCGCGCGCAAAGGCAGGAGCTGACCAAGCTCAAAACAAAAGCCGCCAACGTGATCCGGAACCTCGGCGACACTTCAGATGAACTCCCGGACGATGACGTAGAGGCGCCCGCTCCTGTTTCCGCTCCGCTCAATCTCCGGACTGCCCTGGGGGGATTTGCATCTTTTGCCGTGGCAGCGTTCCTGCTTCAGGGCTTCTGGATCTCTCTTCTCGTCGCCCCCATGGCATGGACCGCGGCAAAAGCCGCCATGGCGGTGATATCCAACCGCTCCGCAGGCAAAAAAATAACGGCATGGTTGGGACGGCATGATCCCTTGACCCAGCAAATCGAGTCCTTGGTCACCCCGGGAACCCTCACCCATGCGGTCGTCGTTGCGCATGAGACCACTCACATCGTCGTCAATTACGCTTTCCTTGGGCTCCCCGGCTGGCTGGCGCGCAGGGCTGCCGGCGAGGATAGCACACGATTCAGAAGGTTCCTGTCCGTACTTGTGAACAACATCATCGGTGAAGCCCTTGCCCAGGGATTTGATGCCCTTCTGCTTCCTTACGGAGTGGCCATCGCCAAATTTGGCGCCAATCAGGATACTCCCATCCAAAGATTCAAAGTCGCCGGAATCACGACTTTAGGTTACGCGGCTTATTTGACCGCGCTCGTTGCGGTCCTGGCCTGGGATGCGGGGGGGATGACGACCATGGCGCTGAACACGATCGCGGGCCATGCCGGCATCGCCGCCTCCATCGCCGGAGCGCTATCCCTGGGCGCCATCGCGCAGTTGTTCGACTACTCCTACGGAAGGGGTCATTTGACCCTGAATGACATGGTCCCCGAAAAGTTGACGGATCTCAGGACATTCCTGGCGGCCCGCATCCGGGAGGTGGCCGTCGCGGATGACGGCTCCGGTCTGAAATACCCCGAACTGCCGTATGATTTTGAAGGCCTGGATGAATTGTCCGACTCTGAATTCATCGAGCGCCTGAACCGCTACCTCACCAAAGCCGAGTTCGCGCGGCTCCTGGTGGATTTTGCGGGGGATGCCAACTTGACCCGCCTGGACCACACCGGGAAGCAGGTCCGCATCCTGGTCCAAACCATCCAGCCCCAGCAGCCCTCGGATGACAAGGATACCCCTCTTCCTACGACCAATTGGGAAGTGACCTTTTTGAGTTGGCAGCTCCTCCAGATCATGGGGTATGTCAAGGCGGATGCCGGCTTCCAGTCCCGTTCGGATCCGGGACATAAGCTCCCTGCCGCGGCGTTTTCGATGTTGGTCGGGGCCGGTCTGGGAGGTCTTTTCCACCAGGCCGGCGCCTATCTGAATTTGCCCGGCCTGATCACGGCCGCAGCTTCCGCCGGCATCGTCTATTGGATGGGGAAGACCTTCCTTCCGAGGCGGCGCTCCAGCATCCTTTTCTATTCCATCAACCCGCCGACGGATGCCAAGGGCGTTCCCACAAGCGAGGCGGACACCGATATCAAGATATCGTCCCAGATGTTCTGGGCCCTGGGGCTTGTGGTCATCCCCCTGGTCTCGTATCTGCTGGGGTACCCCACTCTCTACAACCTGCCGTCGGCTTTCCTCCTGCCCGCGGTCTTTGCGATGAGTTTCGTCAATTTCCTCGGGAGCGCATATCTGTCCAGTCGCCCTGCCCCGCTTTTCATCCGCTGGCGCTATATCGCCGATGTCTTGGCGCATGCCATCAAATTCATCGGTTCCTCCGTCATCGGCCTGCTGGATAAATTGGCGGAAATAAGCCCGCCGGCTTACAGGGGTGTCGTGCAGGACTTTTCAGGCATGCTCAAATCCCTGGGGACATGGAAGGGCGCCCTTCTTCTGGCTTCCGCCGGGTGGTTCTTCGGCTCATTCGGCCCCTTCCTGCTCAATTACTCCGGGGCTGAGATTGGAAATCCAGCCGCAGTGGGCTTCGCGCTCTACGGTATTTTCACCGTCCTGCTGGTCCGGGCCGTCTGGAACATATCCAAGGCCCGGTCTCTTTCCCGGAGATTGTGGGAAGCGTTCCCTGAGATAGATCCGGCGGGATACCGTCCCGGGCACGACAAGCCCTTCATGGATTGGCTGGGCGGGTTCATGGTGAGCTTGAAAGACCCTGCCAAGCGCATGTACCGCCCCGCGACATATACTTTCAACGCCTTTATCATCGTTTTCGGCGCGGTGGTGGCCGACATCGTGGGCCAATATTTCCAGATCTGGGGGGCGGAACCCATCAACACCAGCTTTTGGTGGAACACCGAGATCTTCGGCGTGCAGTGGAACTGGCTCCAGACGGTCGTGATCGGCCAGGCCATGTTCGCCATATCCTTCGCCACGACCCAGGTCATCGAATTCATGATCGAGAATGGGGTCGAACAGGACCGGAACCTTTTGGTGGCCAAGGCCACGAAGGAACAGCAGATCACGCTTCTCCAGATGCTCTATGGAGTCCTGCCGACCCTCGCTGGACTCTTGGTGATCACGCTCTACAACACGCACATCTCCTCGGACACCGCGGCGGTGGGGTTGATCCGCACCTTTGAGACCATGATCGTGGGGGGGGTGGTGAGCTGGTTCTGGGCCGGGGCTTTCGTGCAGGTCAAGGGCGTCACCATCGAGCAGAAGATCCCGCGCCTCCAGTTCAAGGATTTCATCAACACCATCATCCGTTCCATCATCTTCCTGCTCGCAAAACCGATCTCCGTATCGCTGGCCATTTACCTGCAGCAATACGGCTGGGGGACCGAAGTGGTGGAACTCATCTCGACCGGGTTCTTCGGATATCTCACATTCCTACCGTCCTATTTCGAGGGAATCCGCACCTTGCTCTATAACCCTGCGGGGAAGGCGCTCCTATGGACCCTCACCGCCGCGTTGATCTATTTCCTGGCCAAGGGCGACTTGGGGAAATTCTTCATGGACCGCCTCCGCACCCATAAGTGGGGTGTGGCTGCGGCCGCGACATCCATCGCTTTCTTCGGTGTCCTCAACGGCCTGGGTTTCGCCATCCCGGGATTCCTGCTCCAGAACGTGCTCGTCTTCTACGCCGCCTGGGCGGTATTCAGCCCCTTGAGCATGAGGGGCTGGCTGCAGGAATGGGACAGGAGGCGGGAAGATGCCGAACGCCCGCCCGAGCCCACGGCTCAATCCCCACCCCTTTACGGAGCGCCACTTTACATGTGGAAAATGCTCAAGTGGTGCGGTTTCCTCGCTTATGCCCATGTCGTCGGTTTCATCCTGCCTTTAGGCCTTCAAGCCGGCGTCAATCTCGATTTCACCCTCTTCACATACGCGGACATCCTGATGGCGGCCCTGGTGATCTTGAGCTTCATCGACCGCCGCAGGTTGGAAAGCTTGTACCGAACCAAACGCTCCCTCATGGGGTCAGCGGTGCTTTCGGTCATTTGGGCCGTCGTGGTCTGGGCCACGATGAACATGACCGGCCTTTCCCACAACTTCCTTAACTATGCTTCCGCGATGGTCATCGGATTCACGGCCGTGGCCATCTTCCCCATCGCCTATTTCTGGCCCAGGAACGACCGTGCCTGGGCCAAATTCGAGGATTTCATCAAAAAAGCGCCGAAGAACTGGAGAGTGAAGGCCGCGGCGGTCGTTCTGGTCTTTCAGCTTCTTATCGGCATGTTCGCCCTCTCATTCGAGGGCATGACGCGCCTTCCCTTCGCCGCCGCTGGCCGCGCGGCCCTGGTCCTTGTATCCGGATTCTATGACGAATCGCGGGAGTTCATCAAAAGAGTCTCGATTTACGGAGCGGTCCGCGAGGACGTCCTGCCCCCGGGGAGTTCGTCCGAGGAAGAGCAGGAGAGGGCCTATCAAAAGCATCGGGGAGTTCCCATGTCCGAACTGCCTGCCGACTCCGCTTACTTTGCCGCTAATCCCAGGGACTTGACCGGCCCCTTGAATTCCCCCTATCCGGAAGAGGTCATTCCGATCCGTTCCAATCTGCGGGCAGGCCCGGGAGTGGAAGTCAGCCCGGTCCCCGGCACTGCGGATTCAGCCGCCATTGTGGTAGCTGAAGGCGCAAGAGAAGGCGTCATCGATGTGAGCATTCCCGTAGCGGACTTTATTAAGTTCCCGTTTTTAAGGGTTCGCGTCCCGAGCGGGAACTTCGCTCCGGGGAGCCGGGCGGACGCCCTGGCCTGGGCCGTCTTGCCGGACGGCGGCCGGGTGCAGCTCCAGCTGAACCCTTCGGACCTCGTCTCGCCGGAATATCCCCTGATGCGCCATGTTTCCAAAGAAGGCGGGTTCCACAACATCGAACTTCTGGACCCGCTCCGGCGCAAGACCGGGATCGAGTCCTTCAACGAGATCGGCAAGCGGGTCGGATCCATCGATGTCAGGTTCAGGATATACAACAGCAACGAAACCGACCCGGGCAGGCCGCACGAGGCCCGCATCACCCTCGCACCTTCCCTGGCTAGCGGCCACAGGACTCTGCCCCGGAACCAGCCCCTCACATGGGACTATCCCAATGTCACGGCTTTCCTGATGGATGGGAACCACAGCCTGTCCCTCTTCATGGAACTCCTTTCCCGCCTCCAGCTCGGATTCGATCCCGATGAATACCCCGGTTTCCTGGCCGCGTTGAAAGAGCATATCGACACCCACCAGAGCAAGACCTTCGCGACAGGGACCCCTCTGAGTTTGGAGAAGGACCAGAATACGCTCTTGGAGCGGCTCTCCATCACGCGCGGCCTGAGTTTGCAGGACACTGTTTCCAAATACACCGTCGCGGAACTGGAGACGCTCATGGACATCCTGGAAAAATACCTGCGGATGGACGGGGGGCTGGAAGACACGCAACTCCAGGCCCTGGTCGATCGGCGCGACCTTTTTCATCCCGACGAGCATAAAAAGGATTGGGAGGTCCTTTCCAATAAACTTGCGGCGCAGACTCTGGGGGTTCCCGGCACCCATGTCAATTGGGGGTTGAGCATCCATATGAACCCCCGCCACCACTTTGACGCTTCCGATCCCGATTCCATCAACATCCTCCTTGAAAATGTGGACCTCACCCGTGAATTGTTCATGGACTCCATCCGCGACGCTTTCGCGGAAGACATCCTGGAGATCGCCTTCATCCTCCAAAAGAACCCGGGCCTTGCCGACCTGGCGCGCCGGGCCAAGGCCGCGACCGACCGGGCTGAAAGATACGGCATCCTGGCCGATATCTTCTCCATCCTGCACCCGGATTCCTTGTTCAGCGCGGACAACCCGAATCTGACGGAAAAAGAAGTTGACTTCATCCTTCTCTCCGAGCGGTTCCTGCCCGATGAAGCGGAGGCGGCGCTTCTCAAGCGATACCGCGACCCGAAGGGGCCTTCAGGGGAGTTACTGAATCAAAGCGGCCGCGATGGCGTCCGTTCCGCCGTCCGCGCGGAGCTTGAAGCCGCGCCCAAGGGCCGGGTTCTGATGGCGATCGAGGACTGGCAGCAGGCCGTAATACTCAGAAAAGCCGGGTCTGCGAAGCCGGGAGACGTTAAGGAGACGGACAAGTTCAAGCTCGATTTTGTGTCCAACCCGGCGGTATTGGACGCCATCTACGACACATTCAACGCGGCCATCCTGGAGGCCGTCGCCCACAACCACAAATCAAAGCTGACGGGGTTCCTGGGCCTTGGAGTGGACCGGCTTCAAAGGAACATCGCCAACGCACTCACCTGGACCGGCGACCCGCAAGCCGACATCGAGATGGCTGTGCGGGAGATCAACACCGTCCTTAAGAAGAGAGGGATCCCTTCCATCGATGTCAATAAAATGGTCACCATGATCGCCAACGAGACCGGGATGGACCTGTCCAAAGAGCGCGAATCCGACACCAAATTGGAGGGTCCCTGGGTCGCCTTGGAGACGGGGCTCATCACCTATCCTAACAACGTGCGCTCAGTGCAGCACTTCTTCTCGATGTTCATCGACCGGGACCAATTGATGGACATCTTCATGCGCTACCGCCATCCGGAGGCCTTTTTGAAGCCGCCTCTGCTTCAAACTCCCGGGGAGCTCATCCCTTCTCCGCCCACGCCTTCGAACGCGCAGGAGTCCGGTCTTATGAACGATTTCTTCCGGCATGAACCGTTCAAGGCACTCCCGGCCGGGTCTATCACACCCTCGCTTCTGATCGAGAACGGCATGGCCCGGGCGCGGGGCTACAAGATCAACAAGGACAAGGACGGCCGATATGTTCAAGACGCCGAATATCTCCGGCTCGTCGATGCTTTGAAGAAGATCTGGGTCTACCGGAATTTTACCGATGATGTGCTCCTTCGCCAGGAGACGAGGTGGAACTTAGAGCTGATCGGGCGCGAAGCCATCAACCGCGGGCTCGCCACGCCCAATTTCTTCGACGATGCGCGGCGGGTGGGCACGGAATACATCAACACCGAACTCCTGATGAAGCACATCCATCGGGGCTACAAGATCATGGGCGGGGGCCTTGCCCCCCGGGAGAGAAAGACTTACGTGGCCTTTGTGGACATGATGCGGGAGTTCATGGGCATCCCCGGGGCCAGGGTGAAGCTCGACGATGTGTCCGACCTGC
>MGUS01000020.1:0-113 GCA_001800085.1 Elusimicrobia bacterium RIFCSPLOWO2_01_FULL_60_11 | reverse complement strand
TCGAGTTCAAGCTTTGGCTCCTGTTCAACATCAAGTTCATGGCGGCGACCCAGGCCAACAGCCAGGAAGCGACCCTGGCTGAATTCATGGCTGCCTTGCCCTACACCCAAAAA
>MGUS01000019.1:21742-27034 GCA_001800085.1 Elusimicrobia bacterium RIFCSPLOWO2_01_FULL_60_11 | reverse complement strand
CTTACGCCAAGCGCGCGGGCATCCGGGGCAAGGTCCACCCCCACATCCTCCGCCACTCCTTCGCCACGCACCTGCTCGAAGGCGGCGCGGACCTGCGCTCGGTCCAGGAGCTTCTCGGCCATTCGTCCCTTGTCACGACCCAGATCTACACCCATCTGGACACGCGGCAGATGAAAGAGTCCCACCGCCGGTACCACCCGCGCGGGTGAAGTGATATAATAGGGGTCTAAATCCAATGGATCAGGAACTCAAAACCCTCTACGAGAAGGTCAGCGGGGATTTTTACAAGGAACAGACCGAGTCCAAGAATCCTTTGAGAAAATGGTTCCATCTGAACCGCTACCGCATCGCCGCTTCCCTCGTCAAAAGCAAGACCAAGAAAGGCACGAAAGTCCTGGACCTGGGCTGCGGTTCCTGCGACTGGAACCGAAGCGGCTTAGACGTCTTCGGGGCCGACTTGAACAAGAACCTCATGGAGGAGGCCGTCTCCAAAGGGCGTCTTTCGGGCTACAAGATCTGCCCGGCCGAGCAGACGGGGCTGCCCGACGAATCCTACGACATCATCACCACCTTCGAGTTCCTGGAACACATGACCAACTACGAGGAGATCATCAAGGAAGGCAAACGGCTCCTGAAGCCCGGCGGCCATTTCATCGTCTCCGTGCCCTACGACGTCAACCTGAGCTTCTGGAAGCCGCTCTTCTTCCTGCAGGTGCTCTTCCAGGGCTATATCCTCCAGAACGATTATTACAAGAAGGAATGCGGGCACGTGAACCACTTCTCCATGGACGCCATCAAGGGCGCGTTCGTGAAACAGGGTTACCTGATCAACCTGGCCTTCGACATGCGCAAGTTCACCATATTCATGGTCGCGCAGAAGCCCCCCTTCGTGAACAAACAGCAGTCCGAGACCTATGACGACCTCACAGTCATCCTGCCTACCTTGAACGAGGAGAAGGGGCTCTCCAACCTCCTGCCCTATCTGCTCGACACATACAAGGGCATGAAGATCATCGTGAGCGACGACGGCTCCAAGGACAGGACCCGGGAGACCGCGCTCAAGCACAACGACGGACGCATCACTTTCCTGGACCGGAGCGCGGCGCCGGTTCACGGTCTCACCGCCAGCGTCGTGGAGGCGGTGGAGAGGGTCAAGACCCGGTATTTCGTCGTGATGGACGCGGACGAGCAGCACCCGCCCGAGAAGATCGGGGAGTTCGCCAACCTGCTGCGGCTGGGAGACCCGGTGGTGGTCGCTTCGCGCGTCGAAGTCGACGAGGGCTGGGGTTTCGCCCGCAAGCTCCTGAGCTATGTGGGGACCGGCATCGGCAAGATCTCGTTCCTGCTCCGGGGGAAGAACTACCTGAGCTTCGACATCCTCGGCGGATATTTCGGCTGCCGCACGAGGTTCTGGCGCAAGATCAGGCCCAACTTCCGGCCCAAAGGGTATAAGGTCCTGTTCGACTTCCTGAAAGCGGCGCCCGCGCGCCTGAAGATCGAGGAGATCTATTACCGTTTCGAGACCCGCAAGTCCGGCGTCACCAAGATCAACTGGAAGATATATTCGGAATACCTGCGTTCCTGTTTCACGCGGTAGATTGAGATGAGCCTGGCCGAGATCATTTCCTGGGCCTGGGCGGTCCTCTTCACCCTCCATTACTATGCTTTCCTCGTCCGCAGCCACTACTGGCCGGATTTCTTTCCGGGGTTCATCGGCAGGTTCTTCCACTGATCCGCCAGCTCGCCCCCGACCTTTTTTGGCTCTTCATCATCCTGCTCTGCGCCGTCCTGACCGGCCGGCGGCTGCTGTCCTTTTTCATCCCCCCCGATTCTGAGCGGCCCCTGGCCGCGGCGCTCCTTTCTTTGGGGTTGGGCCTCGCGTTCCTCTCGTTCTATGTCTTCCTTCTGGGCGCCCTGGGGCTCGTTTATAAGAATGTCCTGACGCTTTCCATGGGAGCATTCCTCCTGGCCGGGATCGGGGGGCTTAAGGACTTTCTGGCGGACCTCCGCCGGATCAAGGACGGATTCACCGCAACGCTCGCGGACAATGGATCGCGGTTCTACTGGGCCGTCCTCTTGCTCGCAGCCGGCGCGAATTTCTTCTACAACTACACGCCGCCCAGCCAGGGCCGGGAGATGCTCTACAACCTTTATCTGCCCAAACTGCTTTTGTCGCAGCACCACATCTTGAAGGCCGCCGACGAGCCGAATCTCACGCTCTATTACCCCGTCCTGTTCGAGCGGCTCTATGCCCTGGCCATGGGGCTTCGCGGCGACATGGTGGCCAAGCTCATCCACTACGCCTGCGGCATCGCCTCCGCCCTGTTCGTATACGAGCTTGTCAAGCGTTTTGTTTCCGCGGGACCGGCATTGCTGGCGGCAACGATCGTTTACCTGATGCCCTTGATCAGCAGCGTCTCCGGCACGGCCAATGTGGAGTTGGGCACACTTTTTTACAGCGTGGCGACCGCTTATGGCCTCCTTCTCTGGCTCGAAAAGGATTCCGGCTGGAAGGAGGCCGCCCTCGCCGGCCTGATGGCCGGATTGTCCTGGCATGCCAAGATATCGGGCATTTCCATGGTCCCCGCGGGCCTCGTCTTTATATTTGCCATGAAACCCAAGCCTTCGACATTCAGACCGGCTCTCATTTTCTCATTCTTCGCCTTCATAGGCATCTCACCCTGGGCCGTGAACAACTGGGTCAGCTTCGGCGACCCGGTCTATCCCTTTCCCGTCGGGCTATTGGGCATGCGGGGCCACGAATATGCCGCCATGGCCATCGACTATCTGAAAACGCGGACCCCGGATCACTCCGCATTGGAAACAATAAAACTGAGCAACAATATCTTCCTCGGAGACGTCCTTTTCGGACCGGGGCCCCTTGTTTTCCCCTTCCTTCTGCCGGGGCTCGTGCTCGACAGGCAGAGGAACGTCAAGGCCGTGGCGCTCCTCGGCTCCCTCTTCTTCCTGTTCCATTATCTGACGTTCAATTCCGATTTTCACCGCTTCGGCGACACCCGGTTCTACCTGCCGGCCTACGCCCTGTGGGCCGTCGCCGCCGCTGTGGGGATAGAACGCCTGAAGGAGAGCATGCGATGGGCATCGATGGCCCGAGGCGCCGTGATCCTTGGCCTCTTGTTCCCCTGCCTTCTTTTGAGCCTTGTTTTTGGAGCCACCAAACTGCCCGTTTTCCTGGGACTGGAAACGAAAGAGACCTATCTCCGGAAGAAACTGCCGAACTATGACCTGTTCGACTTCGCCAACAGCCGCCTGCCGGGCGGGTCCAAAGTGCTCGTGCTCGGGAACGGCGATCCCCACTGGTATTATTGGGATGCGCCCGCTGTCTGGGCGCCCTTGGACTTGATCAAAAAGCGGGACCGCGGCGAGATCCTGCCCGCGCTGAAAGAGATGGGCGTGACCCACGTCCTTTTCATGTTCTCATCCCTGCGTTATGACGCGGCTTCTAAGATATACCGCGACCCTGAAATACCGGGACTCGACATCCATTGGGACATGGAACGGCTTGAGAAGCGGGACTTGAAAGCACTTTTCAAGAACGAGCGGTCGGTCCTGTTCGAACTCGTCCGCCCTTGAACATGGAGATGATGCGGACCCTCCCCGTCGACATTCTCTGGCTCGGATTCATCGCCTGCCTCTCCTACGGCATCGGCAACGCCCTTTTTTCGCTTGGACCTGTCTTCTCCGTCTGCCTTGGGCTGGCCGTCTTGAGCGCCTTGTCCTATGCCTTGGCCCGTTATGGTCTTGTCTACAGCATGATCTACTACATTTTGTTTTTGATCCTCATGGCCCTGACATGGAAAAGGATATTTTCATTCTTTAAAACCTGCGTGAGCCCCCAAGATATCACGCGTCTTGAAAAAGCGCTCTTCGCGGTCTTTGCCGCCGCGGCTCTTTTGATCCTGGCGGGGAACTACGCTCCCCCCACCGAAGGGCGGGGGTTGATCGCGGACCTGAGAGTCCCTAAAATGATCGCCGAATCGCACGGATGGGCCGGTTTCGCCGGCCCCGTCCAGATGCTCTATGCCATGGCTTTGTGCGTGAGGGGAGTCCTCTTCGCAAAACTTCTCCACGGGTTCCTGTGGATCCTCACCGCGCTCCTGCTTTATCATGGCTTGGGATACTGGCGGTCCAGATTCGGCATGAAGCAGGGGGTCTACACCGCGGTCTTGACGGGGATCGTCGCGGGGTTCTTCATCCTCTCGCTTCGTCCGGCGGCGGAGAACCTGCCGCTTCTTGCGGGCCGCGTGAGCCGGGAGGATTTTCTCAGGTCCAGATTGAGGTTCTACGACCTCATCGAATTCGCCAATGAGAATCTGAGCCGTAGCGCCCGGGTGGTCCTGGCGGGGACCTTGGACCCGGATTCATATTATTGGAACGCCGAGACGGAGGCGCCGGGACCGGGCCTGCTCGAGGAGATCGACCTGGGTGCCCTCATCCGCCGCCTGAGGGCGCAGAGGATCACGCATGTCCTGGTCTTCAAGGATTTGAGCGGGGCGGAGCTCGGATGGAACATCCCCCGGCTGGAAGCCACGCACTTCACCAAGGACTATGAAGACCCGAAGGTCATCCTCTACCGGGTGGATTACCTGGACAACTCGAACAAGGTCTAGTCGGCGTGCTCCCGCATGACTTCGACCAATCCGGGGAGCGCGCCTTCGAACGCCTCCACCACGCGGGGGTCGAAGTGCCTCCCCTTCCCTTCGCGGATGATCTTCAAGGTCTCTTCCAGAGCGTACTTTTCCTTATAAACGCGCTTTGAGGTGAGGGCGTCAAAAACGTCCGCCAGGGCCGTGATGCGGCCTTCGATGGGGATGTCCTCCCCTTTGAGCCCCTGGGGGTAGCCCGAACCGTCATATTTCTCGTGGTGGCAGAGGGCGATCTTCTCCGACATGCGGATGAGCTCGTTCTCCGACCCCTTCAAGATCTCCGCCCCGTAGAGCGTGTGCTTCCTCATCTCCTCCCATTCTTCCCGGTCCAGAGTCGCCGGCTTTCCCAGGATGGCGTCGGGCACGCCGAGTTTCCCGATGTCGTGCATGGGGCTGGCCAGAAGGATGTTCTCGCAGAACTTCTCGGGGAACCCCATGGCCCGGGCGATCAGGGCGGAATATCGGCTCATCCGCATGATGTGCCGGCCCGTGTCCTTGTCCTTGTATTCCGCGGCCGCGGCCAGTCGGAATATGGTGTCGTGGGCGGCGTCCCGCACCTGTTCATAGAGCTGGACGTTCTCCACGGCGGCGGCGGCCTGGTTGGCCAGTATGCCCAGGAGTTCCG
>MGUS01000019.1:20490-21703 GCA_001800085.1 Elusimicrobia bacterium RIFCSPLOWO2_01_FULL_60_11 | reverse complement strand
GTCCACCTGGGCGTTGAAGCGGGGGTCCTTGTAGGCGTTCTTGATGTTGAGGACTTTGCCGGTGCGCGCCGCTTCCCCCGCGATGCCCTTGTCCCAGGGGAAAGAGATCATGGAGGGGCTTCCGTGAGCCACTTTGGACCAGAGGATTTTTTTTGCTTTGTCCAATATGAAGATGGTGCAGCGGTCGGCTTTGAGGAGGGATTTGGCTTCGTCCGCCAGGAGGATGAGGAGTCCGTCGAAGGTCTTTTCAGCTACATTGCGCTTGCTGAACTCCAGCAGAAGTTCAAGCTTTTTGACCCTGCTTGATTTCATACTGAAATATCATGCCAAAAAATCAGATTATTTGGAATAGCGTTCGAGGATGACCGCGCCGCCCAGGCCGCCCGCGGCGCAGGCGGTGGCGAGGGCCGTTTTGACCTTGGGGTTGGACTTCATTTCAAACATGGCGTTCAATATGATGCGTGTGCCCGTGGCGGCAAGCGGGTGCCCGAGGGCGATGGTCCCCCCGTGCGGGTTCACCTGCTTCCTGTCATACTTCTCCTGCCAGTTCTGTTTGAATTTCTCCTTGCCCACCTTGAAGATGGACAGGCAGGTGGCGGCGAAGGCCTCGTGGAGCTCGATGTCGTCCAGGTGGGCGAAGGGCATGCCCGCGCGCTTCAAGGCCATATCTGTGGCATAGATGGGGGCGATGCCCATGTGGGCTGGGTTGTTGCCCCAGAAAGCCCAGCTCTTGAGCTCGGCGATGATGGGAAGGCCCAGGTCCTTGGCCCGGTCTTCGGAGGCCACGATGACGGCCGCGGCCCCATCGGAGCGGGCGCAGCAGTTGAACAGGGTGAGCGTTGCCTGGGTCTGGCCTTCCACGAATTTCTTGCCTAAAATATACTTTCCGAAATTCTCGTAGAACTGCTTGATGGAGAGCTGGGGGCTGTCGAACATGAGCGGGGCCTTGCCCATCATCTTGGGTTTCTCCACGAGGCCTTCCCGTAGGAACGGATATTCGTCCTGCTTCAGGCTCGCCCCCGGCTGATCGACAGGCACGACATGGGTGTCGTAAAATCCGCTTTTTTCCCCTTCGAGAGTCCTCCGGTAGCTCTCGATGGCATATTCATCCTGAGATTCGCGGGAGATGGAATACATCTGGGCGCAGATCTCCGCGGTGCCCGCCATGTTGACCAGCTCGACCGGGTCGGTGAGGCCTTCCTCGATGCAGTCG
>MGUS01000019.1:9900-20475 GCA_001800085.1 Elusimicrobia bacterium RIFCSPLOWO2_01_FULL_60_11 | reverse complement strand
CGGGGGCCGCGCAGGAGATAGGGAAAATTGGACATGGATTCCGTGCCGCCGGCGATGTAGAGGTCGCCTTCCCCCACGATGATGTGGCGCGCCGCGCTGCAGATGGACTCCATGCCTGACACGCAGTTGGCCTGGACCGTCACGGCATGGGCTTTTTCAGGGAGGCCGGACAAAAGAAGGGCGATGCGGGCGATGTTGGGGGCGCTGGAGCCCTGGCCCACCCAGCCGGAGATGACGCCGTCCACGGCGTGGGGATAGAGGGATGTCTTGTGGAGCAGGCCTTCGATGGTGAGCTTAAGGAGGGCTTCCGGAGTGAGGGACGCCAGGGACTTGGCGATGTGGCCGATGGGGGTCCGCACCCCGTCGCAGAGCACGATCTTCTTGGCCTTTATGTCCACGAGATAAAGCTAACACTAAATCCCCCCTCCGTCAAGGCCAAAAGTGTTACAAAAATTTTACATTAAGTTGAGGACATATAAGGGCATCTCTACTATACTTTTCTTATATGGGACACTTCCCCCCTTCCCTTAACAAAAGGGCCTTGCGCGTCAAGCAGTCCTTCACCATCGTAGTTTTAACCCTGTTCACCTACAGCTTCCTCGCCGTCCCCTACGCAGAAGCGGGCATGTGGGAAGAGCGCAGAGAGGCAGTCTCCAAGATGAACAAGGAGACGCTCCTGGCCCAGCTGCCCACGGTGGGAGCGAACCTGCCCGGGGGCGCCGTGTGGGACGGAGTGGCCTCGGTCAACAGTGTCAGCTCCCTTCCCAACGCCGTTTCAGACCTGACCGCCGCTGCCATACAGTCCCTGCCTTTAGCTTACGCCAACTTCAAGTCCGCCCGCTTCCCCAAGAACTGGAAACCGGCAGATGGCCTTGTCATCCAGATCCAGGACGTCCACATGAACGCGGAAGCCCAGGCCAACATAGGCAAGACCATCCAGGGCATCTCGGAGCAGGGCAAAACGGACCTTGTGGCCCTGGAAGGGGCCTTCAAGGACGTGGATGTATCAGGATTCAGGAGATACGAGGACCAGGACGCGGTGAAGATGGCCGCGGACTACTTCCTCAAAGAAGGCAAACTCTCCGGGGCCATATACGCCGCCCTGACTGCCGCCAAGGTCCTTCCGGCCATAGTGGGCGTGGACGACAAGGAGCTCCATACAGGCCACATCAGCGCCTACCGGGAATCGGTCAAGAAGGCCGCGGAGCTGAAGAAGCAGCTGGCCAGGGAGCAGGCCGAGCTCGAGAAAGCCAAGCAGGCGGCTTTCAGCAAGGACCTGCTGGAATTCGACAGGAAGGTGGAGGAGTACAGGAACCACAATCTCAAGATAGGGGACTATGTGAAGCTTCTCACACAGGAAGCCGAAGCTACCCCGCAAGTAGACACATTCCTCAAAGCATTGGCCATAGAGAAAGGCCTCGACTTCGGCAAGGTGGAGCAGGAGAGGAGCGCGCTCATCCAGAAGCTTGTCACGCACCTATCTAAGGAACAGATCTCCCAGGTACTTAACGCCTCCCTGGCCTACAGATTAGGGAAAGTGCGCCATACGGACTTCTACATCTATCTCCAGGGGCTCTGCAAGAAAGAGGGGGTGCCCCTCAAGAACTACCCCTCCATGGACGGCTACATCCGCTATGTGGTGCTTTCCGACAGCATAAGAGCGGAGAAGTTCCTGGAGGAAGTGCACGGGATGGAGCAGGCGGGGTACAAGAAGCTGGCCAGGACAGCCCAGGAGAAGGGTCTCATCGAGCGCTCCAGGGTGCAGTACCTGACGGGAAAACTCGCGGATTTTGCCCTCACACCCGAAGAATGGAAGGAATATAAAGAGTCCGCCCGCGGCAACAGTTTTGTCATTCCCGCGAAAGCGGGAATCTATGATCTTTCTTCTTTCGAATCCTTCTTCAATCATGCCGAGATGAGGGACAAGGCCATGTCCGAGAAGCTCATCAAAAAGATTTCCGAGAGGAAGGCCAAGCAGGTCGTGCTCGTGACGGGGGGCTACCACTCGGGAGGGATGGGAGACATATTGGACAAGGAAGGGCTGGCGGTGGTGACCTTAGCGCCCAAAATCACAAAGCTGGAGGGCAAGTCGGGCACGGAGTACCTGTCCGTGTTCACCCAGGAGAAGACGCCCTTAGAGAAGCTCTTTGACGGGGATAAGCTGTTTGTGGTGGAGGCAGTCTTTGAGCCGGCAAAACAGACTCTGGAGGCCGGAACGGCCGTTGCCATTCACGCCATCAAGACGGGTGTCGCTGATAACGGCAGGGTCATGCTCTCGGGCGTGGTGAACGCGCCGGACATCCTGCCGGAAGTCACGGACAAGAATCAAGGCATCATCAAAGTGAAAGTGGCGGGCGGCATATTGTTCCCCGTTCATCTCGAAATTTCCCCGGATGGGACCATAAAGCGCGTGGAAAATGTGGGAGAGCAGAAGGTCACCGGCATTGCCGCGAAGGCTTCCTCCTTTATTAAGAAAGTCCCCACCATATTTGAGGACACTAGAATCATGTCCCGAATTGCCGCTTTAGCTACGGCGGCCGGAGTATTCTTGATTTCCGTTACTTCCGTCTTTGCCGAACAAATTTTAACGCGACAGCCGGTGAAAATTCCTCTTATTCCGATCAATCCTATTGATATTATTATTGGGCTTTCAATGATAGCTTTGAGCCACTATTTAATTTTTAAATCGACGATGAAAACCATTCCCGAGTTTATTTTGACATATCCCGAAATAGCTGTCATGAGCAAAACTGATCGAGAAAATATTTCTCATGCAATCTTTGAATTTAATAAGCGACCACTCATCGCATGGTACATACTGGCTATTTTTGGAGACGCTTCAGTGCTTGTCGGTGTGTATTCAATAATCATGATGGGCAAGGAAGATTTATTTGGTTTATCCGGATTCCTTGCCCTTATGTTGTGGATCTTCGGCAATATGCTAAACGCATTTGCTTCTGGTAAAATGAAAGTGATTGCAAGTGCTGCCCTCACTCAAATGCTCAGTTTCCCGGGCAAACTCCGCCTCTCCGCGCTCAGAATAAAAAAAGGCTCCCCCAACCCCCCGGCGGACGGCGAGCGCGGCGGCGCCACTCGCACCACCGCGGCGGGCCTGTCAGATGAGCAGGCAGAATTGAAGACGCTTAAAAGCGAGGTGACAGCCGCTTTGGAGCCGTTACAAGCGACCGATCAATATGAGAACATACTGCAAGATCAGCGGAAAGTATTCGAGCATGTTATTGACCAGCTTAATGAAACAGCCGACAACGCCGGACTGTTGGATTTCGTTAAACAAAAAATAAAATCACTGGATTATTACAATGGGAAAGAGGATCGGCTTCCGGAAGGCGAACCGGAAATCTATAAATCTGTTTCCGCCAAATTAAAGGCGCTCAAGGACGAGGCGGCGGCCAGATTGGATGCGGAGAGGAAAACCCCTCCGGCTTTGAAAATCATCATCGATGATTCCCTTAAGAATTACGAAGCATCGATAGTGAAAAGCGTCCAATCAGCCGATCTGTTTCCGTCGTATGTCATTGATATAGCGGAAACGACCGATGTTGGAATCTTGCCGGACGGCGGCATCCATATTTCCCTTAGCCGGGGAGCCCTAGAAATGAGCCGGCCAGCAGCTGCCGGCGAAGTCCCGCCGGTGGTTGAAGAATTACAAATCATCCTGGAACGCGCGGGCCCCCTTCTTCAATGGCCGGATCAACCCCTCCCGGTTCGAAACGAAGATGCAGAGGCCTATATCACGGAGCGATTAGCATCGCTGGACCTTGATCGACTGGAGTCAGCTCAATCTAGGCTGCTTGCACACATTGCGGGCTTTGTCCCAGAGTCATCCCGTTTTTCGACTTCACGCATTCCTTCATCTATGCCGATGAACGGCAAATACATCCCAACAAGCAAGTTCTTCGGGCCATGGGGCCCTTCCGAATGGGCGGGATCTTATAGATTGGCGATAGATATGGCTAATGAGGCCGCAGGCGTCAATGCCTGGTCCCTCCTCATCGTGGCGGGCCGGCCGGTGCTTGTGCTTGATGTCAAGGATCAATCAAAACTTGGTGCCGACCACGACGCCATCGCATCGACCCATCATGTCAGCCGGTTCTATGATACTTCGTTGATTGTAGTGAGTCGAGAGAAGATTGACTCACAGACGAAATTCAACCATGACGTAAATATCATGAATATCAATGACGATCCCATCCGGGGGTTCAACCTTTTGAAAAGTCTCGACATGGATCAGTCAGTCTGGATGCTCGGGTTTATGGTCATGAAAGAAGAGATCCTGCATTCGCATGATTTTGTCAAAATGAAAGAATATCAAGGTAGTGAAAGCAGCCATAAAGAGGCATCCGAGCTTGTAAATTCCGTTTTCCTGAACCGGGACTCGGGGTTCCTCGACACTCTGGCCGCGACGATAATCAAAAATTATGAAGAGGGGAAAATCCGGCCTGAGGACTTGAGGGCCGTTGTCATGGAGGCCCACGCGGCAGCCATGCATATCCTGCAGGCCCCGTCGCCGAAATATCAGCAATTCGCGTTGATGAAGTTCCTCAGCCTTTTTGGCACCGACGACAACCATCCGAACGTGGTTGCGGCCGAACTTGTTTATTCGGTCTTTTACGGCATGATTGGATATTATCTCAACGAAGAGGACGCGCTCGAAAAAATCGATCCGCAGTCCTTATGGAACTTGGTCCGGGCTAAACCGATCATGCCTCCTGAACCTGTGGCAGGTCCTGCCACCCCCCCGGCGGGCGAGCGCGGCGGCGCGAAGGATGTCGTGGCGCCAGAAGGCCGCCCCGGGACGGCTATTTCGATCACACCGGACGAGAATTCATCCCGGATCCAGCCCATGACCGCCGAAGAAATTATCGGTCACAGTAACGGAATGTTCCTTCGAGAGTATTCCCAAGTCACTCTCAAGGGGTTGAAACTGCGGCCTCTCCAGGCCGGGCAATCGTCACTCCATATCGGCACAGGAAGATCCCTGCTGCCGATCGCGGAAGCGTTGATGGGGCTGCATGTGACCGCGTATGAATTGGATGCGGACAGAACGGATATAAAGTATATCCGTGATTTTCTGGAACAAAATGGGATCGACAAGGAAATCCGGCGGAGAGGGGGCAGTTTGCACTACATCAGGCGGGATTTTTTCAAAGAACCGCCCGCGGAGAAATTTGACCATATCAGCGCCATAGCTTTTTTTCAGGATTTCATAGCGATCAAAAAGAACGAGGATTTAAGGAAAGAAATAATTGCCTATGGGGCTGAATATGCGGATTCCAATTTTTCATTGGCTCTGGCCACGGTCTATGACATGCTGATCTCAAAGATCGTCGAATTAAAATCACCGGGCGGAACGATCCTTTTCGGCGTACAAGCTTCATTCCATCGTTGGGCTCAAGATCGTTTAAAGAAAGGGCTTGAAGGCCGCCGATTCCAATTCAAAAAACCCAGTCTCGTGGGTCTTGATGCGATTGATTCCTATGAGCCTCTCTCCCTGTATGAATTGGAAAGCGACAAGGCGGACTTGCCGCCCGCAGACGGTTCCTTCGGCAAACCAGAGATCATCGGCGGTGTCCTGATGGTCCTCTCCCTAGGGCTCATCAGTCCGGCATTGGCCAATGAAGTTGCTGCCGCGGTCCAATCCCCCTATCTTCCCGCGGTCCTGGTCCGGGTCGCATTTCTCGCGACATTGGCGTTCGGCGGCGAGTATGGAGCCATCGAGCTGTTCAATCGAGCCCGCAAAGTCGATTGGCGAGGTCTTTTAGGCTCTGACAAAGATGAAGTGAGCCCTCAAGCCTTCGAGGTGGCGCTCGGGATGGCGAGAGCCATTCAAAGCCGCAGCCGTATCGACGCCGCAAGGGCCTTAGAGACAAACCTTGGTCAGCCCGAAGGCGCGCTTGACGCAATTGACGGCTCCCAAGCCAGGGAAGTTATAAGCCGGTTCCGCACATTGAGCGATGAAGACATTAACGAGGCCATGCCCGCCGCGTACAAGGCGCTCGGCATGACGATGAGCCAGAACGAGGTTAAGGAAGCCGTCTCAGGCGTCTTTGAGGCCGGCCTTGAACACGACGATTTTGACACCGCTTTG
This sequence comes from Elusimicrobia bacterium RIFCSPLOWO2_01_FULL_60_11, assembly GCA_001800085.1. GTDB lineage: Bacteria > Elusimicrobiota > Elusimicrobia > 2-02-FULL-39-32 > 2-02-FULL-39-32 > 2-01-FULL-60-11. The sequence goes on along the minus strand of MGUS01000019.1, from coordinate 14,366 downwards.
GACGGCGCCGATCTTAAGCCCAATTCCTTCGTTGTGATCCGGGTCAACCGTCCCGATCAAGTCCCGTCCGCTTTAGAGGAAGCCCGCTCCGTCCTTGAGAAATTCTCCGGCGCCCAAGTTGCATTTGCGCCTTCCACGCTTGCAATCGCTCATGCGATCAAAGCACACGGGTCCTATGACAAAGTAAAAATGGCCGTGGAAGCCCATGGAAAACTTTCTGATTTGCCGACCGTCCTTCCATTAGAGAAAATCGGGATGTTCGGCTCTCGGGTGCTCCTGATGCCTGAAGGGTCCATGGATGAGATGATGACCGCCCTGGCGGAAAACCCCGCCCTGGCCGGGTATCTCGAGAATTTCGGGTTGATGTGGCTGGACCATGTCATGCGGGCCACCCGGTTGTACCAGATCAATGAGTTCCAGGAGATGTTCAAGCTCCGCGAGATCATCGCCCGCAGCGCGTAATCCCCCCGTCCGGTCCTAAAAACATCCCTTGAATTAATGCCCTTATTCTGATAAAATTGAGACTAGTCAGACTGGTCATATAGGAGGGTCCTATGCTTGGGAAAACAAAGAGGAAGACCTGGCAGCTCCAGGATGCCAAAGCGCGTTTCAGCGAACTCTTCCGATTGGTGCGTTCCGCAGGACCTCAATGGGTCACCCGGCAGGGGAAGGAGGCCGTCGTCATTTTACCGGCGGAAAAATATGAGGATCTATGCCATCGGAAAACCGGACCCAAAAGTCTGGTCCAATTCTTTGCGCGGTCGCCTCTGGCCGGTTCCGGGATCGACTTGACCCGCGACCGGGATCCGGGCAGAGACGTCAAACTGTGAGCGGATTCCTGCTGGACACCAACGTCCTTTCCGAGATCATCAAAAAGACCCCGGATACCAAGGTCGCTTCATGGCTTGAAGATGGTCTGGATGAGGATATCTTATTCATGAGCGTTTTGACGATCGGAGAGATCCGAAAGGGGGCATGCGTTCTTCCGAACGCCTCCAGGCGCGCAGCCATAGAAGCTTGGCTGGAAAAAGATCTGAAGGTCCGCTTTTCCGGCCGCATTCTGCCGATATCCGAGGCGATTGCGGACCGTTGGGGGATCTTGAGCGGGCATGCACGAATGAATAAAACGGTCCTGCCGGTGATCGACGGGCTCATGGCCGCGACAGCGCTCGACCATAATCTTATCTTCGTGACCAGGAATGTGAAGGACATCTCTTCGACCGGCGTGACTTGGTTCAACCCCTGGGAAGCCTCTTGATCATCGCCCGCAGCGCGTAATCACACCCCCCTATCGCTTTAGCCCCGGGAAACTGTTAAAATTTTCCCATGCGCGATATGGAGTTGGCCGAGAAGCTGGTGGAGGCCCACCGCACCATCTTGGAGCAGCTCTCCAAGGTCATCGTGGGACAGAAAGACGTCATCGACCAGCTCCTCATCTCCCTCTTCTCCCGCGGCCACTGCGTCATCGTGGGCGTGCCGGGCCTGGCTAAGACCCTCCTTGTTTCCAGCCTGGCTGAAATCTTAGACCTCGACTTCAAGCGCATTCAGTTCACCCCGGACCTGATGCCCTCCGACATCACCGGCACCGAGATCATCCAGGAGGAAAAGGTCTCGAGAGAGCGGGGTTATAAATTCCTGCCCGGGCCCGTTTTCGCCAACATCGTGCTGGCCGACGAGATCAACCGCACCCCGCCCAAGACCCAGGCCGCGCTCCTCCAGTCCATGCAGGAGTACAAGGTCACCGTGGGCGGCCAGAACCACCCCTTGCCCCTGCCCTTCTTCGTCCTGGCCACGCAGAATCCCATCGAGCAGGAGGGCACTTACCCTCTCCCCGAAGCCCAGCTGGACCGCTTCTTTTTCCAGATCAACATCGGTTACCCGACTTTTGAGGATGAGAGGGAGATCGTCCATCAGTCCACGAGCGGAAAGAAGGCCGACCTTAAGAAAGTCCTGAACGCCGAGGAGATCATCACGCTCCAGGACATCGTCCGGCGAGTGCCTGCCGCGGACCATGTGGTGGACTACGCCGTCCGGCTTGCCGCATCCACCCGGCCGCAGCAGCCCGGGGCCCAGGACTTTGTGAAGAGCTGGATCGCGTGGGGCGCGGGCCCCCGGGCGTCGCAGGCCCTGGTGCTGGGCGGCAAGGCCAAGGCCGTGCTGGAAGGCCGCAAGAGCGTTTCCGTGGAGGACATCCGGGCCTTGGCCGCTCCGGTGCTCCGGCACCGCCTCGTCCCCTCGTTCCACGCGGAGGCCGAAGGTGTGGGCATCGAGGCCATCGTGGAAAAAGTCGTCGCTTCGGTTCCCGCTTGATGACGGGATCCCCCCGCTCCTATTTCGACCCGGAGATCCTCGCGCGCCTTCAGAACCTGCGGCTCCGCGCCCGCACGGTGGCCGAAGGGTTCATCGGAGGCCGCCACGCCAGCCCTTTCCGCGGCCATTCCCTGGAATTCGCGGAGCACCGGGAGTACGCTTTCGGCGACGAGCTGCGCCACATCGACTGGAAGGTCTACGGCAGGAACGACCGGTTCTTCATAAAGCAATACGACGAGGAGACGCACCTGCGCGTCCTTCTCGTATTGGACGCTTCCGGCTCCATGGGTTTCCGCGGCGAGAAGAGCGCCCTGTCCAAATATGATTACGGGGCCACGCTCGCGGCCAGCCTGGCCTATATCGCGCTCCAGCAGGGCGACAGCGCGGGCCTGTCCATCCTCCAGAACGCGGGGCAGAGTTTCGTCCCCCCTCGCGGCACCCTTTCCCACTTGAACACTCTGGCCGACCAGCTCGTTACGGCCCGCCCTTCGGGCCCCACGGACATTTCCAAATGCCTGGAATCCCTGGCCCGTTCGGTCACGCGGAGGTCCATGATCATACTCATATCCGACCTTCTGGACGATTCGGCCGCCGTATTGAAGGGTTTGAAACTCCTCCGCTTTAAAAAACACGAAGTCACCGTGCTTCACCTTTTGGACCGCGCCGAGAAGGATTTCGATTTCACGGGCCAGGTCCGGTTCGAGTCCCTGGAAGGCCAGGACCGGCTGGTACTCGACGCCGACTCCTACCGCCGGGAATACGCGGCCCGGGTTGAAAAATTGAGCCAATCCTACAGGACCGCTCTGGAGACGTCCGGGATGGCGTATCATTTTCATGCAACGGATGAGCCGCTCGACCGGCTTATCCGCTCCGTTTTAAGAACGCACCACTAAAGCTATAATGACCTGGCACTTTTTGAACTCGGCGGCCCTCTGGGCCCTGCCCGCGGTCCTCATTCCCCTCCTCCTCCATTTCCTGGTGCGAAAACCCGTCAAAATGACCTCCTTCGGGGACCTGCGGCTCCTCCGTGAAGTCATCCGCAGAGAGCGTCCGCGCAAACGCTTGAAGGAATGGCTCATCCTCCTCTCGAGGATCCTGGCCCTCGCCTGCCTGTTCTTCTTCCTTTCCCGGCCCGTGCTCAAGATGGGAGGGAACGGGGCTTCGGGGGATTCCCTGGCCGTCGTCCTGCTTCTGGATTCCTCTTACTCCATGCAGACGCGGGAATCCGGCGTCTCGCACTGGGACCGCGCCGTTCTCATGGCGGAAAAGACGCTTTCGACCCTGGCGGAAAAGGACCGTTCCGCCCTCGTCGTCTTTTCGGACCGCGTGGAGTTCAATTCGTTCTCCCTCTCCGGCGGCCACCGCGGTTTGACGGAAAAAATAAAGGAATTCAAACCGGGCAGCCGAGGCACGCAGTTCCTCCCCGCGCTCCAGGCGGCGTTCACCCTCCTTTCCCGCTCGGACGCTCCCGTCAAGTCCATCATGCTCCTTTCCGACGCCGCCGCGCACGGCTGGCCCGAAGAAGCGGCCGACCTCGGGCCCCGCATCAAGGATTTCGATGATTCGGTCCAGCTGGTCTTTTCCAAGCTTCCCGCGCCGGAGAGGAACCTGGCCGTCTCGGACGTGCATGTCACCCCGGATTTTTCCGGCAACCGCTTGAGGATCGCGGCGACCCTTCTCAACGGCGGCCGCGACGATGTTTCGAGGAGTCCCGTCTCCGTCGAATCCGCCCCCGGCCCTTCGGGCCCTTTCTACCGGCAGTCGGAGGCCCTGGTGGACTTGAAGGCCGGGGAAAAGACCGTGGTCAACCTGAGCGCGCCCCTCTCGTCCGGGGAAGATTTTTTCGGGAGGGTGAGGACCTCGCCCGACGCCTTAGAAGCCGATGATGTGTTCCATTTCGGCCTCCGCTCACCGGAGCGGATCAAGGTCCTCTGCGTGGAAGAGCCCTCGGGCGCCCAGGCCTTGACCGGGGAGTCGTTCTTTTTCCGGGAGGCGCTCGAAGCGCCCCCGTCTCCTTTTGAAGTGTCCTCCATCAACTTGAGCGAACTCAAGCGCCGGTCCTTGAGCGGCATTGATGTCGTCGTCATGGTGAACCCCGGCCGGGTGGACTCTGAGACCCTGAGCCTGCTCTCTTCCTACCGCGCGGGAGGCGGGGC
>MGUS01000019.1:7001-9860 GCA_001800085.1 Elusimicrobia bacterium RIFCSPLOWO2_01_FULL_60_11 | reverse complement strand
CCGGTCTCCGTCCGCGCGAGCGGGGAGGACGTCCCCGGCGCGTCCCTTGCGGCGGACTATGACTGGAGCCGGTTCAAGGTCGATAAGATCCTGGAGCCCTTCTTAAAGGAAGGCGCCATGGCGTTCCTGTCGTTCTCGGACGGCAGGCCCCTCCTGGTGTTCGACGAGGACGGCCGCACCGCGGCATGGATGACCACTTTGGACAGGAAATGGACCCGCGCGGCCTCGAAGCCGGCCTTTGCGCCCTTGATGCGCTACGTCATCGGGCGGCTTTCTCAAAAGAGCGCCCAGGGGCCGTTCGCTTCCCTGCGGGTCGGCGGCATCGGCCCGAAAAAGACAGTTCTGGAAGCGGCGGGGATATTCAAAGATAAGGAATATTTCTGCGTCAATGTGGACCCCAGGGGAGGTGAAAGCGATCCCTCCGCGGTCCGTGAAAAGGACCTGGACGCCTTTTTTCCCTCCAACCCCAAGACCTGGGTGGAATCCGGGGAAAAATCCCAGGACCAGCTCATCGCTCTTTTAAGGGGAAAGGACTTGGCCCGGTTCTTCATCATCGCTGCGGCCGTGTTCCTTTTCTTCGAGATATTGCTCGCTTCCCGCCGCATGAAAGCGGTCACGGCGCTCCTGCTCCTGGCCCCCGCCTGTTATCTCTCCGGTTCCGTCATCCCGGGGAACCGGTTCGTCCTGGCCCAGCTCAAAAGCGGCCTTGAAACATCCGACTGGGACCCTTATCCCTCGGCGTCCCGCGACATCCTGGCCTTCCTCCAGCAGACCACGAGCGTCAAGGCCGCGCCCGAGCGCCGCGTGGTGGGTTTGACCGACCCGCTCCTCTTCCAGTCCCCTTTCCTCATCTTCACCGGCGCGGGCAGGATCATCTGGACCCCGGAGGAGAGGGAGAACCTCAAGAAATACATATCCGGAGGCGGCCTGCTCTTTGCGGAGAACCGGAGCGGGGAGCCGAACGGCAGCTTCGACGATTCCTTCCGCGGCCAGATGAAGGCGCTCTTCCCGGAAAAGACCCTGGCCGTCATCCCCCGGGACCACGCGGTCTTCCGGTCGTTCTATCTCCTGCGGGCCGTGGGAGGCCGCCGCCAGACCCGGAATACTTTGGAAGGCATCGAAGTGGACGGGCGCGTGGCCGTCATCTATTCGCACAACGACATCCTGGGGGCCTGGGCCAAGGATCTTTTCGGGAACTTCCTCTTCGAATGCCCCCCGGGCGGAGAGCCCCAGCGCTGGGAGTCGGAGAAGCTCATGATGAACATCATCCTCTATTCCGTGACGGGGACGTACAAGACCGACAGCATCCACAAGTCCTTCATCGAAGATAAATTGAGGAACTAGGCATGGACCAGGTCTTGGATCTCAGGTGGGACGGGGCGGCTCTGCTCCTGGCGGTCCTCATCCTTGCCGGCCTCTCGGTCCTGGGCAGGGCGAGGCCGCTCTATGCGGTCCTGCGCGCCGCGGCATTCCTCATCCTCTTTTGGCTCGCCTTGGAGCCCTCGTCCGTCTCCTCTCCCGGATCATCGGGAAAGCCGCCGCTCGCCGTGCTGGTGGACGTCTCCAAATCCATGAGCGTTGCCGACCCGCGCGAGCGCCTCTCCATGGCGCAGGACTCCCTGAAAAAATACCGCAAAGACTTGGAGCGGGATTATGACGTCGCTTACTATGAATTCTCGGAATCCCTATCCAAGACGGACTTGGACGGCATCCTGCAAGCAAAGGCCAAGGGGGCGCAGAGCTCCGTTTACGGCGCTCTGGAGAGTTTGGCCGGGGAGAACGGGATGTCCCGCACCAACGTCCTTCTCTTCTCGGACGGCATCGACAACGCTTCCAAGACGGCCTGGGCCTTCGACGCGCCGGCTTTCACGGTGCGCGCGGGCCGCAGCGATTCCTTGAAGGACATCGCCTTGAAAGAGGTCCGGGGCAACGATTTCGCGTTCAAGAACCGTCCCGTGGAGTTCAAAGTCACGGTCCAGAATTCCGGGTATAAGGGTGTTTCTGTCCCGTTCATATTGAAGGAGAAGAAAGGCGCGTCCTGGACGGAATCCCAGGTCCGGCAGGTCCGGCTCGAAGAGTCCGCCGGGACCCAGGAAGTCCTGTTCAGGGTCGTCCCCCCCGCTCCGGGTTCCATCGAATACCGCGTGGAGACCCCTTTCCGGGACGGGGAGATCACCCCGTCCAACAATTCCCTGGATTTCAAGCTGGAAGTGGGGCGTGAAAAGATCCGCGTGCTCTATCTCTGCGGCCAGCCCAGCCCGGAATACGCTTTCCTGCGCCAGCTCCTGAAAAGCGACCCCACCGTCGAGCTGGTGTCCTTCGTCATCCTGAGGAATCCCGAGAACGTCGTCCCCGTGGCCGAAGACCAGCTCTCCCTCATCCCCTTCCCGACGCAGGACATATTCGTCCGCACCCTCGCGGACTTCGACCTCCTCATCTTCGAGAATTTCTCCTATTCCCGGTTCGGCATCTCCCCCGCGCACCTGGAGAACATCCAGAGATTCGTGGAAGAAAAAGGCGGCGGGTTCGTCATGATCGGCGGGGAGAACTCGTTCTCCAACGGCGGCTATCCGGGCACGGCCATCGAGAAGATCCTGCCCGTGACCTTGGATCCGGGGCAGGAAGAGGTGGTGCCCGAAGAAGCGCGTCTGAACGTCCTCGAACCCCAGCACCCCATATTCGACTCGGGAGAGACGGTGGAGAAGATCGAGGGCGTGTGGAAGGACATGCCCGCCTTGAACGGCTATCACCGCCTGGCTTCGCTCAAAAAAGGAGCGTCGCTCCTGGCGTCGAACTCGAGCGCGGGTTCCCCCATGATCGCGGCATGGCAGATCAAGAAAGGTCGCGTGCTCGCCCTGG
>MGUS01000019.1:5788-6940 GCA_001800085.1 Elusimicrobia bacterium RIFCSPLOWO2_01_FULL_60_11 | reverse complement strand
GTCCTGTCCGATTCCCGCTTCATCGCGGGGAGAAAGGCCGGGATGAAGATCCTGATACAGCCGGAGGTCTTGAAAAAGGACGTTTCGCCCGATCTGGAGCTCACCGTCCAATCCGAAGGAAAGACGGTCCAGATCCTTCCTTTGACCGCGGCCGGCAGGGTCGATTACAGGGCGGAATGGGTCCCTGAAAAGAACGGCGAGTATGAAGCCCGCGCCGTCTTGAAGCAGAGCTCAAGGAGATACGAGGACGTCCGCCCTCTCGAAGTCAAAGACGTCGATTGGGAGATGGAGAACCCCGTATCCGACCCCGCCGTCTTGAAAGACATCGCGGAAAAATCCGGCGGGCTTTTCATGGAGCTGGACCAGTTCACTCCCGAGCTGTTGAAAGGCCGCGCCAAACGCTTTGAATCTGTAAAGTCCGGGCAGGTCCGCAAGGCCTTGTGGTTGAACCCCTGGGTCTTCGGGCTTCTCATTCTTTTTCTCCTTGGCGAGTGGGGATTTAGGAGGTATCGTGGAGACATCTAGCCCGAGCCGTCTCGTCCCTTTCCTGCTGTTCATCGCCGTCACCGCGGCCTATCTCCATACGATGAATCCGACCGTCTCCGTGGGCGACTCCGGCGAATTCATCGCCGCTTCCCATACCCTGGCCCTTCCCCACGCGCCCAGTTATCCTCTCTTCACCCTCCTGGGGAAGATATCCATAAAGGTCATCCCCCTTGGGAACATCGCTTACCGTGTCAATCTTGTCTCATTGCTCTCGGGCGCGGGGACGGGCGCTCTGTTCTACTTTTTGGCCCAGTCCGCCGGCTTGAGCGCCGCGGTGGCCGCGCTTTCCGCTCTCCTTTTTTCGGCGTCTCAGGTCATGTGGGGACATTCGCTCACCAGCGAGGTCTTTTCGCTCAACAGCTTGTTCGCGGTCCTCATCTTACTGTCTTTTTCAAAGAGCATCGCCCTTTCCGGGCTGCTTTTGGGTTTGGGCCTCGCGAATCACCACACCCTGATCCTCATCGTGCCGGGGCTCCTGCTCCTCTATGTCTTGAAATCTCCCGGTAAGGACATCCCGAGGGATTTGACGCGCTTCGCCGGTTTTTTTGCCGCCGGTTTCATGCTCTATATCTTCCTTCCCGTTCGCTCCGTCAAAAACCCCCCTCT
>MGUS01000019.1:0-5763 GCA_001800085.1 Elusimicrobia bacterium RIFCSPLOWO2_01_FULL_60_11 | reverse complement strand
GGAGCCTATCCCTAACCTTGGGCGAGAAGCTCCCCAGGAACCTGGAAACGGCGTACCAGCAGGTCCACCGCTATCTGGCAAGCATCGCGGGCAGCATCACATTGCCCGGACTTCTGGCCGGGATAATGGGCTGGGTCGTGTGGTGGCGCAAGGACTGGAAGGGCTGCGTCCCGTTCCTCGCCGTCTTTGCTTTGAGCGGCATGGGCTTTCTCCTTCTGGGCAATCTTCCCTTCGATTCGCAGTCGAGCGGTGTGCTCCCCCGTTTCTTCATGCTGCCCTGGATCCCTTTTGTCCTGGCGTTCGGTCACTTCCTTGAGTGGATGCGGCGGCGTTCGCGGCTTTGGGCCGTCCTCGCCGTCCTGGCCGTCATCTCCGCCGCGGCATCGGCCTGGGAAGAAGCCGCATCTTCCCGCGATGACTTCGTGAGCTACGATTACGGCCGCAATATCCTGAAGACCTTGCCGAACGGCGCGGCCTTGTTCATGGACGGCGGAGACGACACGTTCTACAGCCTGGCCTATCTCACGATGGCCGAAGGCCGCCGGCCCGACCTCGAACTCCACGACCGCGGAGGCCTCATATTCAGGAGCGTCTACGGCGGCGATTTCCGCCGCCTCGTCAAGACCGAGAAGGAAAAGCGGAGGCAGACCGTCGAGTCCTCTTATCTGGGGGTCAAGCGCCTCTTCTATTCCACATTCGACAGGAACATCCTCAAAGGCTCGCGCCTTGAGCACAGGGGAATCCTCTATGAGGCCGTCCCTAGCCCTGAGCGAGCGGAAGCGAGTCGAAGGGCCGTACCGCTCGGCGATCCGTGGAAGTTCTATTCATTCCGCGGAGTTTATGAATCCCGCCCGCGCCCTTACCGCTTGAGGGCCCTGGTCCCGCTCTATCCCTTTCTCGAAGGCATGGGCCGCTGGGACATGAAGGCCTTGATGCGGGCCGCGGGTTTCGGCCATGACATTGTCTGGCTCAAAGCCAACCTTGTCTGGGAAATGTCTTTGAAGGGCTATGAACACAGCAAAGAAGGCAGGCGCGGCGACGCGGAGGCGGATTTCAAGGCCCTTTTGAAGATCGACCCCGCCAATTCCAGCGCGCTCACCAATCTCGGGGTCCTCGCTTCCGACCGCGGCGACCTTGCGGCGGCGGAATCCTATTACGAGCAAGCCCTGAAAGTGGACCCCAAGAACGCGGACGCCCATTTCAATCGCGGAGTGCTCTTTTGGAAAAAGGGACAGTGGAGGGATGTCATCGCGTCTTTTGAAATGACTTTGCGCTGCAATCCCGACCATCCCACAGCCGGGCAATATCTCGCGGCGGCCCGCAGGAAGGCGGCGCGATGAAGAAGATAGCCCTCGGAGTTTTCGCGGCGTCCTTCGCGGTCTATCTCTTTTCTTCTGCTCCGGCCCTGGCCCCTTACCGCGACATGGGCGAGATGGTCTCCGTTTCCCACACGCTCGGCATCGCCCACCCGCCGGGATATCCCCTCTACGCTCTCGCCGGCAAGCTCGCGACAAAGATCCCCCTGGCCAACCGGTCCTACCGCCTGAACCTCCTTTCCGTTTCCGGCGGTGCCTGCGCCTGCGCTCTCTTTTTTCTGATCATGGCGGAGCTGGGCCTCTCCGTTCCCCTGGCTTTGCTCGCCTGCCTCCTCTGGCTCTCTTCAACCTCGTTCTGGGTCATCTCCATCGTGACCGAGATGTATTCCTTGAACCTGGCCGCGGGGCTCCTTTTCCTCTATCTCTGGCTCCTCTGGGAGAGGAAGAACGAGGGGCCTCTGCTCATCCTGATGGCATTCCTCGGCGGGCTTTTCCTGGGCATACGCCCGGACATCCTGCTCCTCGCCCCCGCCGTCGTCCTGCTCCTGAAAAAAGACGCCATCCGGCGTTACGGCTTCTGGGCCGTCCTCTTTTCAGCCCTCGGGTTCACCGTATTCCTGTTCCTCCTCATCCGCTCGAACCGCCATCCTCTCCTCAACTGGGCCCGCCCCGACACTTTTGAGCGGCTCCTTTCGGCGCTCATGAGGAAGAGCCACGGAGGGACTCTGGACCTTCTTTCCGTGAACTATGCTCCCGGCGAGCTTTTCTGGACCGACATGAGGATCTATTTCAGCCAGGTCCTGAATGAATCTTATTGGTTCGGCGTCCCTCTCGCGGGGTTAGGGCTTTGGGGATTCTGGAAGGACAAGCGCCGCGTCTTCGCCTTCACGGCCGTCGCCTGGGTTTTTTCCGGCCCCTTCTTCATCTACAAGGCCAACCTGCCCCCCAACCCCCACGCCTTGGCCGTTCTCGAGGCGCATTTCAACTTATCCAAGGCGTTCGTCTATGTCTGGATGGGTTACGGGATTTTTGTGGCAATGCCCAAGCGCCTGGCTTTGGCTTGTCTATATTTTCTGGCTCTCTTTGCGCTCACGGCCTCGTGGGACCAGGCGTCCAAGCGGCGGAATCTTTTTGGATACGACTACGCGAAGAACATCATGAAGACCTTGCCGCGCGGCTCGGTCCTGGTCATGAAAAAAGACGTGCAGTTGTTCCTCTTCTGGGCGCTCCAGTATGCCGAAGGGAGGAGAAGGGACATCTCGGTCGTGGCCCAGGGACTTTCCGCGAGCCCGTGGTACATCGAGAACAAGAAGGAAGAGGGTTTTCCCGTGCGTCTGGGGCCCTTGAAGTCCGGCGAAGATTTCTCGATATTCCTGATGGAGAACCCGGGCAAGCCGGTCTTCGCGGGCTGGGATTTCGACGTGCCGGCGCATACCGGCCATGTGCAGGTGCCTTGCGGCCTTGTGAGGAAGCTGGCCCTCGCCCCGACCGCGGAAAAAATGGCCGGTTTCCCTGATTTTCTCGGGGATTTTTATGTCCGAAGGGGCGATTACAACTATTCGGACCAGAAGGAGTTCTTCAGCTCGGACTTGATCGACGACTACAGCAAGGCGCACTATGCCCGCGCCGTCGAACTGGGCCAAGACCCCTCGGCCCAGAACAGGTCCAGGATCGAATGGAACAGCGCCATCGCCCTTCACCCGGGGAACGCCGGCGCCTATTACCGCCGGGGGTTCGTTTCTTTCCAAGCCGGGGACCTGAAGTCGGCCTTGAGGGATTTCAACACGGCGGACGGGTACTATGAGGAACTGGTCCAAGACACGCGGGACTATCATTCCCTGCCTGATGTCGTGACGGGGATCAAGGGCGAATGGACGCAGGTCCTGCTCAGCATGGGCGTCATCCACGAAAAGTCAGGGGACGTCGAGGCCTCCGAAAGAATGTACCTGAAGGCCCTGGGCATCGTTCCGGAACTCGCCCAGGCCCACTACAACCTGGCCGTCCTTTATTGGAACAAGGACTGGGACAAGGTCGTGGCCCACCTGTCGGAAGCCGTCCGGATCGATCCCCATCACCCCCTGGCCGGGAAATTCCTGGACAAGGCGCTCTATGCCCGGAAGAAGATCCATGGTCTTTGAACGCATCCCTTCACTCGCCAAATTCCACAAGGCCTTCAGAAAACTGGTTTTTCTTGAGACCGCTCTCATCTATCTCACTTTCTTTTTCGGGGCCTTTCTCCTTGTCCTCTTGACGGTCCAGACATCAACGTCCGTATTCCTGCGACGGATCCTTCTGATCTCGTTTTCCGCCACTTCCCTTGCCGGCTTGGCCCTGCTCGTCTACAGAGCGCGCCGGCGGACGACGCTCGACGCCCTGTGCCGGGAATTGAGAGCCAAGTCATCGGTCTTCCGCGATATTTTAAGCGGCTTCGAATTCTCGACGCGGGATCTAAGGGAAGGGGTCTCCGAAGACCTGGCGCGTGCCGCGGTCAAAGGCGTTGAAGAGAACCTCGAACGTGAAAAGCCGGAAGCGTGGTTCTCCCGCTCCGTCTTGAAGGCCCATGCCAGGCGCCTGGCCCTGGCGGTCTCCGTTCTGGGGATGACCGCGGTCTTTCCCCCCTATCTTTTTCAGTCGGGTTGGAGCCGTCTCCTCTACGGGCTGGACCGGGAGATCTCCCGGCACTTGAAGATCGCCCCCGAAGGGGGCAAGGTCCCATTGGGCGCTACGGTCACGGTCACGGTGGAGATCCTTGATTCCTCGCCGTCCGTCCCGCGCCTCTGGGTCAAGAGCGGAGCGGAATGGCAGGAGGCCCTGGCGGGCGGAGGGCCTTTCCGGTACCGCTTCGAGCTGGCGAACATCGTGGAACCCACATCGTACAAAGCGGCCTGGAAGGACCTGGAAAGCCGCGTCTTCACGCTCGTCCCCATGGACATCCCCCGCCTTTCCGATTTTTCCGTGACCTTGAGATTCCCTTCTTACACGGGAGAAAAGCCCCTGACGATGCGGGCTGAGCCCCAGATCCACGCCTACCGCGGGACCGAAGTGGAGATCGCCGCGCGCGCGACGAAAGACCTGGAGTCGGCCGAGATCCTGAGCCGGGAAGGCCTCCGCTACCCGGTCAACATATCCGGCGCAAGGTCGGTACGGGCAGCCTTTAAGATCCACAATCCCATGGAGTTCTGGTTCGTCCTCAAAGACGAGGAAGGCATCGTCCCCGCGGAACCCATCCGCTATTCCGTCACCGTCAAAGAGGATGAGGTCCCCAGGGTCCAGATCCTGGCGCCCTCCGAAGATCTTTGGGTGGGGCAGGAGGCCGTCATCCCCTTCACCTGCGAATTGAGGGACGACCTTGGGGTTCAAGAGGTCCATCTGAACGTGGAATCGCAAAAGCAGGGTTCTTCCCAAAGGATATTGCTCAAACGCTATGACCCCGCCCCCAAGCAGAAGATCGACGAGCTTTCCTACGGCTTGAGCGATCTGAGACCGCGTCCCGGTGAAGTCCTCCGCCTCCGCCTGGAGGCCCGGGACAACGATACGGTCACGGGCCCCAAGTCGGGTTTCTCGGATTGGGTCACGGTCGAAGTGAGGAGCTACGAGAAGGAGCACGAGGCCATCGAAAAGGACCTGTCCAAATTCCGGGACGACCTTCTCGACCTTCTCGCGGACCAGACGGACGCCTCCGTTTCCAAGCAAAGCCTGGAGGAAGCGGCCGCGGCCCAGGCCAAGGCGGGGGCCAAAGCGAAAAAGATCGGGGAGGACATGGGAGGCATCCTGGACAAGATGGAGAAGGACCCCTTGAGTGATTTCTCGTCCTGGTCCGAGCACAAGGCATTGAAGGAAGGTCTTGAACAGGTCCGCGAAGGGGCGATGGACCGCGCTCAAAAAGCCCTGGATTCGAAGAACGCGCCGGCCGCCTCCGCGGCCCAGGCGGAAGCAAGTTCCCAGCTCGAGCGCCTCTCCCACCTTTCCGAGGAAGTCCAGAAATCCGCCAAGATGAGGGACCTGGCGCAGTCGGCGGACCGGCTCGAGGGCAAGAGCCGCAAGCTCGCCCAAAAGCTTTCGGAGGACTCCCGCCTGACCCCCGAATTGAGCGACGAAGTGCGCGGCATCATGAAAGAGGCCTTCGACATCCTGCAAGAGATAGCGAAAGCCATTCGGGACCTTCCCGAGGAACTGCCCGAAGAATTCGTGAACCGCCCGGCCGTCAAAGACATGAACCTTGGGCAGCTGGCCGATTCCCTGGCGGACCTGGGCCGCTCACTCGAAAGGGGAGACCTTCAAAGCGCCTTGAAGATAGCCCAGGACCTGGTCAAGCAGGCCAAGGCCGCGCGCGAAGCCCTGGCCAAGGCCGCCCAGGAGACATCGATGGACCTGGACAAGTCCCTGGCGGAAAAGAACTCCGAATCGGACCAGCGCGTCGACGGCCTGGTCGAGCGGCAGGAAGACC
>MGUS01000018.1:23019-24518 GCA_001800085.1 Elusimicrobia bacterium RIFCSPLOWO2_01_FULL_60_11 | reverse complement strand
TTCGTCCTTTTTTCACGGGCGGGCACCGCCATGTTCTTTCTCTCCGCGGCCGCCCTATGCGCGCTGCACCGCGAACGGTGGAGAAAATGGTCGCCCGTGGCCCTGACCCTGCTGGCCGGCCTCGTGTTCACCGCCCTGGCCAGCCCCAGGATGTCCAAGTATGTGGTCCGCACGTCCGCCCAGTTCTTCGTCGAAGCGGGGGTGGAGAGGCGCATGAAGATATGGAAGGACACCCTGCGGATGTTCCGCGCCCGCCCGCTGACGGGCACGGGCTTGGGGACCTATGACGAGATCGCTTTTTCCCGATATGGGGCGCCCTACGGCCATTTCTCGGACGACCGCTTCCGGCGGGGCGGCTGGCACGCCCACAATGTGCACCTGCACATCCTGGCTGAGACGGGCATCCTTGGCTTCAGCGCCTGGGTCTATTTTTTATTCTGCCTGGCTGCCATGGGGGTCAGGAGCCGCAAGCAGAGCCGTTCGCCCGAATCCCGTGCTCTGTCCGAGGCGTTCCTGCTTTCCGGGGCCTGCTTCCTGGTCCTTTCCATGACGGAGAACCTCATCGCCCCCCGCGTCCACCAGAGTTTCCGCATGAACCTGACCCTCGCGCTGCTGATCCTGCTCTCGCTTTCTTCCATACGATGGGCCGACAGGGCCGCCGGCCGCGCGGGCGTTTTGGTAGAATAAGTCCATCGGGCAGTTAGCTCAGCGGCAGAGCGTCCGCCTTACACGCGGAGGGTCGCAGGTTCAAATCCTGCACTGCCCACGAATTTCGCTCTGCGAAATTCGTAGAGCAATCGAAAATGGAAAATAGAGAAATTTGGGGGTATTTTCGATTGCGGTCTATTTTCCATTATCTATTCTCATGCTTTTGATAAGGTTGACAGATTCGAGAATGATTTAGTATAATTAACGGCTCTTAAAAATTATGACAACTGTATTTCTGGAAAACAAGACCACGTTCCCCAAACCGGGAGAACAGCGCAAATGGTTCTGGATCGACGCCAAGGACATCGTCCTCGGGCGCCTGGCCTCCCAGACGGCCGCCATCCTCATGGGCAAGCACAAGCCCACCTTCGCGCGCTCCGTGGACTGCGGCGACTTCGTCGTCATCACCAATGTGGACAAGTTGAAGCTCACCGGCAACAAGCTGGAGGACAAGCACACTTTTTATCACACGGGCTATCCGGGCGGCGCCAAGGTGACGTCTTATAAGAAACTCTACGCCCAGAGGCCGGACCGCATGCTCCAGATCGCGGTGGACAAGATGCTCCCCCGCAGCCACCACGCCCACCGCCAGATTTTGAGGCTCAAGATGTACCGCGGGGAGACCCACCCCCACGTGGTCAACAATCCCAAGAAGATCACCCTGCCCTGACCATGCCCCAGATCATCCAAGCCGTCGGCCGCAGAAAGACCTGTTCCGCCCAGGTCCGCATGGTCCCCTCTTCGAACGGGGGCAAGGTCACCGTCAACAAAGTTCTCCTGAATGATTTCTT
>MGUS01000018.1:18670-22982 GCA_001800085.1 Elusimicrobia bacterium RIFCSPLOWO2_01_FULL_60_11 | reverse complement strand
CCCGCCACGCCATGATCGCTGGGCAATCGTTGGCGGCCGCCAAGAACTACGGAAATTACGATTTTGACATCACCATCCGCGGCGGCGGCATGACCGGCATGGCGGAATCCATCCGCATGGGCATCGCCCGCGCTCTCGCCGAGAGCGACCCAAAATTCCGGCTCCAGATGCGCAAAGAAGGCTACTTGACCCGCGACCCCCGCGCGGTCGAGCGCAAGAAATCCGGCCAGCCCAAGGCCCGCAAGCGGTTCCAGTACTCCAAGCGCTGATCCCCCGTGCCGGCAACGGCCACTCGTAAACACACCGAACCCACCGACTCCACCCGCAAGGGCTTCTCCTCAAAAACGATCCTCTTCAACTGCGACTGCCACACGTTCGACGACGTGGAGACGCAGCTCATGAAAGCCATCCGCTGTTCCCTTTCCCAGGCCAAGAACTTCGCGATGGAAGTGCACACCCGCGGAAGCGCGGTGGTCTATTCGGGCCACAAGGAAAGGTGCGAAGCCGTGGCGATGGTCCTCGAAGACATCGGACTCATCACCCAAGTCAGCGAATAACCGCCGGATGCGGGTGAGCCCCAGGACGATCGTTCAAAAATCATTCGCGCTCGTGATCGGCACCCTTCTAGCCCTTGTCACGCTTGAATTGGCGCTGCGTTGCGGGCAGTTCGCCTATTTGTCCGTCCAGGAACATCACAACAGAGCGAGGCTGAAACGGAAGGATGGCATCGCCTACCGGATCTTATGCCTGGGGGAGTCGACGACCATGTTAGGAGGCAACGACTCCTACCCGAGCCAGCTGGAGAAAATCTTGAACGGACAGAACGCCGGAATTAGATTTTCGGTGTTCAACAAAGGCGCGGCGGGAACAAAGACGGGCATTATCGTGGGAAAATTGGAAGCCAATCTGGACAAATATGACCCGGACATGGTGATCGTCATGATGGGCATCAACGACAGATGGTGGGTCCAGCCCCATGCCCCCTCCTCCTGGATCCCGGAAGACCTGCGGGTCTATAAATTGTTCAGATACCTTTGGGAGAACCTCGCCAAGAGTGATGACACGGAGAACGGGGGCGCCGCGTACGATGAACCGAGGCTCATGAAACTGTTAAAGCTCGATCCGGCGGACAGCGCGTCTTATCTCACGCTTGGCACTTTCTATCAAAGCCGGGGGCGGCTGAAAGAGGCCGAAGAGGCCTTTCAACGGGCTCCCCGTCGATGGGGCTACAACAAGCTGGGTGTCCTCTATCGAAATGAAGGCCGTACCAAGGAAGCGACGGAAATGTGCGAAAAAGCGGTTGAAATCGACCCCAACGATGCCGATAACTATCTGGAACTGGGCCGTTGTTACCATTTTTTCAATAGCATGTACAAAAAGGCCATGAAGATCTATGAAAAGGGGTTGGAATTGGATCCGAAGGAGAGCCTATTTTATTACCATATCGGCCAATGTTATTACCGTACCGGTGAATTCGGCAAAGGCGAGGTCATGATCAAAAAAGCCTTGGAGTTGGATCCTTCGAATGACATGTACTACATATACCTTTGGGACATGTATGCGGAGAAAGGGCGTTGGGCCGATATCGAAGTGCTGCTTCTGAAAGCCGTCAAGAAAAATCCGGAAGACGAACTCTTGTTCGGAAGGTTGGCGACCTATTACCGTAGAAAAGGAAGATATCGCGAAGCCGATGAATATTCTGCCAAAGCAAGCAGGCTCCGTTCCGATCGGACCGATCCGGTGACAAAAGAGAATTACCGCCGGCTGAAGGAGACCGTGATGCGAAGAGGGAAAAGCCTGATCTGCGTGCAATATCCGATGCGGCGAGTCCGGGATCTAAAGGCGTATTTTGATTCGACGGCAGGCGTTGTTTTTGTCGATAACGAAGGCGTATTCAGGCGGGAACTGGAAGTCTCCCGTTTTCAGGAGATATTCGATGACGCGTTCGCGGGAGATTTCGGCCACTGCACAAAAAAGGGCAACCGCATCCTGGCCGAGAATGTCGCCCGCGCCATCATGAAAGAAGTGTTCTCAAGAGAACTCCGACTCGATCTTCTCCAGCGATTCCCCCGCGCAGGGGCCGGCGACGGCCACCCGTAAGCGCACCGAACCCACCGACTCCACCCGCAAGGGCTTCTCCTCAAAAACGATCCTCTTCAACTGCGACTGCCACACGTTCGACGACGTGGAGACGCAGCTCATGAAAGCCATCCGCTGTTCCCTCTCCCAGGCCAGGAAATTCTCCATGGAAGTGCACACCCAAGGCAGCGCCGTGGTCTATTCGGGCCACAAGGAACGCTGCGAAGCCGTGGCGATGGTTTTAGAAGATATCGGGCTGATCACCAAGGTCAGCGAGTAGGGAACGGTCGCGACCGTTCCCTTGACATTCTTCTAAACGCCTGGTATTATTTATGTATACAATTTATTATTTTGTATACAAAGGAGAAAATGTATGAAAGCAGTCAAAACATCTGTTTTTTCAGCGCGGGTGAACGCAAAAGATTCAAAAGCGGTGGAGGATTTGGCCCGGATTGAAGGGGAAGACAAATCGGCTATCTTAAGAAAACTCATGCGCTTAGGCATTGAAGCGTACCGCCGCGAAGCGGCCGTGCGGGCTTACAGCCAGGGGAAGGCCTCTTTGAACCGCGCCTCCCAGCTCATGGGAACCACCCTCTGGGAATTCCTGGCGGAACTGGGGAAACAGGGGGTCAAACTCAATTACGGCCTGGAAGAATTTGAAGGGGATTTAAAAACGGTCGAGCGCTTTGCCCGCTGATGGGCGCGGTCTCCAACGCTTCCCCTTTAATATTCCTTAACAAAATCGGGCAGGTCCAGCTGCCCAGGAAGCTTTTTAGAGGACCTTTTCTTATTTCATCCCATGTCCGTTTTGAGATTCTGGAAGCCATCGAAGACGGCGAAGAAAAAAAGTCGCTTCAAGCGGAACTCACGCACTGGAAAGTGAAAGAAATCAAACCCGATCTCCCCAAGCACGAAAGCCCGGGCAGTCCCGCGGATTGGTCCGTCTTCAAGCTGGCCCGACAATCCCGGCCAGACGTCGTCTTGGCGGATGACCGATTTCTGAGAAGAATTCTCTCCGCCGCTCAATTCCCTGTTCTGGGAACGCTGGGAATCTTGACTCTCGCAACGCGCCGGAAAATCATATCGGCTAAAGAGGCGAGAGCATCCGCGGAACTTTTGGTCGAGAAACACCGGTTTTGGATAGATGCGTCCGTTTATTCCAGATTTTTGAGAAGTTTAAAATAAGAAATTTTAACCCTTCCTCACATCAAATTCAATCTTCTCCAACGACTCCCCCGCGCAGGGGCCGGCGACGCAGAGGCCCGACTTGGGGTCGTAGAGCGCGCCGTGGTTCTTGCAGAGGATGAATTTCTTGTCGTCGGTGAGAAAGTCCTCGTCGCCCCAGTCCAGGGGCAGAGTCATGTGGCGGCACTGATTCAGGTAGGCGTAGGTCTTTCCTTTCAACCGGACGGCAAACCCTTCCAGGGTCTTGCCGCCCCTCCTAAACTTGAATTTCCAACTATAACGTCTTATCCCCAATGAATGAGGTTGAGGTGCGACGACGCCCCCATGAAGAACAGCATGGGGAGAGAGAGCCAGGCATTCATCCGGGACGCCAGGAACACCCGCCTGGCGAACTTGGCCTTGTCCTCGCCCGGGGCCAGAGCCGTCACGCCCAGCAGGCGCTTCTGGGACGGCCAGATGATGCCCCACACATTCAGCAGCATGAGGGTGCCCAAGCCGCCCCCGATGCCGATCATGTAGGAAGGGTTGGTGTTGACCCCGAGATGGTCATAGGCCTTGTAAAGCACGGTGGCCATGAGGATGACGACGGCCGCGGTGATGCCGGCAAGCGTATAGCCGTTGCTCAAAGCGCCGTCGGGGCGGATGAGGAAAAAGATGACCGCGTAGGTGATGCCCACGACGACAAGCCATGTCAGCATGGGCTGGCCCATCCCCGAGAGGGTCTCCCCCATCAGGATGTTGGCGTAATAAAGGAAACCCGTCACCCAGGTGAGGGCCGCGGCCCAGCGGAAGAACCAGAGCGTAGGGAGGACCAGGATGGGATTCACCTTGGGCTTTAAGTCCGCTTCAAGGGTCTTCTGAAAATTGACGTTGACCAGGTTGAACCAGTAGAGGAGGCCGATCCAGGTGATGCCGGCCACCAGATGAAGCCACCGCAGGACGAACTCGTAGATGATCTTGGGGTTGAGGACGCTGAAATCGAGCATTAGGGCCTCCTTGTCAACGACGGCTACCGGCTCATGCTACCACAATGCTGACTTTTTGGTCA
>MGUS01000018.1:17320-18649 GCA_001800085.1 Elusimicrobia bacterium RIFCSPLOWO2_01_FULL_60_11 | reverse complement strand
ATAATGACAGCCCGAATGCGAAGGAAGATCTATCTCTCATTTGTCCTCTTCTGGGCCGTCATCGCTTTGGGGGCCGTGGCGCTGCGGCATTTATTGAACTCACTCCCCCCGGCCCACTCGCTCGAACAATACCAGCCGAACCTCACCACCCGCATCTTCGATCATAAAGGGACCCCGATCACGGAACTCTTCACGGAACGGCGGGTCTGGATCCCGCTCAACCAGATCCCCGTGGATCTGCAGAACGCGTTCATATCCGTGGAAGACGACAAGTTCTTCAAGCACTGGGGCGTCTCCCCGGCGGGCATGGTGCGCGCGGCGGTGAGGAATTTCATGGCCGGGCGCGTGGTGCAGGGCGGCTCCACCATCACCCAGCAATTGGCCAAACTCATATTCCTCACGCAGGAGCGCACTCTGGGCCGCAAGGTCCGGGAGCTCCTGCTCGCGCTCCAGATCGAACACATGTTCAGCAAGGAGGAGATCCTCCAGATGTACCTGAACCAGGTCTATTTCGGCCACGGGGCCTACGGCGTTTCCGCCGCGTCGCGGGTATTCTTCGGCAAGACCGTGGAAGAACTGAACCTGTCCGAATGCGCGCTCCTGGCCGGGCTGCCCCGCCTGCCCAGCTACTATTCGCCCTTCAATTTCCCGGACCGGGCCATGACGCGCCGCTCCGTCGTGCTGGGCCGCATGAAGGGACTCAGATACATCTCGGAAGAGGAGGCCAAGCTGGCCAAGGAAGCTCCCTTGACCGCCCGGAAGACCCCGGCGAGTCCCGCGGTCGCGCCCTACTTCATCGAATACATCCGCCAGCAGCTGGATGAAAAATACGGGAGCGAACAGCTCTACCGCGGCGGGCTTTCCATCTATACCAC
This sequence comes from Elusimicrobia bacterium RIFCSPLOWO2_01_FULL_60_11, assembly GCA_001800085.1. GTDB lineage: Bacteria > Elusimicrobiota > Elusimicrobia > 2-02-FULL-39-32 > 2-02-FULL-39-32 > 2-01-FULL-60-11. The sequence goes on along the minus strand of MGUS01000018.1, from coordinate 17,774 downwards.
GCTCAACCTCGACATGCAGGGGGCGGCCGAGCGCGTGATGGAGGCGGCCCTGGCCGACTTCGACAAGACCTACGGCGCCGCGGCCGAAGCCATCCGCGCGAAGCAGAAGACCGAGGCCCTGAGAAAATCCGGCACGGTCCCCAGGAACTATACGGTCAAGCCCTCCACCGACGTCCCCAAGGTCCAGGGGGCGCTCCTGGCCCTCGACCCCAAGACCGGGGGCATCCGCGCGCTCGTGGGCGGCCGTTCCTTCGAGGAGTCGCAGTACAACCGGGCCATCCAGGCCAAGCGCCAGCCCGGCTCCACCTTCAAGCCCTTCGTCTGGCTGGCCGCGCTCGACGCGGGCCTCACAGCCGCCACCATCATGGACGACCTGCCAGTGGCCTTCATGAACGACGGCCACGACTGGCGCCTGATGGAGACCTCCACCGACGCCTATTCCATCGCCAAGGCC
>MGUS01000018.1:15518-17251 GCA_001800085.1 Elusimicrobia bacterium RIFCSPLOWO2_01_FULL_60_11 | reverse complement strand
CAAGCCCTCTGGACCCTTTCCTCTCCCTCGGCCTGGGAACTTCCGTTGTGACCCTGCTCGAGCTCACGTCGGCCTTCGGCGCCATCGCGGCGGAAGGCATCCTCTCCGAGCCCTACGCCATCGACAAGATCACGGACTTCGAAGGGCGCGTGCTGGAAGAAAGAAAACCCAGGGAGACCGAAGCAGTGCCCCCCGACCTGAACTACCTCATCACCAATCTCTTGAAGGCCGTGGTCAACGAAGGCACGGGCCGCGGCGCGCGCGCTCTCGGCCGCCCCCTGGCCGGCAAAACGGGGACCAGCCAGGACCAGCGCGACATGTGGTTCATGGGATTCACCCCGGACCTTGTGTGCAGCGCCTGGATGGGCTATGACGACTTCTCGCCCCTGGGGAAAAAGATGGCCTCGGGGAGCGTCCTGGTCCCCTGGTGGACTCAGTTCATGAAGGAAGCCCTCAAAGGCGTGCCGCCCAGGGACTTCGCCGTGCCCGAAGGCATCACTTTCGTCAAGATCGACGCCGACACGGGATACCGGGCACTCCCCGACTGTCCCCGCATCATCCTGGAGGCCTTCAAGGCGGGCACCGAACCCAAGGATTTCTGCCCCGTGGACCATTACCAGTACGGCGGCGCGGAGCCGCAGGCGGAGGATTAGGACTCCGATTGCGCACACCCCCCTCTTTTGATATAATCACAGCCCGTGATCAAACTCAGCCGGCTCAACGGTTTTGAGATCGTCGTCAACGCCGAACTCATTGAATGGATCGAATCCAACCCCGACACCACCCTCACCCTGGCCACCGGCACCAAGGTGATCGTGCGCAATTCCTCTGACGAAGTGGTGGCCAAGATCATCGAATACCGCAGGACGGTGAACGCCGAAGGCAAGACCCCGGCGGGAACCCTGCTCAAGACCTACACAAAGGAAAATAAATAGCCCATGGATTTCGCGACGATTCTAGGCATCATCTTGGCCCTGGGCGCCATAGGATTCTCCATCCTCCACGCCCCGGGCGGGGCCAGCAACTTCAAATTCTTCGTGAACACCGAGGCCTTTCTCGTCGTCTTAGGGGGCACCTTCTGCGCCCTGCTCGTGAACTATCCCTGGTCCACCGTCTGGGGGCTCCGCAAAGTCCTTAAAAAAGTCCTTCTATCCGGCACCGAAGACACCTCCCAGCTGGTGACCACGTTCGTGGAGCTCACCAAGAAAGCCCGCCAGAACGGCATCCTCTCCATCGAAGGGGATGTCCGCGGCGTCAAGGACGACTTCATGCGCCGGGGACTCCAGCTCGTCGTGGACGGCCAGGACAAGGATTTCATCCAGAACATGCTGGAAACGGAGATCGGCTTCATCCGCGAGCGCCACAAGGTGGGCGCCGAGATCTTCAACGCTCTGGGCACCTACGCGCCGGCTCTGGGGATCATCGGGACCGTCATGGGGATGATGCTCATGCTGGGCACCATCGACGACATCGCCACCGTGCCGGCCAAGATGGCCACCGCGCTCGCCGCCGCGTTCTTCGGCCTGGGGCTGGGCTACCTCCTTTTTCTCCCCATGGCCGGCAAGCTCAAGCGCCGGAGCGAGGACGAACTGCTCTTGAAAGAGATCGTCATCCGCGGCGTCCTGCTGCTCCAGACGGGAGCGGCGCCTTCGGCCATCGAATCCAACTTGAAAGCGTACCTGGAACCCGCCAAGCGGGCCCAGATCAAAGGCGCGTAAGACCGCTTCCCGATG
>MGUS01000018.1:4750-15385 GCA_001800085.1 Elusimicrobia bacterium RIFCSPLOWO2_01_FULL_60_11 | reverse complement strand
TCATCATGTACGCCCTGGGCGCGGCCTTGAATAAGGACGTCCAGAAGACCAAGCAGGAAGTCGAAGAGATGATGAAGGAAGAGAAGATCGAAGGCAAGGTGGAGGTCACCAAGGACGGCATGAGGATCACCCTGCAGGAAGGCGGGGAGCAGGTTGGCGACGCCGGGCCTTTCTTTGAGAGCGGGAAGAACGAACTGACCCCGCGCATGACCACGATCTTGCAGCACATCGGGCCCAATCTTAAAGATATGGCCGTCAAGAAACACGACGTCATCGTCGAAGGACACACGGACAACGTGCCCATCAAAGGCACTCTCTTCCCCACGAACTGGGAGCTTTCCACCGCCCGCGCCACCACGGTGGTCCGCTATCTCATCGATAACATGAATTTTCCTCCGACCATGATCGGGGCCATGGGTTACGGTGACAACCGGCCCGAAGGCCCCAATGACACGGAGCAGAACAGAGCCAAGAACCGTCGAGTGGTGTTCTTCATCAAGAACGCACCGCAGAAGTTCAATCCTAAGAAAGAGAGCAACTAAAAACCATGCCTATCAAATACGTGTATTTTTTCGGAGCCGGAAAAGCTGAAGGGAACGGCAAGCAGAAGGACTTGTTGGGAGGCAAAGGGGCCGGCCTGGCCGAGATGTCCCGCGCGGGCGTCCCCGTGCCTGCCGGGTTCACCCTCACCACCGACGTCTGCCGCTACTACTACGCCCACGGCCGTCGCGTTCCCTCCGAGCTGGAAAGCCAGATGAAGTCCGCCCTCCTCCGCCTGGAAAAGGTCTCCGGCAAGAAATTCGGCGACCCCAAGAATTATCTCCTGGTCTCCGTGCGCAGCGGCGCCAAGTTCTCCATGCCGGGCATGATGGACACCATCTTGAACCTGGGCATCAACGACAAGGTGGTGGACGGCATCGTCGCCAAGACGGGCAACCCCCGCTTCGCCTGGGATTCCTACCGCCGCTTCATCCAGATGTTCGGCAACGTCGTCATGGGGATCGAGAAGTCCGAATTCGAACACCTCCTCTCCGCCAAAAAGAAGGAGCGCGGCATCACCCTCGACACCCAGTTCACCGCCGACGATCTCCGGGACTTGGTCACCCGCTACAAGGCGCTCTACCGGCACAAGACGGGGCAGGATTTCCCCCAGGACGGCTGGAAACAGCTGGTGTCGGCCCGCGACGCCGTTTTCAAGTCCTGGATGAACGACCGCGCCATCTCCTACCGGCGCATGAACCGCATCTCGGAGGAACTGGGCACCGCCGTCAACGTCCAGGAGATGGTCTTCGGCAACACCGGCGACCGCTCCGGCACCGGCGTGGGGTTCACGCGCAACCCGTCCAACGGGGACAAGGAATTCTTCGGAGAATACCTGACCAACGCCCAGGGCGAGGACGTGGTGGCCGGCGTCCGCACGCCCAAGCCGCTCAAAGAGCTGGAAAAGGAGATCCCGGCCTGCTACAAGCAGCTTTGGCAGATCACCTCCAAGCTTGAGAAGCACTACCGGGACGTCCAGGATTTCGAGTTCACCATCGAAGACGAGAAACTCTTCATGCTCCAGACCCGCACGGGAAAGCGCACGGGACTGGCCGCGGTCAAGATCGCGGTGGACATGGTGCACGAAAAGCTGATCACCAAAGACGAAGCCATCCTGCGCGTGGAGCCGGACCAGCTTTCCCAACTCCTGGCCCCCGTGTTCGATGAGCGCGAAAAGAAAAAAGCCGTCCTGGTGGCCAAGGGCATCAACGCGGGCCCCGGCGCCGCGAGCGGTGCCGTGGCTTTCAGCGCCGAGCGCGCGGTGGCCCTGGCCAAGGAAGGCCCCGCCCTCCTGGTGCGTCCGGAGACCAACCCGGACGACATCGAAGGCATGGACGCAGCCCAGGGGATCTTGACCGCCATCGGCGGGCGCACCAGCCACGCGGCCGTTGTGGCCCGCGGCATGGGCAAGCCCTGCATCGTGGGCTGCAGCGCTTTGCGGATAGACGAACACGCCGGAACCATGGCCGTGGATGGGCATAACGTGAAAGAGGGCGAACACCTTTCCATCGACGGGTTCACCGGCGAAGTGTTCGTGGGCAAGATCCCCACGCTCCCTTCCGAAGTCGTGCGCGTCCTGCGCGGGGAATTGAACCCGAAGGACTCCGAACTGTTCCGCTATTTCAAGGAATTCATGACCTGGGCCGACGCCGTGCGGAAACTCAAAGTCCGAGCCAACGCCGACGTCCCCCGCGACGCCAAAGCCGCCCGTTCTCTGGGCGCCGAAGGCATCGGGCTCTGCCGCACGGAGCACATGTTCTTCGACGGGGAACGTCTCCCCCTCATGCAGAAGATGATATTGGCCGAGAACGTGGTGGAGCGCAAGCGCGCCCTGGACGAACTGCTGCCTTTCCAGAAAGAGGACTTTGTGGGACTGTTCAGGGAGATGAGAGGGTTCCCGGTCACCATCCGCACCCTGGACCCGCCGCTCCACGAGTTCCTGCCCAAGACCCAGGAGGACGCCGAAGAGCTGTCCAAGAAGATCAGCATCCCCACCGCCAAGATCTGGGCCAAGTCCCAGGACTTGCACGAGTTCAACCCCATGTTGGGCCACAGGGGATGCCGCCTGGGCATCGTCTACCCCGAGATCACGGAGATGCAGGTGCAGGCCATCATCGGCGCCGCCTGCGAACTGGCCAAGGAAAAGATCCGCATCGTGCCTGAGATCATGATCCCGCTCGTGGGCACCAAGGCCGAACTCAAGAACCAGAAGGACCTGGCCATCAAGGCGGCCAACGAGACCATGAAGTCCTACGGGGTGAAGGTCAACTACCTGGTGGGCACCATGATCGAAGTGCCGCGCGCCGCTATCACGGCCGGCGCGATCGCCGAGGAGGCGGACTTCTTCTCCTTCGGGACCAATGACCTGACGCAGATGGGGTTCGGTTATTCCAGGGACGATTCGGGCTCGTTCATCCCGACTTATCTGGTGGAGAAGATCTTAAAGGAAGACCCGTTCCTCACGCTGGACCAGGAAGGCATCGGCAAACTCATCGAGATCGCCGCGACGGAAGGCCGGAAGGTCAAGAAGGACTTGAAACTGGGGATCTGCGGTGAGCACGGCGGGGACCCGGCCAGCGTCAAGTTCTTCCACCGGACGGGACTGAACTATGTTTCCTGCTCGCCCTACAGGATCCCTATCGCGAGATTGGCGGCCGCTCAGGCCGTTCTGGAAGCCAAGAACAAGAGCGAATACAGCCAGAAGTAACCGCTCGGGAATACCCTTTTTCTCCGCCAGGGCGCGGACGCTCGCCATTTTTTCTTGGGGAGCTCAAGTTGGGGCGAACAGCCTCCTCCGTCGGCTTGGTCGCCCCACATTTCGCTCCCGTGGAGCTATGACGAAAAAATGCCTCACTAACGACCTTCGCGAATGTCTTCGAAAAATGGTATTCCCCTCGCTCATAGCCATCTTAATGGCTATACATTACAACCAAAAATTTACCTGACAAATTTAAGCGTTACGCTTTGAGGAAGAATTCCGGCAGCAGTTACTAGAAAAATGAATAGCAAGAACAAGAGTATGGTTACAAAATAAGAAACGAGTCGTATAATCTTTAGTTTCCAACGTAACATATGATATTTTGATACATCGCCATGAAGAATATCATGGAATTGAACTTCACTAAATGATTCAGAAAATAAAAGGACCCAACCGCCAAATAACAGCGTCAATGCATTAGTGTTTATAAAAACCCGTAGCAATGAAAATATCAATCCAACTGCAATACCCATTGCTATCCTGGAAACATATAGGCTATTAATCCCGGCTTGAGTTCCCTTGGAATCTGGACAAAATGTATTCCATATCTTCATCACCGGGGAAAATATGAAAAGAGACAGCCAATTGCCGATTATTATTCCGATTGACCCCGCAATGATAGGAATGACATACTCTATAAGAGTAGTCATCTCAATTAAATCCAAGCATGTATATTGATATCCCTATAGGGAACAGAGATACTGTGGCTAGGCCTCTGCTTTTTCCGCCTTTCTTTGTTCAGATGAATGAGGCCATATGTCTTTAGCACCTGCACATCATCATAGACATTCCTAAAATTACGGCCAGTTAGCTTCGCAAGCTGGTAGATTGAATGCGGGTGCTTCATCTTGACCATGTGAAGAAGCTCCAATCTTTTTTCTGTAAGTAGATTCCTCACGGATTCAATGCTTGTAAAGTAAACTCCGATTTTCGCGGGCACTTTTTTTCCTGCCTGGGCGTTCTTAAATGCCTCAATAAATTCTCTGTCCGCCTCAGCTTTGCTTTGGATCTGAATTTCAAAGGTTTTCATCGAATTTTAACCTCCTCAACATCCCTGTCAAAATCAGTCAGAAGCCGCTCAATACTTGAAAAATCGTAAGGTATCTCATTTGGGCCTATATGTTTGTGGTGGCCTTTCGGGTGATGGTTATCGTAAAGTACCGATGGCTTCTTGGCGCCCTTAATAATGAACGCCAAGCGATATCTAACCCCATCCGGATTTTTGGACGACTTAGGCACTATCCACACAATACTTTCTTCTATGGCCCCATCCTCATGGATCCGCTTTTTATGAAGGAGGAGGTGGGTCATATATATTGCCTATTATACCATATATAAGGGCATTGTCAAGGTGGGAGACTAATTGCCCCGCAGGGCCTTGGCTTCTTTTTTGGCGGCTTTGCGGACGGTCTTCAAGTATTTGTTGACCTTGTCGGCGAGTTTGGCACCGATGCGGTCGGGGGCCACGATCTCGAAGATGCCCTGCTTGAAATCGGCTTTGACGGGGAAACTCCCATCGTGAAGCGAGAGCATTTTGATGCCGGCGGTCTGCGCCGTGACCAGGTTACCCTCTTCAAGGTCGGAAAGCTTCTTTTCTTTCGCCTCTCCCACGATCACGTAATCCAAGTCCACCTCTAAATTGATCTTGGTCCGGAAATACTGGCTCTTCTCCAGCTTACCGTAGAAAGTGGAACTGGAAAAATCTATCACAGGGGCTTCCGCCCTTCGTTTCAAAGTGATGCATGATATCAGGACTTCAAAGCCCGCCGAATCGAAGGATTCCACGCTTGGGGTGACGTTGGAGAGCAATCCTTTAGCGATCAAATCGCCGATTTCCGCGTTGCCGCATTCCACTCCCATCACCAGGACCCGGGGGACCGCGGGTTTTTCTTTCTTGCCGCCGAACATGTTGAGGACGGAGCACCCGGAAAGGACCACGCAGGAGACCGCGATCCCCAGCATCCGCGCGCGGTCAAACATGCCCGATGAATTCCTTTAAGATCCGCGCCAGGTTCGACCCCGCTTTCCGGGAGCCCAACCCAAGACGCGCGAAGTCCGCCCACTGGCCGGGTTTGGCCAGGATCTTCATGAGCGCCCCCTTCTGGAGCCGCCCGTTCTCGGCGAGGACCCCGCCCACGTCCGGCAGGTCCTGGTCCGCCCCGTCGCTCACGGCGCGGACAAAAAGAAGGGAGATGCCCCTGCGCCTCAAGGCCTCGGCGACCGCCTGGCTCTCCATGTCCACCCCGATGGCCCCCGTCTCCGTTCCCAGGCGCCGCTTGTCCCGCGCCCGGACCACCATATGCCCGGATGTGAAAATGGCCCCCGCATGGCAGGGAATATCGAGTTTTCGCGCTGTCTGGATGAGGGCATCGGCATATTTGGAGTCCGACTTGGCCCTGTCCAGCACCAGGTCCCCGGGCTTCACATGGTCCTTCAGGGAGCCACAGAACCCCGTGGCTATAAGGAGGCGGGGCGAGAACCCGGAAAATGAGAGGGCGGCCCGGCGGGCCCTCTCCTGCCCCATGCCGCTCAAGCGCAGGGAAACGGAGTGTTTTCCCGCTTCGCCATCAAAAACGCCGGGCGCTGCCGGAGCCAGGCCGAGCGAACGGATCGCGGGGCGGACTTCCCAGACGGTGGCGGAGAGGATTCCTATCTTCATGGGGATGTATTATACAAAATGGGTCATTGACAAAATTGACCTCTTGGGGTAGTATCAGGGTTAGCCCCTCAAATATGACTAAACCTAGAAGGGAAAAGATCCTGGTCGTCGACGACGACCGGGACATGGTGGAGCTTCTGACGTTGACCCTCACCCAGGAAGGGTACTCCTGCGAGTCGGCCCAGTCGGGTCAGGAAGCCCTGCTGCACCTGAACAAGAACGGGGACAAGCCCTTCGCCCTTGTCCTCACGGACCTCCTTATGCCCTTGATGGACGGCATCGAGCTGATGGAGAACATCCAGGAGACCCACCCGGAGATCGGGGTCCTCGTGATCTCGGCGGACACCAACCTGACCCTGGCCGTGGAAGCCATGCGCAAGGGCGCCCTCGATTTCATCACCAAGCCCTTCCGCAACGAGCTCATCCTGCCCCGCATCCAGAAAGCGCTCGAGCGCGTGCACCTGGAACTGGAGAACCGGGAATATCAGCTTTATCTGGAAGAGAAGGTCGAGAACCGCACCGCGGCCCTTCTGAGCAAGCACCGCTCGCTCCAGAAACTATATTTCAACACGGTGGAAGCCATCGTGCGCGCCATCGAAGCCAAGGACCCCTACACCGTGGGCCATTCCAAGCGCGTCTCCAAATACTGCACCCGCATCGCGGAAAAGATGAAGCTCGGGGAGGCCGATGTCCAGGACGTCATGATCGCGGGGCTCCTTCACGACGTGGGCAAGATCGGCATCTCGGACGCGGTCCTCACCAAGACCTCGCGGCTCTCCATCGAAGAATATGAACTCATCAAGGAGCATCCTCTCATTTCCCTGAAGATCATCGAACCCATCCATGAACTCAAAAAGGCCAAGGAATACGTCAAGTACCACCATGAGAAATGGGACGGCACCGGCTATCCGGACGGGCTGAAAGGCGAAGCCATCCCCCTGGGGGCCAGGATCCTTTCCGTAGCGGACGCGTTCGACACCATGTGGATCGGCAGGCACTACCACGAGGCCTGGGACATGGACACCGTGATCGGTGAATTCAGGAAGAACAGCGGGACCCAGTTCGACAAGACCGTGGTGGATGCCTTCAACCACCTCATCGTGGACGAACGCGCGGCCTTCGACCGGATCCGCGAAGACAACCCGCCCCAGTTTTCCGTGGCACCCCCTTTCAAAAACCCCCTTAAAATCTAGTTCTCAACCGCAGTAGCCGTTATCCCTGAAGAACCTGACCGCTTTTTCCAGCGCCGTCCCGACAGGCGTCTGCGGCAGGCCCAATTCCCGCACCGCCTTGTCGGACCTGTAGAACATCGTCTCCCGCGCCATCTTGACGCCGTCCAGGGGGATTCCCGGGGGCTGGCCGGAGATCCCGGCCCAGGCGGTGGAGCAAAAGCCCGCCGCGTAGGCGGCCCAGTAGGGGATCTTGAATTCCGGGGCGGGCCTTCCGGAGACCCTGGAGAGCATGTCCAATATTTCCTTAAGAGTCATGTTCCTGTTCCCTAAAATATACCTCTCGCCCGCTTTTCCTTTTTCCCAGGCGAGCAGGTGGCCTTCGGCCACGTCCTCCACGTCCACCAGGTTCAACCCCGTATCCAGATAGGCCGGCATCTTCCCCCTCAAGAAATCCAATATCAGCTTGCCCGTGGGCGTGGGCTTGACATCGTGCGAACCCACAGGCGTCGAGGGGTTGACGATGACGACATCCTGCCCTTCGCGGGCGAAACGCCTCGCTTCCAGTTCTGCCAGGTATTTGGACTTCTTGTAGGGCCCGATCAGGTGCGCCGGGGCAGGGTCCATCGACTCATCTCCGGACCCGTGTTCCGGCCTCCCGACGGCCGAAACGCTGGAAGTGTAGACCGTCCTTCTGACCTTGGCGGCGCGCGCCGCTTCCAGGATGTTGCGCGTCCCCCGTACGTTGCTCTCGATCAACTCGTCGGGGTCCTTGGCCCAGAGGCGGTAGTCGGCGGCCACGTGGAAAAGCGCCTCGGCGCCCTCCAGGGCGCGGCTTAGACTTTGAGGGTCCCGGAGATCGCCGGCCAGGATGTTCACGCCCAGATTTTTTAAGAATTTTTTTTCGCTCCCGGGACGGGCCAGGCAGAAGACCTCCCCCCGTTTCCCTTCAACGAGCTTTTTGGCCACGTGGTAGCCGACAAAGCCCGTCGCGCCCGTCACGAGGATCTTCCCCATGGTCACCGCACCAGGAACAGGCTCAAGGACGGGACATAGGTGACGAGCGCCAGGGCGGCCAGGAGGATGAGCCAGAACGGGAACGCCGCCCGGTAGATCTTCGTCACGGGCTTTTCAAAGCGCAGGGAGGAGAGGAATAGATTGAGCCCAAAAGGCGCGGTCATGTAGCCGATCTCCAGGTTCAGCAGGAACAGTATGCCCAGATGCACCGGATCCACCCCGTACTGGAGGGCCACGGGCACGATCAAGGGGACCACGATGATGATGGCGGAGAACATCTCGATCATGTTCATGATGAGCAGGAAGACGTTCAGTCCCGCCAGGAAAAGCCATTTCTGCGAGATGTAGCGGTGCACCCAGTCGAACATCTTCATGGGGATCTGCGCGTCGATGAGATAATTGGTCAGCCCGAGCGCCATGCCCATCACCACCAGGATGGCCCCCACGAGCGCCATGCTCTTGACCATGACCCCGGGGAGATCCTTCGTGAAGGACAGGTCGCGGTAGATGAAGCATTCCGCGGCCACCACATAGAAGGCCATGATGCTCGCCGCTTCCGTGGCCGTGAAAAACCCGGCGTAGATGCCCCCGATGATGAGGAAGGGAAGAGGGATCTCCCATGCCGCTTCCTTCATGCTCTTTAGGAGAGCGGCGCGGCTGAAGGGAACGGAAGGCCGGTTCTTTCCCCGGCCGCGGAGCAGACTGTAGGCGGAGAGGATGGCGATGAGAAAAAGCCCGGGCGCCAGGCCCGCGATGAAGAGCTTGTCGATGCTCACCCGGGCGATCAGGCCGTAAAGGATGATCGGGAGAGAAGGCGGGAAAAGAAGCCCCAGGCTCCCCGTCGTGGTGAGAAGCCCGAGGGAAAAGTCCTCATCGTAATTTTCCTTGAGGAGCATGGGGTAGATAAGGCCGCCCAGGGCGATGATGGTGACCCCCGAGGCGCCCGTGAAGGCCGTGAACAGGGCCGTGGATATGAGCGTGGCGATGGCCAAGCCCCCCGGAAGCCAGCCGAAAAGAGCGTTGGCAAGGTTCAGGATGCGCGCAGGGGCCTTGCTCTCGGCCAGAACATAGCCCGCGAAAGTGAAGAGGGGGATGGCGATGAGCGCGGGCAGGGAAGCCAGCCGGTAAAGTTCGACGAAGATCAGGGAGGGGTCCAGGCCGGATCGATGGAATGCCGCCAGGGTGCCCGCTCCGATGGCGGTGAAAACGGGCAGGCCGAGGAACATGAGGACGGCCAGCATCGCGATGAAAAGCAGGGTCATGGCTCTTTTGAGGATATCCGGAGCGTGAAATGGACCGCCAGGAGGATGAATCCCGCGGGGATGATGACGGTCATCCAGGCGGAGGGAACCTGCAGCGTCCCCAGCGAGAAAAGGACCGACCCGGTCTGAAGATCGTCCAAGAAATAGGACCAGGCCGAGCGGGACAGGACGAAGAGGATGGCCGCGGCCAGGGCGTTCGTGAGGGCGGACAAGGGGCGCAAGAGTCTTCCGGGCAGGACCTTCTTCAAGACATCGATGGCGAAGTGGCCGCCTTGCGACGCCGCCACGCAAGCCCCGAGCAGTCCCGCCCACAAGACCAGGTGCCTTAAAAATGTGTCGGCCCAGAGCAAGCTGGTGGAAAAGAACAGGCGGAGGATGACTTGCAGGAAGGAGAGCCCCACCATGACGGAAAGGGCCAGGACGATGCCGGCCTTCTCGATGCGGACTAACCAGCGGTCCAGCGGGGTCACTTATGCTTGGAGCGGAATTCCTGGAGCGAGTTTTCGACCCGGTCCAAGAGGTCTTCGGAGTAGAGGCGGCCCGCCAGGGACCGCCGGGCTTTCCTGCCCATCTCCTGGTGCTTCCGGATGTCCTCCGGGGACATGACCGAAGTGATCTGGATGCCGTTCTTCTTCAAGGCCTCGATGGCGGAACGGTTCTCCTCGCGGCTGGACGCGGTCAGGCGCGTCAGGTATTTTTGGCCCGTCGAGAGCAGCAAGACCTGCCGGTCCTTGGGGAGCGCGTCAAAGAATTTTTTGGAGATGAGGACGGCTCCGGAGGCGTCCGCCAGGTGGAAATCGCTCATGTACTTGACCTTGGTGAACCACTGGAGCGCGAGGATGGCCATGGGCGATGAATAGACGCCGTCGATCAAGCCCGTCTGGAGCGATGTCATGACGTCCGTGATGGAAAGGGGGATGGGGTCGACATCCATGGCCTTGAACGAGGCCTCCGCGATGGGGTCCCCCTCCCACATCCACATCTTGACGCCTTTCAAGTCGTCCGGGCCTCTGACGGGGGTGTTGGAGAATAAGTAGATGAAGCCCACTTCCGCCCAGCCGAGAAGGATGTAGCCGTTCTTCTCGAAAGCGCCCCGGAATTCCTTGTCGAAGGCCCGGTAAACGTGGTCCACCTCACCCGCGTCTTTGAAGAGGAAGGGCGCGTCCAGGATGCGCACTTCGGGGGCGATCTCGCCCAGTCCCACGCCCGTGAACCCCGCCGAATGGAGCT
>MGUS01000018.1:3543-4734 GCA_001800085.1 Elusimicrobia bacterium RIFCSPLOWO2_01_FULL_60_11 | reverse complement strand
ATCCCGCCCGCGTAGAACCTGAACTTGAGCTCCCCGCCGGTCTTCTGCGCGAGCTCCGCGTCCCATTCCCGCATGACCTTCATCCAGGAGCTGCCTTCGGGGGCCAGGGTGGCGAACTTGATGACGGCTCCGGCGAACACGGCTCCGCTGAATAAGAATAAACAAAGAATTGTCATTCCCGCGAAAGCGGGAATCCAGTTCCTTGGATGCCCGTTTTCACGGGCATGACGATTTAAACTAAAACAATTCATCTATTTTTTTCAGAAGTTTTTTGGCCTTCTCTTTGGCGATCTTATTGGAAAGTCCCTGCTCGGGCAGGAGGCCGTCCGGCGCGGAGATGACGGATTCGAGCAGCGAGCGGAACTTCTCCCGGTCCTGCGCGGGTACGGCCTGGTATTTGGCGTAGAGGAACCGGGCCATCAGGAATTTGCCGGATGAATTTTTAACCGCGTTCTCAAAATATCCTTCGGATCTCTTCAAATCGCCGCCGAACATCTTGGGGCGGGAGGCGTAAGTGGCCCCCAAGAGCAGGTCGGGGCCGCCGTAGAAATAACCCGGACGGAGCTCTTCGGCCTTTTTCACCAGCGCCTCCACTTTGGGCAGGTCCGCGACGGCTTCGGGGTCGTCCAAACTCAAGGAGGCCCAGCCGCCCCAGCAGTAGGCCGTCCAAAAAAGTGCCGGGGCGTCGTCCGCTCCCGCCGAGAGCAGGCGGCGCCCGTAGTCCCAGCCTTTCCTGTAGAAATATCTCGCGCGGGCCGGGTCTTCGTCTTCGATGAAGAGGAAAGCGTAGCCGCCGAACCCCCGAGCAAGGTTCAAGAGGATCTTCTTGTTTTTCGGATCGTTCTTTAAGAGCGCCTCCATGAGCTTCAAGTGGCCGGCCATGGATTCGCGGGCGTAGGCGGCGTCCGTTTCTTCATAGAGCGCGGTCACCCCCGTGTCCAGGATATCCGCCGTGGCCCGCAGGGCGGTGAGTTTGATGGAGCAGCCGGAGAGGGTGATCGAGGCCAGAAGGAGGACGATGGATATCTTCACAGGGGCCCGATGGCTTTTTTCTGGATCCGGATGATCTGGCGTATGCCGCCCCGCGCCAGGCGCAGGAGCGCCGAGAATTCTTTTTCGCTGAAGGGCTCTTTTTCGGCCGTGCCCTGGATCTCCACGAACCCGCCCTTGTCCGTCATCACCACATTGATG
>MGUS01000018.1:0-3537 GCA_001800085.1 Elusimicrobia bacterium RIFCSPLOWO2_01_FULL_60_11 | reverse complement strand
TCGGCCTCGCTGTCTTTTTCATAATCCAGATCAAGGACCGGTCTCCCTTTGAAGACCCCGACGCTCACGGCGGCCACCAGGCCTTTCAAGGGCGATCCCGCAAGCGCCCCGTCCCGCTTCAAACGCTTCAAAGCGAGCGCCAGGGCGATCATGCCCCCGTTGATGGAAGCCGTGCGCGTGCCGCCGTCGGCCTGGATGACGTCGCAATCGATGGCGACGCTCCGCTTGCCGAGTTTTACCAGGTCCACGACGCCTCTCAGGGAGCGGCCGATCAGGCGGGAGATCTCCTGGGCGCGGCCTCCGTTGGCGGCCTTGCCCCGCGAAGTGCGCCGTCCTCCCGCGCGGGGCAGCATGGCGTATTCGGCGGTCACCCAGCCCGTGCCCTTTTCCTCGGCGTGCGGAGGCACCTTGTCCTCCACCGTGGCCACGCAAAGAACCTTGGTCTTGCCCATCGAGATCAGGCAGGAGCCCTCGGCATGGGGGATGTAGTTCTTCACCACGGAAACGGGGCGCATGTCAGTTGCCGTCCATGGCGCTGCGGTGCCAAAGCTCGAACATGAGGAGCGCCCAGAGCTTGTAGCCGTGGTCCCGCCGCCCCTGCTTGTGCTCTTCCACCATATTCCTCACCTTGCCCATTTTAAAATATCCCCTTTGCGACGCCCTGGGGCTCAATATCGTCTCTTCCAAGAACCCCGCCAGAGGACCCTTGAACCACTTGGCCAGGGGAACGCCGAACCCCATCTTGCGCCGGTTCAGGATGACATCGGGCAGAAAACCTTTCAGAGCGCGCTTCAATATCCACTTGCCCCCCGTCATCCGCACCTTGTCGCGGGAGCGGATCTTCGCCGCGAACTCCATCACCTTGTGGTCCAGAAAGGGCGAGCGCGCTTCCAGAGAATTGGCCATGGAGGCGATGTCCATCTTGACCAGGAGACAGCCCGGCAGGTACCCTTCCGCGTCGCAGGACAAGATGCGGTCCATCAGGTCCTCCGAGTCGGTGTCCCCGTAGAGGGCGGAGAAATAATTATACACATTTTCCCCGCCGGCGCGGTCGAGGAGCGGGCCGTCGGCCAGGTCCATCAGGGAATCCTGGTCGAAATAACTGAATAGCCGGAAATTGAACTCGAGCGGCTCCGCCCCCATGGCCGACCCCGCCCGCAGGATGCGCCGCACGATCCGGCTCGACTGCATCTCGGCGGGAAACTGCGCGACGGCCCAGGCGAGGGACTTGCGCAAAGGACGGGGCGCCTTTGCGAAAGCCATGAAGATGCGGTCGGCCTGGTAGCGCAGATAGCCGCCGAAGGCCTCGTCGCCCCCGTCACCGTTCAGGGCCACGGTCACGTGCTTGCGCGTCTCCTGCGCCACATAGTACGAGGGCAGCGCGGAAGGGTCGGCGAAGGGCTGGTCGTAGTGCCAGGCCAGTTTCGGCAGGATGTCCACGGTATTTGGCTTGACGATGAACTCATGGTGGTCCGTCTTGAACCTCTCGGCCACCAAGCGGGCGTACTGGAGCTCGGAAAAGTCGTCCTCCTCAAAACCGATGGAGAAGGTCTTGACCGGCTCTTTCATGGCCTCGGCCATCCAGCCCACCACGGCGCTCGAATCGATGCCGCCCGATAAGAACGCACCCAGGGGAACATCCGAGATCAGGCGGATCTTTGTGGCCTCGCGGAGTTGGGCCACGGTCTCCCGCTCCAGGTCCGGCAAACTCATCTCGTGCTTGGGCGTCCTGTGGAGGGTCCAGTACTGGCTGATATGGGCGTTCCCCGTGGCGTCCAGCAGGAGAGTGTGGGCGGGCGGCAGGCGGAATATGTTCTCAAATATGGTGCGGGGGTCCGGAATGAATTGATAGGTGAGGTAGAGGGGCACGGATTCCATGCGGATCCTTTTCTCGACCTCGCCGCAAGCGTGGATGGCCTTGATCTCGGAGGCGAAGATGATGGATCTGCCCTGGATGGCGTAGTAGAGCGGCTTTTTGCCGATGCGGTCCCGCGCGAGGAAAATGGACTTATTCTTGGAGTCCCATATGGCGAAGGCGAACATGCCGCGCAGGTGCGCCACACAGTCGGGCCCGTAGAGCTCATAGAGGTGGAGGATGACCTCCGTATCCGAGCGCGTCAGGAACCTGCGCCCGCGCTTCTCCAAGTCCGAGCGCAATTCCTGAAAATTATAGATCTCGCCGTTGAAGACGATGTGGCAGCGGCCTTCCGCCGTGGTCATGGGCTGGTGGCCGCCGGACAAGTCGATGATGGAGAGGCGGCGGAACCCGAGGCCCACGTTGACCTGCGGCTCGACCGTGGTGAAGAACCCTTCGTCGTCCGGCCCGCGGTGATGGAGCGTGTCCGTCATGCGCTTCAACTGCTCCCGCGGGATGGCTTTGCCGTCCCAGCGGTAGATGCCGCTAAGACCGCACAACGGACGTCCCTTGCGCCTTGGCGAGCGGAAGCTTGCCTTCCAAAATCAGGATTTCCTTCACACCTTTCTTCAAAGCAGCCAATGCCGCGCGGACCTTGGGGATCATGCCGCCCGTGATGACGCCCCTGCGGATCAAGTCCGCCGCGCTTTTTTCGCTGATGCGGTGGAGCGTCTTTTTTGAAGAATCGAGGATGCCGGGCACATCGGTGAAGAGGATAAGGCGCCTTGCCTTCAAGGCCATGGCGAGAGCGCAGGCCATCTCATCCGCGTTCACGTTCAGCGCCCCGCCCTTGCCGTCGGAAGCGATGGAAGAGAAGACGGGGATGTCCCCGTGAGAAAGCATCCTTTGGATGGGTTGAGTCTTTATTTTGGAGGGCAGACCCACGCGCCCCAATCCTGGAACTTTTTTGGCGCGGACGATGCCGCCGTCCCTGCCGGAAAGCCCCACGGCGCGCACTCCCAAGGCGTTCAGGCACCCCACAAGATGAGGGTTGACCTTGCCCGAGAGGACCATTTCCACCACGGACATCATGGCGTCATCGGTGAATCTCCTCCCCTTTACAAACCTACTCTTCAACCCGAGCTTAGCGGCCAAATCCGTCACTTCCTTGCCGCCCCCGTGCACGATGACGGCCCTCTGTTTTTTCAATTTGGGCGCGAGCGCCTTCACGAGTTTCTCAAAATTCCCCGCTTCGAGCAAACTCCCGCCGATTTTTATGACAGTGATACTGTTCATGGTTTTTTTATCTCAGCGCGGACGCCCGGAGGGAAAAGCTCGAATTGAGTTAGACCGCTGGCCTGAGACGCAGAACGGGGACTTTGAGGGTTTTTTTGGGACTGTCGGAACGCCTTAATGTGGATAGGATTCTTTCAGTGATCTGCGGCGTGAAAACGGTTTCCCCGCATCGCTCGCAGACCTCCGCGGGAACATCCTGAACGACAAAAAGCTTGCGGTTCACCCACACATCGTGGTTGATCCTTTTGACTCCCATTTTACCTGAACAGACCTGACATTTCATTTTATTTCACCTCCCGTCTGACCTTGTGGTTGATCCACTCTTTCGGGTCCGGGTCATAAGCCGTGACGATCCATACGGTTGGAGGATGCGAGCATACCACATG
>MGUS01000017.1 GCA_001800085.1 Elusimicrobia bacterium RIFCSPLOWO2_01_FULL_60_11 | reverse complement strand
TCCGTGCCGCCTCCGCCCAGAGTCACGCGGAATGGAGTGCGGGTGATGATCATTTGTTCAAGGCCTGTGCGCGCTCATAGGATTCGGGCGTGTCCACCGCGAAGCAGAAGCCCTTGATGGGATAGGCCTGTATCTTTTTTTTGTTCTTGAGCAGGGCCGGGAAAACGTCCTTGCCGAAATCCGAGAATCCTTTGGGGATGATGTCCATGACGGAGGGCTCCAAAGCGTAGATGCCCGCGTTCACCCAGTTCCCGTCTTTGCCGCCCTCATTGAATTCCTCGATGGAACCCTCCGTGCCGACTTTGATCTTCCCTCCGGCGATGCCGCTGTTGGGGTTCTTGGCGGGGTCGAAGACCGCGACCGTGGCGGCGGCATCTTTCTTCTTATGCTGTTCCATCATCTCCGTCAGGTCGCAGTCCGTGTAGTTATCGCCGTAGACGACGTAGTGCGCGCCGTCCTTGAATTCCCTTTCCAGGTTCTTGAGCGCGCCGGCCGTGCCCAGGATCTCCCGCTCATGCCAATAGCGGACCGCGACTCCCCACCGGCTTCCGTCCCCGACGCATTCGCGCACGGCGTCGGCCATGAAATGCAGGTTGATCCAGGCCTCTTTCACGCCGTGTTTTTTAAGGAGCTTCAGATTGTGCACCAGCACGGGCTCGCCCTTGATCGGGAGGAGCGGCTTGGGGATGCCCCCGGCCGTTTGGGCGATGCGCGTGCTCTTACCGGCGGCTAATATCAGAGCTTTGAAGGACATGTTTCTTTATGAATTCGACGGATTTTTGAAGGCCCTGCGCCAATGTCGTCTTGGGCTTCCACCCCAAGGCCTTGGCTCTGGAGATATCGGCCAAAGTGATCTGTGATTCCCCGGGCAGGTCGGGCCTGTGTTCCGGCTTGATACCGGTCTTCAACAGGCCTTCCACCGCCTCGAAAATATCCTGCACGGAATGATTTTCTCCGCTGCCCAGGTTGAAAGTCCCGCCGTTGGTTTTAGGGTCCTTCAAACATTGGACATGGAAATCGTTCACGTCGTCCACATAGATGAAATCCCTGCGCTTCCTGCCGTCCCCGTAGATGACGGGGCGTTCGCCCTTCAAGAGCTTGAGGATGAAGGCGCTCATCACGGGCGGGATGCTCCTCCTGTAGTCCTGCCTGGGCCCATAGACGCAGAAATATCTCAAGGCGGTCAGGTTCATGCCGTGGAACCGGGCATAAGCTTCGGCGAAATGTTTTTCAGCCAGCTTGCTCGCCGCGTAAAAACTCTCCGCGTGCTCGTCCTCCTCCGGCGTGGGATACTTCTTGCTCCCCTCGTAGATGGCCGAGGACTCGGCGTAGACGACTTTTTTGACCCCGGCGCGCCTGCAGGCCTCGAGGACGTTGACGGTGCCCGTCACATTGATGTCGGCGGTCTCCACGGGGTCGGCCTGGCAGTCGGCGATGCAGTTCTTGGCGGCCAGGTGGAAGACGGCGTCCACGCCCTTGAAATGCGGGTAGATGTCCTTGGAGCGGACGTCCCCCTTGTGAAATTTAACGCCATCCGGGATCTGCTCCTTCACGCCGTAGGCCAGGTTATCCAGCCCCGCGACTGGGTGGCCTTCCGAGAGCAATCGGTCGGCCAGGTTGCTGCCGATGAAACCGGCGACCCCCGTGACGAGGATGTTCAAATCTTGAATCCCGACTTGGTGCTGTCCTCGAAGAACATCTTGACCGTGTCCAGGGACAGTTCCGCCAGGTTTTTGCCGAGCATGGAGAGCTTCTTGATGATGTCTTGGGTCACCGTGATGATGTGGCAGCCGCATTGTTCGGCCTGGATGATGTTCAGGACTTCGCGGGAGCTGGCCCAGAGGAGCTCGCACTTGGGCAGGGGTTTTAAGACGGCCGCGCACTCTTTCATGGCGGGGATGGGGTCCACGCCGGTGTCGGCGATGCGGCCGGCGAAGACGGAGACGATGGAGGGCACGTCGCCCCGCAGGTTCTGCGCCACTTTCCGGACCTGGTCCACCGTGAGGATGGCCGTGACGTTCAAGGGGATGCCTTCGCCGTGGAGTTTCTTGATGAGCGGTCCCGAGAACTGGCCCTTCGTGTTCTGGACCGGGATCTTG
Source organism: Elusimicrobia bacterium RIFCSPLOWO2_01_FULL_60_11 (assembly GCA_001800085.1). GTDB lineage: Bacteria > Elusimicrobiota > Elusimicrobia > 2-02-FULL-39-32 > 2-02-FULL-39-32 > 2-01-FULL-60-11. Next base: position 3,458 of record MGUS01000017.1, on the reverse strand, counting down.
ACGTGGATGTTCCTGGCCCAGGAGGCGATCTTGCGGGCTTCCCGCTCCATGGCGTCGAACTCGTCCGAGAACACTTCGAAAGAGATGGAGACGTCCTTGATAACGGAGAGGACTTCCTTGGCGAACTTCTCGTAATCGGTGACCCCGGCCTTCCTCATCAAAGAGGGGTTGGTGGTGAAGCCGTCCACGGAGCCCGCGCGGTAGGCCGCGAGCATGTCGTCCTTGTTGGCCCCGTCGGCGAATATCTTTATTTTTAAATCCAATAATTTCATCATTTGATCGACTCCCATTTCATCTCATTGGCTTTTAATTTCGGGTGCGACACGATCAGGTGCCAGAGCACGGCCTGGAACGCCTCGGCGTGGGGGGTGACGGTCTCGGGGTTGACCGTGGGCACGATGAGGCAATGCTCGGCGGATTTGGCGGTGAACCCCCCGTCCCGCCCCACGATGCCGAATATCCTGCATCCCACGGACTTGGAGAATTTGAGAGCGTGCACCAGGTTCCCGCTGATGTTCTTTTCGGCGTTGCCCCCGCCCACGGAGAATACGAACACGCCGTCTTTCTTGGAGAGCCGGCTGCCTTTGAGCCAGTTCGTGAAAACGGATTCCCAGCCGTCGTCGTTGATGCGGGCCGTCAGCTCGCTCACGTTGTCGGTGGGCGCGTAGGCCTCCATGCCGCAGATCTTCCGGAAATCGTTCACCGCGTGCGACGCGTTGGCCGCGCTCCCGCCCACGCCCAGGAAAAAGAGCCGCCCCCCGCCCGCATGGACTTGCGAGAGGCCCTCGGCCATGGCTTCGATCCGCGCCGGGTCGAGCTTCCCGATGATCCGGACCGCTTCCTCGAGGTACTTCGCGCTGTAGGACATTATTTGTCCAACGCCTTTCTGAAATAGGGGATGGTCTTGGAGAGTCCCTGTTTCAGGCCGATCTGCGGTTGCCACTTAAGGAGTTTTTTCGCGAGAGTGATGTCCGGGCAGCGCACCTTGGGGTCGTCCACCGGCAGGGACTTGAAGACGATCCTGCTGCGGGACTGGGTCAGGGCCTTGACGGTCTGGGCCAGCTCCAGCAGGGTGATCTCTTCGGGGTTGCCGATGTTGACGGGTTCGTTGATGTTCGAGAGGAGAAGCTTGTAGATCCCGCGGATCAGATCGTCCACATAGCACAAACTCCGCGTCTGGGAGCCGTCGCCGTAGACCGTGATGGGCTTGTTGTTGAGCGCCTGCGTGATGAAGTTGGGGACGGCGCGCCCGTCGTGGAGGCGCATGCGGGGCCCGTAGGTGTTGAAAATCCTCAAGATGCGCACCGGTATGTTGTGCACGCGGTGGTAGGCCATGGTCATGGCCTCGGCGAAGCGCTTGGCTTCGTCATAGACGCCGCGCGGGCCCACGGGGTTGACGTTCCCCCAATACTTCTCGTGCTGGGGGTTGATGAGGGGGTCGCCGTAGACCTCGGAAGTGGAAGCGATCATGAAGATGGCTTTCTTCTCCTTCGCCAAGCCCAGGGTCTTGTGGGTGCCCAAGGAGCCCACCTTGAGCGTGGGGATGGGGATCTTGAGATAATCCACGGGGCTCGCGGGGCTCGCGAAATGCATGACCGCGTCGATCTTGCCCGGGTAATGGATGAACTGGGTCACATCCTGCTTGACGAAGAAGAAGCGGTTCCCGCCGAAGAGGTGGCGGATGTTGTCCAGGCTCCCCGTCACAAGGTTGTCCATGCAGACCACCGTGTGGCCTTTCCCGAGCAGGTGCTCGCAGAGGTGGCTTCCCAGGAACCCCGCTCCGCCTGTTATCAGTACGCGCATGGGGTTATACCGGCTTCCTTCCGACCGAGGCGTAGTGGAAGCCCAGCTTCTTCATGGCTTCCGGATCGAAAAGGTTGCGGCCGTCGACGATGGTGGGGTGCGTGAGGAGCTTCTTGATCTTTTTTAAGTCCATCTTCTTGAACTGCGGCCATTCCGTGACGATGACGAGGGCGTCCGCGCCCCTGGCCGCCTCATAGATGGAATCCTTGAGTGCCACGTTCTGCAGGACTTTCTTGGCGTTGGGCATGCTGATGGGGTCGTAGGCCTGGATCTTCGCGCCCCGCTCCTGGAGCATGCGGATGATGTCGATGGAAGGCGCGAAGCGCATGTCGTCCGTGTGGGGCTTGAAGGCCAGGCCCAGGATGCCCACGGTCTTGCCCGAGACGATCCAGAGGGATTCCTCGATCTTCCTCACGAAATGGATCATCTGCTCCTCGTTCACTTTTTTCACGGACTCCAGCATCTCGAAATCCGCCCCGAGCTTTTTGGATATCCAGAGGAAGGCCTCCAGGTCCTTGGGGAAGCAGAAACCGCCGAATCCGCAGCCGGCGTTGAGGAAGGACCGCCCGATGCGGGGGTCGAACCCCATGCCCTGCGCCACTTGCTCCACGTTGGCCCCCACTTTTTCGCAGATTCGGGCCACGGAATTGATGTAGGAGATCTTGGTGGCCAGGAAAGAATTGGAAGCGTGCTTGATGATCTCGGCGCTCTTGGTATCCGTGAACACGATGGGGCATCTGAGCGGGGCGTAGAGACGCGCCATCGCTTTCTTGGCCCTCTCGGACTCCACGCCCACGATGACGCGGTCGGGTTTTGAGAAGTCATGGACCGCGGTCCCCTCGCGCAGGAACTCCGGGTTGGAGACCACGTCGAAGGGGACTTTTTTGCGGTTGAACTTGGTCACGGTCTTCTTCACCCACTCGCAGGTCTCCACGGGCACCGTGGATTTCTCCACGATGACCAGGTATTTCTTCATGTGAGTGGCGATCTCGCGGGCCACGTTCTCCACATAGGAGAGGTCGGCGGAGCCGTCCGAGCGGGGCGGCGTTCCCACCGCGATGAAGGCGAAATCGGCGTTCTGGATGGCGTCGGCGATGGACATCGAGAAGAAGAGCCTTTTCGCGGCCACGTTCTTGCGCACCAGCTTCTCCAGCCCCGGCTCATAGATGGGCATCTCGCCAATCTTTAGCATGCCGATCTTGCGCGGGTCGTTGTCCACGCAAGTCACCTTGTATCCGAGCTCGGCAAAGCAGGCGCCGGTCACCAATCCCACGTATCCAGTCCCGATCATGCAGATATTCATTTTTATCTCAGTTCCTCTCTATTCAGGTAGTCCTTCTAAAAAGCTGACGACGGCTTCCTGCCAGGGCCGCATCTTGGGGAATCCCTGCAGGTTCCAGAAAAAATTGTCCATGGGGCTGTATCCGGGCCTGGGAGCGGCCAGTTTCAAAGATCTTTGCGTCCCTTTCTTGATGAATCCGGTCTTGGCTCCCAGCGATTCGGCGATGAATCTGGAGAGCTCGTAGCGGTCGCAGTGGCCTTCGTTGACGATGTGGTAATCGCCGTAAGCGTGGGTCTTGATCAGGTAGGCGAGGGCGCGCGCCAGGTCGAGGGAATAGGTCGGCGAATTGACGATGTCCACGGCCGCCACGAGC
>MGUS01000016.1:8984-20132 GCA_001800085.1 Elusimicrobia bacterium RIFCSPLOWO2_01_FULL_60_11 | reverse complement strand
GCGACAACAAATCCTACATCCCGGTGCTGGGGAGCATCCCCCTGTTGGGCCACCTCTTCAAAAAGACGACGGTCTCCAAGAGCCGGGCCGAACTCCTGGTGTTCGTCACTCCCAAGATCATCCCGTACTGAACTTAAAAGCCCATTCGCCAGAACAGCTTCTCCGAAACCCTCCCGGCCTTTGGCGCGGGCTGCGTCATCGTCCTGATCCCCTTGACCCGGTTCTTCTGGGATCCCGTCACAGTCTTGTTCCTGCTCGCGGCGGGCTGGGCGGTATTCAACCTCGTCGCCTACAGGAACCTCTCCGCCGGAGTCCGCCCCGTTCCGGGGTTTCCCTTCATCCTGGCCGGTTTCACGACCCTGGTCATCGCCTCGATGGGGCTTTCCGCTCCGACTCCCGCGGCAAAACAGCAGGTCCTTTTCATATCGAGCGCGGCGGCTCTCTACGCCGCGGTCCGGCAGCTCTCGGACCCGTACAAGCAGGCGCTCTCGGACTGCGTCCGCTGGACTATGGGGATCGCGGCGCTCCTTTTCCTGGGGGCGTTCGCCGCGGGCGGCCGCGTCAGTTCCTATGACCGCACGCAGCTGTTCGTCAATGACAACGTGATGGCTTCCTTCACGGCGGCAGGAGTTTTTTTCGGACTCGGCCTGCTCAAGAGATCGAAGATCGCGGCGGGAGCCCTCATCTCGGCCTGCGCTGCCGTGCTTTTCGTAACCCAATCCGCTCTGGCGGCCCTTTCCCTCGGCCTGGCCCTCATCGTCGTCAGAGGGAAAATGAGGCCGGCTTTGTCCGTTGCCGCGGGCGCGGCCGCCCTGGCCTTCGGCGCGGGGGTCGTCATGCGAAGCCCGTGGATGAAGGACTCCGTCGCCAACCGCCTTGACTGGTGGGGCGAGTGCTTCAAAATGATCTCCCAAGCGCCGTGGCTGGGTTTCGGGCCCGGCTCTTTCGAGACGGCGTCCCGGCCTTTCGCGGACCCCGGCTTGAGGTCCGCTTTCGCCCACAGCTTCATCCTTCAAGGGACCGTGGAGACCGGGATCCCGGCCTTCCTCCTTCTGGCGCTCCTGATCAAGAACATGGTCTCCGCCATCGAAGACCCGCTCCTTCTCGGAGCCGCGCTCACGCTCCTCTTTCACGGCTGCGCCGATTTCACGTTGAACATCCCCGGCATCTTCCTCTTCCTTGTCCTCCTCTCCGCCCTGGGCTCAAAACCCTTCACCTTGATACCTCATTCGCTGACCCCGCTCCGGTCCCGTCTTGTTTTTGCCTCGATTTTCGTGATATCCTCTCTCATCGCCTGGCAAGGAGGCCTGTGGCTCGCCAAGACCTGAAACTCTGCGGACTGTTCATCCTGCTTCCCTTCTTTTTCCTTTCAGGGACGCTGACCTCGTCCCAGACATTTTTCATGAGGGACTTGACCTACTTGTTCCACCCCTGGAGAGCCCTCTCCGCCCAGTTCATGCAAACGGGGGAGATGCCCCTCTGGAACTCCTATCAGATGGGGGGAATGCCTTTGCTCGCCAACGGGCAGTCCTCCGTCCTCTACCCGGGCACCGTACTGTTCTACATCTGGGGATTCGTTCCCGCGCTCAAGATGTTCCACGGACTGCACTATGCCCTGGCCTCGCTCGGATTCTTCATGCTGGGGAGGAAGCTCGGGTTCTCCCGCGCGGCTTCTTTCGCCGTCTCCGTCCTCTGGGCCTACAACGGCTATCTTTTGACTCGCCTCGAGTTCCTGAGCATCGCGGGGTGCGTGATCTGGCTGCCCTGGTGCCTCCTCTTCGTCTCGGACATCGAGCGGAGCCCGTCGCTCTCCATGGCGGGCATCGCCGTCAGCTCCACGCTTTCATTCCTGTCCGGGTTTCCCCAGATATTCCTGATGCAGGCCGTGATGGTCTCGGCCTTCTGCCTTGTCCGTCATCCGCGCGCGGCCTCCGCCAAGACCCTGGCCTTGGGTTTCCTGATATTCCTGCTCTTGAGCGCTCCCTTGGGGGTCCCCATGATGGAGCTTTGGCGGCATTCCATCCGAAGCGGCGCGGGCATCGAGGCGAGTGACGCCACCCGATATTCCCTGACGGCGCGGTCCCTGGCCGGGCTCGTTTCCCCGCTTTTCATGTCCGTCCACAAGGACCAGTTCACCGGAGAAAAATATTTCTGGATCTGGAGCGCCTGGTGGGGGTTTTCGGGCACAGTCCTGATATTGAGTTCCTTGGCGCGGATGAGGACCCGGCTTTTTTTATTCTCGGGGACATTCTTTGTCCTGGGCGCGCTCTGGTCCATGGGGGGACATGTCCCCTGGTTCCGCTATCCGCCCGTCGCGCTCTACTGGACGGTGGCCTCCGCCTGTCTCCTGTCGCTCCTCGGGCTGCGCGCCCTGGGTAAAAACCCTCTGGCCCTTATCGCGTCGGCGGCTTTGATATTCGAGCTCCAGGCCTACAGCAGCCAGATCCACGCCACCATCCATTCGAGCTACTTCCAGGCGACGTTCGCCAATGTCAGGGCGATCCAGATGGACCGGCCCGGAACGGCGCTCCTTTCGCCCAAAGTCGAGATGACGAGGCGCCTCCCGGGCGTCACCTCCGCCGCTGCGGCCATGAAGTTCCGGGCTTTCCTGTTCGATCTGACCAACCTTCCCTACCGCATCCGCACCTTGAACCCTTCGGGCGAACCGCTTGCGCTGGCCGGCTATAAGAACCTCTGGATGAGATTCCGCGGCAGGTCTTTCGACGAGCTGATCCCCGGGATGAACCTGTTGAACCTGACCCATTTCCTGTCGGAAGAAGACCCCGGCAAGGGGTGGGAACTTGTGAGCGGGGACGAAGGCCTGAAGGTCTACAGGAACCTCGAGGCCTTGGGGGAGATCTTCGCGCTGGATGGCTCCGGAAAAGTCCTGCCGGCCACAGCCGTGAGGATGGAAAACGACCGGCAAGAAGCGGCTTTCGACCTGCCGGAAAGATCCCTGTTGATCACGCACATCCCCAGGTATCCCGGCTGGACGGTCTACTGCCGGGAGCACGGGGCGCACGAAGCGGGCGGTGACCCTCCTTCGATCCTTCAGGATTTTTTGACCGCGGAACTCGCGCCCGGCGCGCACCATCTCCATATCGCGTATAGCTCCGGCTCCTGGAAGCTCGGCGTCGCACTTTTCCTGGCCGGCCTCACCGCCCTCCTCGGATTCATGCTCTTATGACCCTTCTTCTTGCCGCCGTGCTCTTGTTCTGCGGCCCGTTCCTCATCAAAGGGTGGGTGCCCGGGAATTTCGGCGACCTCTACCAGTATGTCCTGCCTTTCAGGCACTTCGCCGCGGAGACCCTGCAGGGGGGCCAAGTCCCCCTTTGGAACCCCTACATCTTCTCCGGCAGTCCTTTTCTGGCATCGCCCCAGTCCTCGCTTTTTTATCCCGGGACGCTTCTTTTCTATTTTTTCCCGGCGGCCGCCGCCAGCGGCTGGTTCGCCGCTTTCCACCTGTTCTTGAACGCTCTGGGGATGTTCCTGCTCCTGCGCGCCCTCTGCCTCGCCCGCACGGCCTCCCTGACCGGGGCCCTGGCATGGGGATTCTCCATGTTCTTCCTGGCCAAGTTCTCCGCGGGGCACATCATCCATCTTTCGGGCTATTCCTGGTTCTGCTTCATCCTCGTCCTGCTGCTCCGGCCGTCTTGCCGGCCTCTGGCCGCCATGGCCGCTTCCATGATGTTCTTTTCCGGTCATCTCCAGATATGGCTCCTCTCGATGGTCTTCATCGCCTGCGTTTGGGTGTGGCGGGCCATGCGTCCGGGCGGGGCCGGTCCTTCGCGGGGACCCGCCTTGGCGTCGCTCGCGCTTTTGGCGGGCATCGCCATGGTCCAGGCCCTGCCCACGCTCATCTTTTCGCTGCGTTCCTTCCGCGCCATGATACCGTCCGTCCTCGGCCTCGAGGCGGTCTATGAATTCGCCTCCTCCTATTCCCTGGAGTGGAGATCCTTGGCGACGCTGATCCTTCCAGATTTTTTCGGAAATCCCGTTCAAGGGACATTCATCGACGGGAAACACGCTTCCGTCTATTTTGAGACCTATGCCCTTTACTTCGGGCTGTTGCCCCTGGGATTGGCTCTTCTGGGTTTCTGGGACCGCTTTAAAGAGAAAAAATATTTCATGGCATCCTTGGCGCTCACTTTCCTGGTATTTGCGATGGGAAAGAACTCCATGCTCTATGCTTTGATCTGGAAGGTGTTCTCTCCCTTCCGCGTCCCCGCAAGGTTCTATTTTCTCTTCTTTTTCCTCATGACCGTCTCGGCCGCTTTTGCCTGGAACCGCAGGATATCCGGAGCGAGACCGGCGCTCAAAACCGCCCTGATCCTGTTCATCTTCCTCGACCTCTACGCCAACGGCAAAAAAATGGTCCGGGCGCAGGACCCCGCCGTCTTCATGAGCCCCGGGGGGACCTTGAACCGCATATACCGGGAACTGGACGAATCTCCATTGCCCTTCAGGATATTCTCAGGCCCCGGGATCGGCAACCCCAACAAGACCATGCTGTTCCATGTCCCCAACGTGAACGGCTATGAAGCGCTCTGGCAGGGTTCGGCTTTCCGCTACTTCATCCTCACCCAGGGCATCGAATCGGTGACGACCACGGGATTGCTGGATGCCCAGCCGGAAGCGGACTCGTTCAAGCTTCACGCGGTCAAATATCATGTTTCCGGAGGCCTTGGGGTCCGCGCCATACCGTCTCCTTTCGCATACTTGAGCGGGGATCCGAAAGTGGCCGACGCCGCCTGGGCGCGGTGGATGGGACCCAACAAACTCGTCTCCGTCTGGAAGGGGACTAAAGCGGGCGCGCTCCCGGTATTCCTCTCCGAGGCGTCTTATCCCGGCTGGGAGGCCTGGACGGACCGGGGAGACCGCCTGGCGATCGAAGAGTCCCAAGGGTATTTCATGACGGCGTCCTTTCCGAATTTCGAGCCGCCTTACCGGAGGATCTATTGGACCTTCAGGCCCGCGGATTTCCGCTGGGGCGCGTGGGCGAGCGCGGTCTCCGTTCTCTTGCTGGCCGGCTTCGGCCTCAGGCGTCTTAAGGAAAGCATCTCATGAGCCGCATCGCCGTCGTCCTGCCCGCCTATAACGCCGAGCGGACCCTGAAGGCCACCGTGGAGTCCATTCCCAAGGATCTGAACGCCCGCCTGATCCTGGTGGACGACGCCTCGCAGGACGGCACGGTACGATCGGCCGAATCCCTGGGCTTGAAAGTCGTCCGCCACGCGCGCAACCGCGGTTACGGCGCCAACCAGAAGACCTGCTACGCGGAGGCCTTGAAGACCGACGCGGAGATCGTGGTGATGATCCACCCGGACTACCAGTACGACGCGCGCATGATCCCGGCACTCATCCGCCCCATCGAACTGGGCATCACCGACGCCATGCTCGGCAACCGCATCCGCTCCCGGGCCGAGGCCCTGGGCGGGGGCATGCCTCTCTACAAGTACCTGGCCAACCGCGCTCTCACCATCCTGGAGAATTTTTACCTGGGCCAGAACCTGGGGGAATTCCATTCGGGCATGCGGGCCTATTCCCGCCGGGTCCTCGAGACCTTGCCCTGGCAGGAGAACTCCGACAGTTTTGTCTTCGATCAGGAGTTTTTGATACAATTGACCTTCTTCAAATTCAGGATCGGAGACGTGCCCGTGCCCGCGAAATATTTCAAAGAATCCTCCTCCATCGGCTTTGTCCCGAGCGCCGTCTACGGGACGCTCGCGCTCTGGACCCTGCTCAAATACTCGGCGGCCCGCCTCGGCCTGCCCGCGCGCATCTTCCGCAGGACGGCGCCGTGAAGAGCTTCTTCTTCACGCACCAGTCCCTGCTCTACCCCGCCGGGTTCCTCACGGCATTCCTGGGCTCTCTGGCCTTGAGCCCGGTCTTCCGCTGGGTGGCGCTCCGCTTCGGCGTCATCGACCACCCCACGACCGCGGTCAAGACCCACCGCGAACCCACGCCGTACCTGGGGGGAGCCGCCATCGCGGTCTCTTTCATTGCGACCCTGGTCCTCGTCCGGGTATTCTCGACCTATCCCTCGGGGACTTTAAGGTCCCTTTGGGGCATTTTCTACGGGGGCGCTTTGGTGCTCCTCCTCGGCCTCGTGGACGACACGGTCGCCGGCGGGCTTTCTTTCAAGGAAAAATTCGCCGTGCAGTTCGCGGCGGCCTCCATCCTGCTGTTCTTCGACATCCAGCTCAACTTCATCCAGCCCCGCTGGCTCGCGTTCCTCCTAACCACCATCTGGGTGACGGGGGTGATGAACGCCATGAACATCATCGACATCATGGACGGGCTGGCGGGGGGCATCGCCGTGGTGGCGGCGCTCGCCTTCCTCTTCATCTCCCTTCCGACGGAGCAGATCTACGTCAACATGACCGCCGTGGTCCTGGCCGGAGCGGTCCTGGGTTTCCTGCCTTTCAACCTGAGCAAGAAAAGGAAGATGTTCATGGGGGACACGGGCAGCTTGTTCATCGGCTATGTCCTGGCTTCGCTCTCGCTGGGCACGGAATACAGCACGGAGCACAATGCGGGCGTGCTGGCCCCCATCCTCATCCTGGGCGTGCCCATCTATGACACCTTCTTCGTGGCCCTCCTCCGCTATAGAAAGGGCTTGTCGCCCTTCATGGGCAGCAAGGACCATTTCGCCCTGCGCCTGGAAAAGATGGGATTTACGCGCCCCCAGATCGTCACCATCGCCGTCACGGTCACGGTCGTCCTCTCCTTTGCCGCCTGGCTCACCACGCGCATCTGGTTCTGGTACGCGGTGCCGCTCTACATCCTCGTCTTCATCATCTGCTACTTCGTGGGCGTCTGGCTCGCCAAGGTCGATATTGAAAAATAAGAGCAAGGTCGTGGTGCTCGGCGGAGGATTGGCCGGGCTCTCGGCCGCTTACCATCTGGACCCCGCTCATCACGACGTCCGAATCGCCGAAAAAAGCGGTTCCGTGGGGGGGACCGCCCGCTCGGTCACCTTGAAGGGCTTCACCTTCGACATCACGGGCCACCTGCTCCACCTCCACTACGATTACACCAAGGGCCTCATCCAAAAGCTCCTGGCGGGCAACCTCTACACTTGCATTAGGAAAGCCTCTATTTTTTCCAACGGCGTGCAGACCGAATATCCTTTCCAGGCCAACACCTTCGGCCTTCCCAAAAAAGTCATCTCCGAATGCGTGGAGGGCTTCAAAGAGGCCGTAAAAAAATATTCCGACCCCGCACTCCGCTCCACCTCGCTGCCTTTCGCCGACTGGAGTTTGCGCACCTTCGGGGCGGGCATCCACAAGCACTTCATGAAGCCCTACAACGAGAAACTCTGGCAGGTGGATCTGAAGGAGATGACGGCGGAATGGTGCGGCATGTTCGTGCCCCAGCCCAAGGTGGGGGATGTCGTGGCGGGTTCCCAAAAACGCCCCAAGAAATCTTTCGGATACAACGCCACTTTCCTCTATCCCAAAAAAGGCGGCATCCAGGTGCTATCCGAATCCATCGCCAAAGGGCTCGATGTCCGGTTGAACTGCGCGGCGGACGAGGTCCTGTGGCGTGAGAAAAAAGTGCGCCTTTCGAACGGGGATGTCCTCGATTATGATTCCCTCGTTTCCACTCTGCCCCTGGCGGAACTTCTGAAGAGGATGCCGGGCCTGCCGCCGGAGATCGAGTGCCTGAAGGCGCGCCTCCGCTTCACTTCCGTCCTCTGCGTCAACCTGGGCGTGGACCGCTCGAAGATCTCGGACCGGAGCTGGATCTATTTCCCCGAGAAGAAGTTCCCGTTCTACCGCGTGGGGTTCCCCATGAACTTCACGCCCCACATCGTGCCCAAAGGGTGCTCCTCGATGTATGTGGAAGTGGGCTGCCCGGCGGGGAAAGTGCCCGATTTCAAAAATCCCGATTTCTTGAAAGGCATCCGGAAAGGCCTTGAAGAAGCCAAAATATTGAAGAAATCAGACAAGATATTGGTGGCGGACTACATTCCCATCCGCTACGCCTATGTGGTCTATACCCCGGAGAGAAAAGCGCAGATGGAGAAGATATTGAAGTTCTTGAACGGGAACTCCATCCACTCCATCGGGCGCTACGGGGCCTGGAAGTATTCGTTCATGGAAGAGGCCATCCTGGATGGAAAAAAAACGGCGGAGCTGATCAGCGGCGCAAGTCCAGCGAGAGAACCTCTTTCACCTTCCCGATAAAATATTCCGCGCGCGCGCGGTGAGTGTGATATTTGAGGAGATGTTCCCGGCCTGCCCGGGCGATGTCCTCCCTTTCCTTCTCGTTCTTCAGGAAATGATCGATTTTATCCGTCAAATCGGACAAGTCCGGCTTGCAGAAGACCGCGTGCTTGCCGTCTTTAAAATTCTCCGGGATTTGGATGATTGGCGGCTCGGAGACCATGAAGGAGCCGCAGGCGGGGATCTCCCAGTAGCGCAGGGTGTCGAACCCCTCGCCCCGGAAGCTTAAGGCGATTTTGGCGGAGGCGAGCGCCTCAAAATATTCCTTGCCGCGCAGGCCGTATTTGCGGAATTTCTGCCCGGGCACGGAACCATTGGCCTCGCAATCGTACTTCCCTTTAAGGACTTGAAAGGCCAGAGCCCTCGTTTCCGACGACTCGACCGCCCAAAAGAGAACATCGTATTTAGGGGACACCTTACTTAATTCAGCAGAATTAAGTAAGGTGTCCCCTGATTTGAACGAAAAGGGAAAGGGAAGAACAAGCGGGTCGCGGGACTGCAAAGACAGCTCCCGCTTGAAGACAAGGGCCGGGGGCCGCTTGCGCCAAAGCTCCTGGAAGAGCCGGAAAGACGCATCTCCACCCGTGCGCTTGAAATCCCCTCCGATCTCCTTGCGGTCCCCGCCGTCCACAAAGACCCAGGGGCACTTGAGCTCGTCGAAAATTTTATGGAACTCTTGCAGGGCGTCCGGCTTGGCGCTTGCCAGGACCGCGAGATTGGCCTCGGAGAAGGACGAAAGAGCGCAGAGCTGGTCGGAGGGCGTATACCCGAGGTTCTGGGGATACTCCGCCTTCTTGTTCCAGAAGAACCGTTTTTCGGAATGATACTGCCAATGGCTTGGAAAATCCCACACCTTCTCCACGCCCAAAATCTCCGCGAGCCCGGCGTAGGTCAGGTCCTGAAGATAGTCGGTTTCCCTCGATGCGACGAAGAGGATCATCCAAACGATTCTATTAAATTTGGTATCATGGTGGCGTGAAAAAGGCCAAGGTCATCCACATCATCACGATGCTTGAACTGGGGGGAGCGCAGGGGAACACGCTTTTCACCGTGGAGCACCTGGACCTCGAGAAATTCGATGTCGGCTTGATTTCCGGGCCCGGCGGGATCCAGGATGATGCCGCGCGGAAGATCGAAAATATAAAGCTCGAATTCGTTCCCAACCTGGTGCGCCCCATCAGCCCCATCAAAGATTTCCTCTGCCTTCTGGAACTCACCAAAATTTTGAAACGCGAAGCGCCGGACATCGTCCATACTCATTCCTCAAAGGCGGGAATTTTGGGCCGCTTGGCCGCGCGCTCCGCCAAAGTACCCGTCATCATCCACTCCATCCACGGCTTCGGCTTCAACCCCTACCAGAATTTTTTAATCCGCTGGCTCTTCATCACCCTTGAGATCTTCATCGCCAAATTCACGGATATTTTGGTCGCCGTCTCCCAGGAGAACATCGAACAGGGACTTCGCCTGGGCATCGGCCGGCGGGAACAATATGTCCTTATCCGCAGCGGCGTGGACATCGGCACCATCCAGACCTCGGCCCGCGCAACCGATTTGAGCGCCTTGCGCAAAGAGCTTGGGATCGCGGACGGAACCAAAGTGGTGTTCTCCGCGGGACCCTTCAAGCTCCAGAAAGACCCGGTGGCCTTCGTCGAAGTGGCGGAAAGGGTCCTGAAAACCGTGCCCCAAACGGTCTTCATCTGGTCTGGAGACGGGGAACTGCGCCCCCAAGTAGAGGCAAAAATCCGTTCCCTCGGCATCGGCGCTTCGGTCAAGCTCCTTGGCTGGAGAAAAGACGTCCCCGCTCTCATGGCCCTTTGCGATATTTTCGTACTCACATCCCTCTGGGAAGGCCTGCCCAGGTCCGCCGTGGAAGCCCTCATCCTGGCCAAGCCGGTGGTGGCCTACGCCGTGGACGGGGTGCCCGAGATCGTCAAGGACCAGGAGAACGGCTTTTTGATCAGGCCGGGAGACAAGGGGGGATTTGCCGCTAAATTGTCCATGCTTTTGAAGGACCCGGGCCTGCGGGGACGCCTTTCCGCCTCCGCCGTCAAATCCATCGATTCTACCTTCGATATCCGGGGGATGGTCAAGGCCCAGGAAGGCCTCTATTCCAAGACCCTTCATCCTTAAGATATATACGGGGTTGACAAAACAGTGTTCTATTGTTATCCTTAAGCGGCAGTTTTTCCGTCAATAAACGAAAGGAAAAGGATAAAATGACCCATAAAGTGACTCTAATTCCCGGAGACGGGACAGGCCCCGAGATCATGGCGACCGTCCGCAAAGTGGTGGACGCCACCGGTGTCAAGATCGACTGGGACGTGCAGGAAGCAGGAGTGGACATCATGAAAACGGCCGGCACCCCCCTGCCCGATTCCGTCCTGGCCAGCGTCCGCAAGAACAAGGTGGCCATCAAGGGGCCCATCACCACGCCCATCGGCACGGGTTTCCGCTCAGTGAACGTGGCCATGAGAAAAGAACTCGATCTATACGCCTGCCTCCGCCCCTGCAAATCCTATAAGGGCGTGCGCTCCAAATACGAGAAGATCGACCTGATCATCGTCCGGGAAAATACCGAAGATCTTTATGCGGGCATCGAGTGGCCCGTGGGCGCGCCCGAATCCAAAGAGGTCATCAAGCTCTCCAAGAACAGGATCCGCGAGGATTCGGCCATCTCCATCAAGCCCATCTCCATATTCGGCTCCCGGCGCATCGTGAAATTCGCCTTCGAGCACGCGGTCAAAACCAAGCGCCGCAAAGTGACCGCCATCGCCAAGGCCAACATCATGAAATGCACGGACGGGCTTTTCTTCGAAGTCGCCCGCGAAGTGGCCAAGGAATACGCGGGCCGGATCGAGTACGAAGAGATGCTCATCGACAACATGTGCATGCAGCTGGTGCAGAAACCCGAGCTCTA
>MGUS01000016.1:5084-8964 GCA_001800085.1 Elusimicrobia bacterium RIFCSPLOWO2_01_FULL_60_11 | reverse complement strand
ATCGCCCTCTTCGAAGCCATCCACGGCTCCGCCCCCAAGTACAAGGGCCAGAACAAGGTGAACCCTTCGGCCTGCCTCCTTTCCGCCAAGATGATGCTCAACTACATCGGCGAGACGGAAGCGGCGAAGAAGATGGGGGACGCCATCAAGGCCGTTTTCGCCGAAGGCAAATCCGTCACTTACGACATGAAGCCGTTCCGCGACGACCCCACCGCCGTGGGCACCTCCCAGATGGGGGACGCCATCATCAAGAAAATGGAGGAGATCCACTCCGTCTCGGCGGCCTGAGCCATGCAAAGCAAGAAAGCCCTATTCCTTTCCGCGCTCCTCATCACGCCGCTCGTGATCGGGGGAAGCGCTTTTGTGGCCCAGTCGCGCACCCAAGCGCCCCTGCCGCCCGACCGGAACTGGCAGGAGCTTGAGCAGAGCATCAATTACCAGATCCGCCACTTCCCCGGCCAGACCGCCGTCTACATCCGCGACTTGAACACCGGCTGGACCATCGAGCACAACACGGACGTCCTCTTCCCGAGCGCCTCTCTGGTCAAACTCCCCATCATGGCGGTCCTCTACCAGGCCCAGGTCTCCGGGCGGCTCTCTCTGGACGAATCCCTCCCGCTTTTGAGGAAACTCAAGGCCAGCGGCAGCGGCCATCTCCGCTTCAGACGCACGGGCTCCCGCATCCGCGTGCGCGAGCTCATCTATAAGATGATCACCGAATCCGACAACACCGCCACCAACATGCTCACCGACCGGCTGGACCTGGACTATATCAACCGCCATTTCCTGGCCCTCGGCCTGAACCGCACCAATTTCTCGCGCATGATCATGGACCTGCGCCGCAGGGACCAGGGCATCGAGAACTACACCACGGCCCAGGACATGGGCAACCTCCTCGAGATGATCTATTTCAAGAACCTGACCGGTTCCGAAGAGATGCTCGAGACCCTGAAGAACTCCAAGATCAACGACCGCCTGGCGATGGGCATCCCCTCGAACTGGCAGATCGGGCACAAGACGGGGCTCATGAACAACGCCTGCCATGATGTGGGCATCGTCTTCTCGCCCACCCACGATTACGTCATCTGCGTGCTCACCACCAAGGCGCGCAGGTTCCGCAGGGCCAAGGGCTTCATCAGCGAAGTGTCCCACCTGGCGGCCATGTATTATTCCAACCCATCCCTTCAGGCCGCCGCCCGCCCCAAGCCCTCCTTCTGGACCCAGCTCTTCCAGATATCCGGCGACACCCGCGGCTGACCGCCTTCTCAAATTCTACACAGGTTGACATAATTCCTACCTAGCCGCACCCTTCCGTCCTCCGTATACTATATGCATGAACAAGTCTTTAAAAAAGGTATACCTTATGTTATACTTAATGGTGTTATGTGGATTGGGTTAAGGAGACCCTCAAGCGGACCGACCGCCGGCGGGTTCCCATTTTCTACGACCCCCACTATCTCGCCCGGGAAGCCGAAAGGAACCTGGACATCGACTCGGTAGAAAGAACGGTCCGGATGGGAAGGCCGGTAGTCCATAAATGCACTTTCCCCGACCGGATATGTTTCAGGTCGTACATGGGCAAACCGAATGTGACCTATGAGGTGCCCGTGAAAATTTACAAGGAGTTCTGGGAGGTAAAATCCGCATGGGTAAGAAAAGGAAGGTATTGAAGATGCGCTGCGATTGCGGGGGATCGTTTAAAGTGGGCACCCAGGAGTTCGACGGTCTGGAAATCGACGCTTTGGTCTGTTCCAAGTGCGGTTTTGTCACGCTGACCAAAGACCAGGCCAAACGCCTGATGAAGCTCCGTCAAATGATGGACTCTCTGGGCAAGAGAAAGGTCGTGCGCATCGGGAACACCTGCGGCGTGACTTTCCCTGCCATTTTGGTGCATCCCGGGCAGGAAGTGGACATTCGCCCGCTTATGCCCAATAAATACATCCTGACATTTGGAAAGTAAACACCCCACCCCATCCCCCCTGGCATACCCGGCCTTAATTTTGTAGAATAAATCCCTTCCAACAGAGGAAAAGGCCCAAAATTGAAAGAACGAACCTGTTTTTTGATCAAGCCCGACGGCGTGGCGGCAAAAGTAGTCGGCAAGGTCCTGGACCGCTTCGAGAAGGAAGGTTTCGACCTGGTGGCGATGAAGCTGGTGCCGCCCGACCTTTCCCGGATCGAGGCATTCTACTCCGTTCATAAGGGAAAGCCCTTCTATGAAGGGCTTTTGAAGTTCATGACGGAAGGCCCTTCGGTGGCCGTGGTCTGGGAAGCGGACGATGCCATCAGCCGGACGCGCGCCATCATCGGCGCCACCAACTCCAAAGAGGCCGCCCCTGGCACATTAAGGAACCTCTACGGGACGGACAACCGCAGGAACCTGGTCCACGCGTCCGATTCTCCGGAATCGGCGGAAAAAGAGATCGCCCTCCTCTTCCGCAAGGAAGAGCTGGCGCGCTCGCCGGTCAAAGTTTAAAAGCTGACAAGGAGAATGTAATGGCTAATCCAAAGAAAAAGCACACCCGAATGAGGACGGACCTCCGGCGCTCCGCCAACTGGCGCATCACGGCACCCCCCAGTTCCAAATGCTCCAACTGCGGGGCCCCGTCCCGGCCGCACCATGTCTGCCCCGAATGCGGCTTCTACGGCGGCGAACTGCTCATCCCCAGAAAAATCAAGAAGAAAGAGGAAGGACAACCGCCTCAGGCCTGATGTCCCCCGGCCATCCCATGAGAATCGCAGTCGATGCCATGGGGGGCGATTTCGCCCCGCAGAAGATCGTTGAAGGCGCCGTCCTGGCCGCCCGGGAATGGAACGTCCCCATCGTCCTCGTCGGGCTCCATAGCGCCATAGAGTTCGAACTCTCCAAATATGACATATCCGGCCTTTCCGTCACGATCCAGAACGCCACCCAGGTCATCGGCATGGAGCACTCCCCCAGCAAAGCCACCAAGACCATGCACGACGCGAGCATCGTGGTGGCCACCCGCCTGCTCCATGAAAAGAAGGTGGACGCGGTGGTCTCGGCAGGCAATTCCGGCGCCGTCATGACGGCGGCCTTGAGGTTCCTGGGCCGCATCCACGGGGTCTACCGCCCGGCCATCACCACGGTCCTGCCCACCATCGACGGCCACTGCATGATCGCCGACGCGGGGGCCAACGCCGACTGCAAACCCGAATATCTCCTGCAATTCGCCATCATGGCCAAGATCGCCGCCCAGACCATTTTAGACATCGAGAACCCGACCGTGGGGCTCCTCTCCATCGGGGAGGAAAAGGAAAAGGGCAGCCACCTCACCAAAAAGGCCTATGAACTCCTCCGCGACTGCAAGGACATCCGTTTCATCGGCAATGTCGAAGGGCGGGACATCCCCAAAGGCAAATCCGACGTGGTCGTCTGCGACGGGTTCGTGGGCAACGTGGTCCTGAAGACCATGGAAGGCACCGCGGACGCCCTGAGCCGCATGCTCAAGATGGAGATCCAAGCGAGCTGGCTGGCCAAGGCGGGCTATCTCCTCACCCGGCCCGCCATCCGCCGGTTCCGCAAGCGCGTGGACTACGCGGAATACGGCGGAGCCCCGCTCCTGGGCGTGAACGGCGCCTGCATCATCTCCCACGGCAAATCCACCGCCAAGGCCGTCAAGAACGCGGTGCGCATGGCGAAGATCGTGGCCGAAAAGAAAGTGATCGAGCGCATCCGCACCGAGATCGAGACCTTCGCGGTGCCGCATCCCCATCCGCAATCCCACATCCAGACGGCCGTCTGAACCCGATGCCCAAACTCAAAGCCAAGATCTTGGGGACGGGGAAGTCCCTTCCGAAAAAAATCCTCACTAACGCCGACCTCGAAAAAATAGTGGAGACCACGGACGAATGGATC
>MGUS01000016.1:4685-5068 GCA_001800085.1 Elusimicrobia bacterium RIFCSPLOWO2_01_FULL_60_11 | reverse complement strand
ATGCCAAGGTCAAAGCTGAAGAGTTGGACGCCATATTCGTCTGCACCTGCACGCCGGACATGGTATTTCCTTCCGTGTCCTGCCTGGTGCAGTCCGCCCTGGGCGCGAAGAACGCCGCCTGCATGGACATCTCCGCCGCCTGCTCGGGATTCATCTACGGCCTCCAGGCGGTCAAAAGCTTCATAGAATCGGGGACTTACAAGAAGGTCCTGCTCATCGGGGTGGACACGCTTTCCAAGATCACCAACTGGGAAGACCGCTCCACCTGCGTGCTTTTCGGCGACGGCGCCGGAGCCGCGGTCATCGCGGCCGATGAAGGCGGGTCCGGGATCCTCGCCGTCTACGCCGCGTCCGACGGGAGCAAATCGAATATCTTGAAGGTC
>MGUS01000016.1:4499-4636 GCA_001800085.1 Elusimicrobia bacterium RIFCSPLOWO2_01_FULL_60_11 | reverse complement strand
CCAGATGGACGGCCCCGAGGTCTACAAGCTGGCCGTCACGAAGATGGTGGAGGCCTCGGAGAAAGCCCTCGCTCTGGCCGGCGTCAAAGCTGAAGACCTGACCCTCATCATCCCGCACCAGGCGAATTTAAGGATCA
>MGUS01000016.1:1270-4457 GCA_001800085.1 Elusimicrobia bacterium RIFCSPLOWO2_01_FULL_60_11 | reverse complement strand
TCTTCGTCAATGTCCAGAAATACGGCAACATGTCGGCGGCCACCACCATCATCGCCCTGGACGAAGCCCAGCGCGGGGGCAGGGTCAAGCGGGGGGACCTGGTGGAACTGGTGGCGTTCGGCGCGGGGCTCACCTGGGGCGCCAGCGTCATTCGATGGTGACATCTTTCAATTTTCGATTGCTCAATCTATGAATAAAAGCATCGCGCTTCTTTTCCCGGGTCAGGGCTCCCAGAGCCCGGGCATGGGAAAAGCGTTCTACGATTACAATCCCGAGTCCCGGGAGGTCTTCGAGGCAGCCGACCGGGCGATGCCCGGCATCATGGACAAGATATTCAACGGCACGGCCGAAGACCTGAAGCAGACCTCCGTCACGCAGCCGGCCATATTCATCGCCAGCTGCGCGGCCTTCAAGGCGTTCCAGGCGCGGTTCACGGGCTTGAAATCGGTCGTCGCGGCCGCGGCGGGCCACAGCCTGGGGGAATACTCCGCGCTCTTCGCGGCGGAAGTTTTTGATTTTAAAACCGGCTTAAAATTGGTAGAATACCGAGGCCAAATTCTTGAGCGCGCGTGCCTTCGCTCCCCGGGAGGCATGGCCGCGATCCTGGGAATGGGGCGTGACCAGCTCGGAGACCTCTGCCGGCAAGCCGCGAGCGGCGGAGAGGTTTGCGAGATGGTCAATTTTAATTGCCCGGGCCAGATCGTGGCCGCGGGCACCGTCAAGGGGATCTCGATCCTGGCGGAAAAGGTGCAGGGGGTCCCCGGCGCCAAGGCCATCCCGCTGGCGGTATCGGGGGCTTTCCACTCCAGCCTGCTGGCCGGAGCGGCCAAAGAGATGGAACAGAAGCTGGCCGGTCCGGTCCTGAAGGACGCGTGGGCGGACGTTTACTGCAACTGCGACGCCCGGCCCCAACGCGGGGCCGCGCGGATCGGAAAGAACCTGGTGACGCAGATCGACCACGCCGTTCTATGGGAGGACTCGGTCCGCGCCATGATCGATAGGGGCGTTCAGACCTTCGTCGAGATCGGGCCGGGGAAGGTCCTGGCCGGGCTGCTGCGCAAGATCGACCGCAAGGCGCGGTGCCTCAATGTCGAAGACCCGGAATCGCTCAACAAGACGCTGGAATTTTTAAAATCCTCAGAGGTGAGCCAGGCATGAGACTGAAAGACCAAGTCGCGATCATCACGGGAGGCGCCCAGGGCATCGGGAAAGCCATCGGGAACCTTTTCGCCTCGGAAGGCGCGAACATCGTCGTCGTGGACGTCGCCGAGGACATGGCCAAGAAGACCGCCGAAGAATTCGAGAAGGCCCACAAGGTCAAGACCCTCTCCATGAAAGTCAACGTCACCCAGATCGCGGACTGCGACGAGATGATCAAGAAGACCCAGGAAAAGTTCGGCAAAGTGGACATCCTGGTCAACAACGCCGGCATCACCAAGGACAACCTGGTCATGCGCATGTCCGATGACGAGTGGGACGCGGTGCTCGCGGTCAATCTGAAAGGCGTGTTCAACTGTACGAAGGCCGCCTGCCGGCCCATGATGAAGGCGCGCTCGGGGCGCATCATCAACATCGCCAGCATCGTGGGGCTCATGGGCAACGCCGGCCAGGCCAACTATTCGGCCTCCAAGGGCGGAGTCATCGCCATGACCAAGACCTGCGCCCGCGAGTTCGCCTCCAGGAAGATCCTCGTCAACGCCATCGCCCCCGGTTTCGTCCGCACCCGCATGACCGACACGCTCACCGACGAACAGAAGCAGAAGCTCTCCTCCATGATCCCCCTGGAGCGCCTGGGCGAACCCGAAGACATCGCCTGCGCCGCACTCTTTTTGGCATCATCCGACTCATCCTACGTCACCGGCCACGTTCTTTCAGTGAACGGCGGCATGTACATGTAGGCAATAAGGAGGCACAAATGGCAGACGACATCGAAAGCAAAGTCAAGGACATCATCGTCGAGAATCTGGGCGTCGACGCCGCCACGGTCAACCCGAAGGCGTCGTTCGTCAACGACCTCGGCGCGGATTCCCTGGACACCGTGGAGCTCGTCATGGCGCTCGAAGAGGAGTTCGACATCGAGATCCCCGACGAGGAGGCCGAGAAGATCCAGACCGTCGGCCAGGCCATCGACTACATCAAGGCCCACAAGAAATAATCATCCATTAAATGACCAAAGTCGTCATCACGGGAATGGGGGTCGTTAGCCCCATTGGCATCGGCTTGGAAGCGTTCTGGGACAGCCTCGTCCACGGGCGCTCCGGCGTGGGGAAGGTCACCTTCTTCGATGTCAGCCGCTACGCGTGCCGGATCGCCGGTGAAGTCCGGGATTTCAAACCCGAGGCCTTCATCGAGAAGAAAAAGATCCGGAGGATGGACCGCTTCACCCAGTTCGCCATGGCCGCCACCAAGATGGCCCTGGCGGATTCCGGCCTCGACATGGCGCGGGAGAACCCCGAACGCGTCGGCGTCATCGTGGGAAGCGGGGTGGGGGGCCTCCAGACCATCGAGGAAGAGTTGAAGACCCTGTTGGAGCGGGGCCCCAGGCGCGTCTCGCCCTTCCTCATCCCCAAGATCATCTACAACATGGCCGCGGGAGAGATCGCCATCCAGTACGGCATGGGGGGCCCCAACTACGCGGTGGCTTCCGCCTGTGCGACGGCCAACAATGCCATGGGGGAAGCCGTGCGCCACATCCGCTACGGCGACGCGGACGTCATGGTGAGCGGCGGCTCTGAAGCCGCCATCACGCAGCTGGGGCTTTCCGGGTTCTCGCAGGCCGGAGCCTTGGCCGAATCCTACAACGACAATCCCACAAAAGCCAGCCGCCCGTTCGACAAGAACCGCGAAGGGTTCCTGATGGGCGAAGGCGCCGGCGTGGTCATCCTGGAATCGGAAGCCCACGCCAAGGCCCGCGGGGCCCGCATCTACGCGGAGCTGGCCGGTTACGGAGCGACGGACGACGCTTACCACATCACCTCGCCCTCTCCGGAAGGCAAATCCCAGGCCCGGGCCGTGCGCCTGGCGCTCAAAGACGCCGGGATGAACCCGGAAGAAGTGGACTATGTGAACGCCCACGGCACTTCCACCACGGTCAACGACAAGGCGGAGACCCTCGTGATCAAGGCCGTTCTGGGCGACCGCGCCAAAAAAATCCCGGTTTCCTCCACCAAATCCATGACAGGTCACC
>MGUS01000016.1:0-1261 GCA_001800085.1 Elusimicrobia bacterium RIFCSPLOWO2_01_FULL_60_11 | reverse complement strand
ACCATCAATTATGAGACGCCGGACCCGGACTGCGACCTGGATTACGTCCCGAACAAGGCCCGGGAATGGAAAGTCAAGAACGCGATCTCAAATTCTTTCGGATTCGGCGGTCACAACGCAGTCCTGGCGGTCCGCTTATATAACGGCAAATAATGGCCGCTCCAGCCGAGGGCGGCGACGAGCTCCTCGAGAAAAAAATCCATTTCCGGTTCAAGGACAAGGCCCTGCTCGCGGAAGCGCTCACACACAAGTCCTACGCGATGGAGCAGGGGGGGATGCCCTTCAACGAACGCCTGGAATTCCTGGGAGACAGCGTTTTCAACACCGTGATCGCCGCCTTCCTTTACGGCCGCTACCCGGACGTGGACGAAGGCCGTCTCTCCAAGCTGAAATCCCAGCTGGTGGCGCGGGCCAGCCTGCTCGCCTGGGGGCGGGAGCTGAAGATCGGCCAGTTCCTGAAGCTCTCGGACAGCGAGGAGATGACGGGAGGGCGGGAGAG
Source organism: Elusimicrobia bacterium RIFCSPLOWO2_01_FULL_60_11 (assembly GCA_001800085.1). Lineage (GTDB taxonomy): Bacteria > Elusimicrobiota > Elusimicrobia > 2-02-FULL-39-32 > 2-02-FULL-39-32 > 2-01-FULL-60-11. Next base: position 762 of record MGUS01000016.1, on the reverse strand, counting down.
GGAATCCCTCACCGCCAACGTGATGGAGGCGCTCATCGGGGCCATCTTCCTGGACCAGGGTTTCGAGCCGGCGCAGAAGTTCATTTTAAGCCACTATGAGAAGAAGAAAAGGATCATCGAGACCGACTACAAGAGCAAGCTCCAGGAGATGATCCAGAAAAAGTACAAGATGCCGCCCGCTTACATGGTGGTGGGGGAAACGGGCCCCGACCACGACAAGACGTTCGAGATCGAGGCGCGCATCAAGAAGAAACTGCTCGGCAAGGGCGAGGGCAAGTCGAAAAAAGAAGCCGAACAGGACGCCGCGCACGCCGCGCTGAAAAAGTTGAGATGACCCCGCTTTGTTCCTTGCAAGAGATTTCACGGATTGATAGAATAGTCAGCTTCAGTTTGGAGGCGAACCCATGGATTATTTTCTGACGGAAGAACAGCAGGCCATCGTCGAGACAGCCCGCGAGGTCGCGGTCAAGAAGATCAAGCCCGAGCGCGAGCACTGCGACGCCGAGGAGAAGTTCTCCTGGGAGGCGGTCGAAGCGCTCCGCAAGGCCGACCTTTTCGGCGTCTACATCCACCCCAACTACGGCGGCATGGGCGGCGGCGGCTTCGAGCTCTGCCTCGTGGTCGAAGAGATCTCCAAAGTGTGCGGCGGCATCGCCCTCTCCATCGCCTGCGGCGGGCTCTGCTCCTTCCCCATCATCCTTTTCGGCACGCCCGAACAGAAGAAGAAGTACCTTCCGGACATAGCATCAGGCAAGAAACTGG
>MGUS01000015.1 GCA_001800085.1 Elusimicrobia bacterium RIFCSPLOWO2_01_FULL_60_11 | reverse complement strand
AGGCGGCACGGCGCGGGCGATGTCGATGGGATCCGCGGTGGTGGCCGTTCCTCAGGGCTCCGCTTCCTTACTATGGAACCCGGCGGGATTGGGAAAGTTGGACTGCTGCACGGAACTGGGCCTGCACCACAACAGCGGTCTGGGCCAATCCAATCAGGAGACCGCTGTTTTCGGCCTTCGTTTGGGCGTTCTGGGCGGCGTTGCCGGTTCGGTGAATTACATGAACAACGGGACCTTTGACGGACGGGACAGTGCCGGCACGCAGACCGGCAACTACACCGCCAAGACAACGGGCGCGAGCCTGGGCTGGGGCAAGGAATTCTTCGCCGGCATCTCCGCCGGAGCGGCCGTCAAGTACAACCGCCAGACCCTGGACCAGACCTCGTATTCCGCCTTTGCGGCGGACCTCGGGCTCTTGTGGAACCCGGTCGCCCCTTTGAACTTGGGCCTGACCTATTCCAATCTGGGCACAAAAGTGGCCGATAGATACCTGGATCAAGGCTGGCGCGTGGGGGCTTCTTACGACATCAACAAGAAACTCCTTCTAGCCGCTTCCACCGAGCTCAAACCCGGCGGGTTCGGCCGCCTGCAGACAGGCATCGAAGGCTTCGTTCACCGCAACGTCGCGCTCCGCGCCGGTTATGTCTATAATCTCAAGAATTCGAACCTTGATGGCCTGACCGGAGTGACCGCGGGCGCGGGCATCAAAATACTCAAGAACACGATGCTGGATTATGCCTACCTTCCTTTCGGGGAACTGGGCGTCTCACACCGCGTCAGCTTGACCTTCAAATTCTCATGCGAGAAGAATGAAGCTCCCGCGAAGCAGGCGAAGGCGGAGCTCAAACCTGCGCCTGTCGTTGAATCGAAAGCCGTCATCTTCGACAAGGTGATCGTCCTTGAGGACACGCATTTCGAACACGATTCGGTGACCCTTACCAATGAAGGGGTGAAAGTCGTGATCGAGAATTCCGAGATCCTGAGGGAAAACCCCAAGGCGAAGATCCGCGTCGCGGGATTCGCCTCCGCCTCAGGCACTCAGGAGTACAATCAGAAGTTGAGCGAAAGAAGGGCAAAGGCCGTCAAGGAGATCCTCATCTCGGAAGGCGGGATCGCGCAGGGAAGGCTGACCACCATCGGATACGGCGAGATGAGGCCGGCCATGCATGAAGCGACGCCGGACGTGCTCCACACGCAGGCGGCCAAGGCCAACAAGCGGGTCCTTTTTGAAGTCATCGTCAAAGAAGCGGGTGCATATTGATGAAATCAAGCATTCCGGCCGCGCACAACGGCCATAAAGCCGTGGATATCCAGGAGATGGCGAACCCGGACATAGCCATGACGGGCAGGAACCGCGAGGCGATCGCCAGCCTTCTGAATTCCATCCTGGCGGATGAGGTCGTGCTCTCCGCCAAGACGCGGAGCCACCATTGGAACGTGGTCGGCCCGCAGTTCAGCGACCTGCACAAGTTCTTCGATTCGCAATACATCCTGCTCAACGACATCTCCGATCAGGTGGCTGAACGGACCCGGGCCCTCGGGGAACGGCCTCTCGGGACCCTGGATGAGTTCCTGAAGAACACGAGCCTCAAAGAGGCCCCCGGCGCCGTCTTGAAGGCCGCGGACATGCTCGCGGACCTGCTCGCCGACCATGAGACCGTCATCCGCAATCTCCGGGCGGACATCGCCACCTGCCAGAAACATGACGGCATGGGCATGGCTGATTTTGTGACCGGCCTCATGGAGCAGCATATGAAGATGGCCTGGATGCTGCGGTCGTTCCTCGCGTAATAGCCGGACAGTCGAGAAAACGATGGGTCGGTTGAGATGGGCCGGCATCCTTACGCTTGTTTTAATGGCGACCTGGCCGGCGCTGGCTGATGATGACCCCAGCGTAAGTTCCACGACCGCGCCCGGGGACCCGAATTACCCCGAAGCCATGGCCACCCCCCGCGAAAAATGGAAAGGCGCGTCCAAGCGTGTCCTGGACTGGGAAGCGAGGACCGGCAGGAGTTACCTCATCCCGGCCGTCGAGATCCCCATATTCATCATGCTCCTCAACGTGTCCGACCGCCTCATCTACGGCAACGACATCTACGGAACGGACCCGACCACCACCTGGGACCATGTCCGCAAGGGTCCCTGGCAGTTCGACGCCGACGACTTCCGCACCAACCAGGCCTTCCATCCCTATCAGGGGACCATCTACTTCGGATTGGCGCGCTCGGCCGGCCTCACCTATTGGGAATCCCTCCTCTATACTTCCGCGGGCAGCTTCCTCTGGGAAACGGCCGGAGAGAACGGGCCGCCTTCCATCAACGACCAGGTCGCCAGCGGCATCGCCGGGAGCTTTTTCGGGGAAGAACTTTTCCGCATGGCCAACATGACGCTGGAGCGGGGCGGCAAGAGGCCCGGGTTCTGGCGTGAATTGGGCGCGGCGTTCATATCCCCGCCCATCGGCGTCAACCGCCTGGTCTTCGGCGACCGTTTCAAGACCGTCCTTCCCAGCCGCAACCCCGCGACATTCACGCGCGTGCGCCTGGGCGCGAGTCTGACCGAAAAGGTGAGCAACCAGGGAGTATCCAGCACTCTTCACAATAAGGAAGCGACGGGAGAATTTTTCATGGCCTACGGGCTTCCCGGAAAGCCGGGCTACCGCTATATCCGGCCTTTCGATTACTTCCACTTTGAAGCCGCCGCGGTCGCCAACAACGGCAGCTCCTTTGAGAACATCATGACCCGGGGCTTCCTTTTAGGGCGGAGATACGAAGTGGGGGACTCCTATCGCGGGATCTGGGGGCTCTATGGGAACTACGACTACATCTCTCCGCGGACATTCCGCGTCTCGACCACGGGCGCTTCGCTCGGCACGACCGGGCAATTGTGGCTCTCGCGCAAGGTCGCTCTCCAGGGCACGGTCCTTGCCGGACCCGGGTTCGGAGCGGCCGGGACCGTGGCCGGCGAGGGGGACAGGGACTATCATTATGGCGCGGCCGCCCAGGGGCTCTTGTCCCTCCGCCTCATCTTCGGTAAACTGGCCATGCTGGACGCGACGGGGCGCGAGTTCTACATCAGTGGCGTGGGTTCGGCCGAGCGGCGGGGAACGGAGCAGATTGCGCGCGGCAACGTGTCCTTCACCGTGAGGATCTACGGCCGCCACGCCGTCGGCGTCCAATACATCCAATCCAGGCGGGACGCGGACTATTCCAACATCCCCGAAAGGCATCAGACGACGGAGACCTTCAGCCTGGCCTACAACTTCCTGGGGGACACCCGTTTCGGCGCCGTTGAATGGCGGGATGAGCCATGAAACCCATCGAATTCCTGAAAAAAATAAATACAGTCCTGATCTTTATCCTGCTTCTCGGAGCCGTGATCTTCGGGGGTTATCTGATCTTCAGGGGCAAGGCGCTCAACAGCGTCAACGTATCCGTGGATTCACTGCATCTTGGAGACAAGAAATGAGGTTCGTCTTTCTCCCTGGAATGGACGGGACGGGCTTCCTCTTCGAGCCCATCCTCAGACTCTGGACGGAAGAGACGGCTCCGATCGTGTTGTCTTACCCGGCGGACCGCATCCTGGACTATAAGGAGCTCGAGTCCTATGTGTCCGCGCGGTTACCCGTCAGTGAGCCTTATGTCCTGATCGCGGAGTCCTACGGCGGGCCGCTCGGGGTCCTGATCGCGGCCAAACATCCCTTGATGCTGCGCGGCCTGGTCTTGAGCGCGACTTATGTCCGCCGGCCCAGAGGGCGGATCGGAAACCTGTTACGGTTCTTGATCGGCCCTTATCTTTGCCGCCGTTCTTGGACACGGTTCCTCACGAAAAGCATGATGAAGCTGCAGGGCCTTTCGGAACAACTCATCCAGCTGGTGGTGAAGGCCCTCGTGCAGGCAGAACCCCGCGTCCGCGCGGCCCGTCTCAAAGATGCTTTGGGAGTGGAAGCGTTCGAAGACCTGAAGAATTGCGATGTCCCGGTCCTGTGCCTTTATGCCGAGCGGGACTGGCTCCTGGCGGATCACTGCCGTGAAGACATCCGTAAAGCCGATCCCAAGGCGAAACTCGTCGGCCTGGATACTCCCCATTTTTTGCTCCAAGACAAGCCCGCCGAAGCGCTCCGCGAGATCCTGGCCTTCGTCAAAACTCTGAACCCCGCTTAAAATCTTTTACGCCACACGAGCTGCGCGCCGGATCCGTCCGGGGTCGGCGCAAGCGTCAAACTTGATTTACGGTAGCGTCTGTGAAGGTAAGGGACCAGAGTCCCCACCGCGGTCCCCATGGCGGCCCCCATGATGACATCGGTATAGAAATGACGGCCCGCGGCCACCCGCATGGCGGACTCCCCCAGGCCCAAAACGGCGGTCACCGCCCACGGCCAGGCCTTATGCCCGTAGCGGTACCCGTAGGTCATGGAGGCCGCGCTCAAGGCCGCAAAGACCGACGCGTTGTGCCCGGAATAAAAGGACAAAAATTCCCCGGCCCGGATCTCGGGAGGGCTGACTTCATAAGCGACGGGCCGCGGCCTCTGCGCCCCATAGCGGGCGATATGGCTCAAAGAGGTATTGAGGGAGAGCACCTCGACATACACCATGAGATCCTCCGCAAAAGCTTTGTTGAATCCCTGGTCCGCGCCGTCGAGCACAAGGGGAGCCGCCACGGCCAAGGCGACTGTAAAATGGCTTATCTTGCCGATCGTTTCATCGTGATTTCCTATGACGGGACGGTCGAAGGAATTGACGTCATTGGGATCGCAGGGGCATTTCCGATGGATCAATTGCGGCTCAATGAACAAAGGGACGATGGCGCCCAGGGCTGCCGCGCCCAACACCGGAAAATCGATGGCCGGATTGATCCGGTACACAGAACCTCCGCGGGGGGTCGGGAGAGCGCTCGGGGTTTCTTCGGCAGCCGCGGCGAAGGGGGGGAGGATGGATGCCGCAAGAACGAACGCCGTCAGGATTTTATTCATGATTCATTATAGACATTCGGCCAGGCGGGCGATATAGGGGTTTGGCGTAGGGGAATATAGTCCTCATCCCTGATATGCGGTCGCGGCGGATTCTTCTAATATAAGGATGCAGGAACGCAATTAACCCAACGGAGGTACCTCATGAAAGCATTCAAGACCCTTCTCTGCCTGACCGCATTATCGGCGATGCAAGCCCCCATCCAAGCCGAAACGCCGGTCCAAGCGCCGCTTTACCAGGTCGCGATAGTCCAAAGTCCGGCCAAAGCGATCAACTACAGGAACCTCAAGGGGTTTGTGATGATCGATCTCAAAGGCACCGTTCTCATCCCCAACGCGCAGGGGTCCGCTGAGATCAGGAACAAGGCGGGCACGATGTCCGTCAAAGCAAGATTTGAGAATCTGACGCCGCCTTCCCAGTTCGGCCGCGAATACCTGACCTATGTCCTTTGGGCCATTTCTCCCGATGGACGCGCCTCGAACCTCGGGGAACTGATCGTGAAGAACGGCAAATCCAATCTTAAGGCGACCACGCCTCTGCAGGCCATGAGTTTGATCGTGACGGCGGAGCCCTATTTCGCGGTCTCACAGCCCGGCAATGTCGTGGTCATGGAGAACGCCATCCGCAAAGGCACCACGGCGAAGATCGAATCGATCGACGCCAAGTATGAGCTGCTCGCCAAAGGTTCCTATGTTCTGCATATGTCCCAGTCCGATGAGGCCAGGCCCATGGATGTCAAGACGCCTTTCGTGGTCACCCAGGCCAGGAACGCTGTGAGCATCGCCAAAGCGGCCGGCGCCGAGACCTACGCCGTGGCCGAATTCAACAATGCCCAGACCCTATTAGGGAAGGCCGAGAACACGAAGGGGGGCAAGAAGAGCAGGAACATGACCGCCCGCGAAGCCGTCCAAAGCGCCGAAGCGAGCCGTCTGATCGCGGTGAAGACGCAGGCGGAATTGGCTTTGGGGACCGAGCGCCGCATCTCGCAGGACCAGATCGCGAACTCCAAGAACAAGGCCTCGGAAGCGGCCAAAGGCCAGGAAGCGGCGGAAGCGGCCAGGACATCGGCCGAGATCGCCAAGGACAAATCCGATATGGAAGTGAAGGACGTCAAGCTGCAGGCGGAAAAAGAAAAAGCCGCCCTGCGCGCCCAGCTCTTCGCGCAATTCAACCTCATCCTCCAGACCCGCGACACGGCCCGGGGGCTGGTCGTGAACATGTCCGATGTCCTTTTTCGGACGGGAAGCAATGAGCTCCGGCCGAATGTCCGCGAGAAGCTGGCGAAGCTTGCCGGCATCGTCCTGGCCTACCCCGGATTGAAGCTGGAGATGGAAGGGCATACCGACAACGTCGGAGGCGATTCCTACAACCAGGACCTTTCCGAAAAGCGCGCCCAGACCGTCCGCGATTACCTCGTGAACCAGGGCGTGCCGTCGAATTCCATCGTGTCCCGCGGGTTCGGCAAGACCCAGCCCATGAATTCCAACGCGACGGCCGAAGGCCGGCAGATGAACCGCCGCGTCGAGATGGTGGTGACGGGCGAATCGATCGGTTCTTGAACAAAAGGAGACAATCATGAAGAACAATAACGCGGAACTCGTCCATGAGATCAAAAAAGAATTGGAAGACCTGAAACATAACTTGAAAGGCGCCTTCTCCAAGTCCGGAGAAGTCCTTTCCGACAAGTCCAAGGCCTTGCTGGAAAACACCATCGAATCCTTCCATGAGCGCGTGGAGAAGGTCACCGATGCCGTCAAAGAGAAATCTCAAAATGTCGACGACATCGTGCACGAACATCCCTGGCAGGTGGCGGGAGCGGCTTTGGCCGTGGGCCTGCTGACAGGACTGCTCATCGGCCGCTCCAGGGACTGACCCGTGAAATACGAACCCGTGGACTTCGACCGGCTGCTCGGGACGAGCGGGTTCAGCGATAAACTGCTCAAGGACCATTTCACCCTCTACCAGGGGTATGTGGCCAACACCAACAAACTTTATGAGAGTGAACATTCCGAAGACAAAAGGCGGTTCGGGTGGGAATTCAACGGGATGCGGCTGCATGAATATTACTTCGGGAACATGGTCAAGGACGGTCCGGAAGGCAAGGGAAACGACCTTTCGATCAAGATCTCCGAGAATTTCGGAACGGAAAAGAGCTGGGAGGAGAGTTTTAAGAACATCGGCAAGATCCGGGGGATCGGGTGGGCCCTCCTGAGCTACGATCCTCTCGGGGACCGGCTCTTCAACATCTGGGTCAATGAGCACGACGGGGGGAATCTGACCGGCAGCGTCCCCCTTCTGGTCATGGATCTGTTCGAGCACGCCTATCTGGCGGACTATGGTCTGAAGAGAGAAGGCTATGTCGCCGCGTTCCTCAAAGCCGTCGATTGGAGGGTGGTCTCAGAAAGGCTCGAAGCGGCGACATCAAGGGAACTCGAGTCGCAAAATGCCTGATGGCCGAGCGCATGAACGCAACGAATCAAAGCCGCACTTCCGTCATCGCTTTCGTATGCCTGCTGGCGATCTTCGTCTTCTTTCTTCTGGCGATGATCGTGCCGTACATGCTCGCGCTTTTGATGGGCGGCATCCTGGCACTTTTGACGAGCCCGGCCTATAAATTCCTGCTCCGAAAAAAATACAACCCGAAGACCGCCGCCCTGACCGTGACCCTGTCCATGATCGTGCTCGTCATCGTGCCGCTCTTCGCGTTCACCGTCGTGGCCGTCAAACAGGGACTGGTCCTGAGCGAGAGATTATCCGATGACAGCGGGCTCTCGTTCCTCTCCATATCCCAATACATCACCCACCTGACGGCCGTTAAATCGATGCTGAGCGATTTTGACATCGCGGGGGCGCAGGCCAGAAGCGGCATCCAGGGCGTCTTGAAGACCGGGACGGGGGCCATCCTGGCCTGGTTCTCGGACCTCCCCAAGATGCTCCTGCAATTGCTCCTGTCATCCCTGGCTTGTTTCTTCTTGCTGATCGACGGGAAAAGGTTCATCGCCTGGTTCATGGACATGCTGTTCATGGAAGAGGACCTGCGGGAGAGATTGATAGAATCCGTCCAGAACACCGCCATCTCGGTGGTCCTGGCGAACCTGGCCGCGACATCGGCTCAAGCCGTCATCGTGATGGCAGGGTTCCTCGCCCTGGGAGTGCCGGGGGCCTTTCTGGCGGGTGGGGCCGCCTTCATTTTGGCCTGGCTGCCGGTGATAGGCCCTGTTCCCATCTGGGCGGCGGGGGCCGTTTATCTTTATCTTCACGCGCATGCCGGATTTGCGGTCGCGATGGTTTGTTTTGGGATGGTCGCGAGCGTAGTGGACAATGTCGTGCGTCCCTTGATCTTAAAAGGCCACGGGGACATGCATCCCCTGGTCAGTTTGGTGGCCATTTTCGGCGGCATCAGCGCGTTCGGCATCTTGGGGGTCTTCGTGGGCCCGCTCTTGACCGCCATTGTGATCTCTCTCCTTCAGGTCTGGCCCATGGTGGGGGGGCGGTTAGGCGTCAACATCGATGTCAAATGATCTTCTTGAACGAACACCGGTTGCGCCCGCTTTTCTTGGCTTCATAGAGCGAGTGGTCAGCCCGGTCGATCAGGTCCGTGACCTTCTCTTTTTTCGAACATTCCGCCACGCCGACGCTGATGGTCATGTTGAGCACCCTGTCCTTGTCGATCAATATCTTCTGCGCGGCATAGTTCCTGCGGATCCTCTCCGCGAGATTGAGCGCGGACTCCCCGGAGGTGTCGGAAAGGACCGCGATGAACTCTTCTCCCCCGAAACGGCAGAGGAAATCCACGCTCCGGAGCTGCGCGGCGAGGAATTCGGAGGTCTTCTTCAACACCCGGTCGCCCGCGGTATGCCCATAGAGGTCGTTGACCCTCTTGAAATGATCGAGGTCGATCATCAGGATCGAAAAAGGCCTCCGGTGCCGCTCGTAGGCCTCCATCTCCCGGTAAAGGCCCTGCCAGAGGTATCTGCGGTTATGGATCTGAGTGAGCTCGTCCGTGACGGTCAGGTTCTCGATGCGGCGCAGAAGGTTCATGTTGTAGATCGCCAGGGACAAGTGATGGGAGACCCGGATGATGTTGGCCAAGTTGGACTCGGACAATCCCTGCTCCAACGGGTCGTTCAGGTTCAAGACCCCCAACGGGATGTTCTTTGCCGTCAGGGGAAGGATCACCGCGCTGTCCTTTTCATATCTCTTCCGTTCGGCGCGGGAGGCGAAACGGCTCATGGAAAACCGGTCCAGGTGGATGGGATTGCCGAGCTTGACGGCGTGCCACATGAGCCCGTCGTCCTCCGGGATGACGAAGGGCGACTTCAAGTCCTTCCATTCCGCGTGGTTGTGGCTCAAAAGCTTCAAGACCCGGGTCTCTTCTTCGATGAGGAACAGGGAGAACGTCTCCATCTGGAACAAGTTCGGGATGGTTATCTCAAGCAGTTTGGACAACTCCTCGAACTGTCCGGCCGCGTTGATCGCCTGGCTGAATCGGATGAGCTTTTCGCCTTCGGTGAGGTTGCGCTGGATCTTGGAGTTCAGCCCGCGCAGGTCGTTCTGGGCTTTTTGCCTCTCGATGGCATGGAGGATGGTGCGCGTGAACGTCCGGGGCTCCATCTCCCCTTTGATCAGATAATCCTGGGCGCCATGGCGGATGGTCTCGGCGGGATGTGTCTCATGGCGGGTGCCGGTGAGGATGACGATGGGGATGTGCGCGGTCTTGTCCCGCAGGGCTTCAAAGGTCTGATACCAGAGGCTGTCGGGGAGCGAAAGATCGAGCAGGATGACGTCGGGCGTTTCCTCTTCGAGGTGCCCCAGGGCCGCGGAAAGCCGGTCCACGCGTTTGACGACGAAGTCGGGCCTCCCGGCCTCGGAGAGGCATTTGCGGACCAGTTTGGCGTCGGCTTCGCTGTCTTCGATCAGGAGCAGGTTGACCATGGTTGAAATCCTATTAAATCACATGCCTGCCGACTATAAGGCCAGACCCTGGACTTCATGTCAGGGAAAATACCACAGGACCGGGAGGGGATAATGATGTATAATATAGGGAAAGTCGAAGTTCATTGAATGAAATGAAAAAGTCGCACGCCAAAGTCAGAAACTCCCCAAGCGAATCCACAGCGCGGCCTCCAAGACCTGCTCCATCCCTGTTCCCCGTCGTCGGCATCGGGGCTTCCGCCGGCGGTCTGGAAGCCATCCTTCAACTGCTTAAAAGCCTTCCGTCCGACACGGGGCTTGCCTTTGTCGTCATCCAGCACCTGGATCCCACCCGTGAAAGCATCCTCGCCAGCCTTCTCGCCAGAGCCACGAAGATGCCGGTCGATCAAGTGACGGACGGCATGCGCGTCGAGCCGGACCGCGTCTATGTTTTTCCGCCGAACGTGAGCATGAGCATGGAAAACAAAGCGTTCAAGCTCGTGCCCCGGCTCGAACCCCGCGAATTGCACATGCCCGTGGATCATTTCTTCCTCTCCTTGGCCCGACTCGGCAGCCGGGCCGTCGGTATCATCCTCTCGGGGACCGGGACCGACGGGACATCGGGTCTGGCGCGGATCAAAGAGAGCGGAGGAATCACCTTTGCCCAGGAGGAGGCTACGGCAAAATTCGCCGGCATGCCGCGCAGCGCCATCGCCACGGGCTCCGTCGATTTCGTCCTCCCCGTGGACGGCATCGCCCAAGAGCTCGTGAAGATCGCGCTCCACTCTTCAAGCAAGGAGCCCATCCCGCCGCTATCGGCCGACGGCCAGAACGGGTCGGGACGCATCCTCCAATTGGTCCGGAGCGCAAAGGGCGTTGATTTCTCTCAGTACAAGAATACCACCATCTCACGGCGCATCGCCCGGCGCATGGCGCTTGCCAAGATCGAGGATCATCAAGAGTACGCTCGACTTCTCCGGGAGAAGCCGGACGAATTGAAAGCCCTTTATCAGGACCTCCTGATCAAGGTGACGAGCTTCTTCCGCGACCCTAAAACTTATAAGGCACTGAAAGTGGGGGTGATCCCAAAACTCATGGGGCGTCATTCCAACGGGGAGCCCATCCGGATATGGGTCCCCGGGTGCGCTACGGGGGAAGAGGTCTATTCCATCGCCATTTGTTTTCTGGAAGCCGTGAGCAAAAAGGCCCGAACCCCTTCGATCCAGATATTCGCCACGGACATCGATGAAGAATCCCTTCAAAAAGCCCGCGCCGGGCTTTACAACGAAGATATCGCCGCGGTCGTATCCGCGGAACGCCTTAAATGTTTTTTTACAAGGGTCGGTCCTCATTATCAGGTCAACAAAACCATCCGCGAGATGTGCACCTTCGCGAAGCATGACCTCGGCAAGGACCCCCCGTTCTCCAACCTGGACTTGATCAGCTGCAAGAATGTCCTGATCTATTTCAAGCAGTCCTTGCAGAAGCAAGTCATCCCGATCTTCCATTACGCCTTGAAGCCGGCGGGTTTTCTGGCCTTGGGGACCTCGGAGACCATCGGGACATCCTCCGATCTTTTTAATCCGGCG
>MGUS01000014.1:14344-25720 GCA_001800085.1 Elusimicrobia bacterium RIFCSPLOWO2_01_FULL_60_11 | reverse complement strand
GGAAGGGCTCCACCACCCCGGGCGAGATCCTGATGATCGAGGGCAGCACCCAATCCGTCACCGCCGGCGCTTTCGGCGCCAGTTCCCCCACCTACATCGCCGATGGTCCCGGCAGCTACACCAACCTGGCTTACCGCGTGACCCGACCGGACCCCCTGCCCGTCACATGGCTCGAAGGCACGAATGTGATGTTCGACAGGATCATCACTTCCACCATGACCAAGCCCACCTTGGACGGTGTCCGCGAAGTGCCGGGCGCATCCGAGCACACCACGACCGGGACCTACAAGATCGAAGTGAACGGTACCGATTTCAAGATCATCGGGGGAATCGTGCCCAATGTCGTGCTCATGAAAGGGACCACAGGGGCCTACAGCGACGCCTCCGGCGAGATCACGGTGAGCACCGTGCAGTTCATCACGAGCACCGCCGTTTGGGCGACGGTCAACCTGGTGTCGGGCAACCCCCTGGTCCAGCGCAGCTACTCCGTCAAAGTGGTCAATGCCGACGGGCAGGACACGGGCCTCCTCGGCGCGTCGGGCTACGGCTTCAATGACGCCGGCTATGTCATCAGCCCCCCATCCATCACGGGGATGAACGACGACGAAGGCAACGAGTTCTCCGGCGGCTGGGGAGCCGGGCTCACCCTCGATAACGAATTCAAGCCCTACAGGAACATCCTTGTAAGAGGAAGCGGCTTCGAGAACTGGGGCACGGCTTTCGTCTCCTCCATCTCCTTTTCCGGCGCAGGCATCACGGTCTCATCCATCACTTACTACACCTCCAGTTCCTTCACGGCCACCGTCAACATCCAGTCCGGCGTGCTACCGGGCCTGCGCAACATCTCACTCACTTCGCCGGACCGATTGCAGGACACGAGCCAGACCTCCACATTCACGGTGACCGGAGCGACCACCACCGTCACCCTGCCCAACGCGTCCCTGCCGGGTGCGACCACCACTTACGCCAGGTATGTTTCAACGGGAGCCCTCACCCAGTCCGTTTCAGGTTTCATGAGCGCATTCTCCAACGGGGGCGCTCCCGCCGGTAACGGCGGCACGGAAGTGAGCGTCTACCGCTATGCCAACCAGAGGTGGCTGGCCTCTCTGGGGGGCGGCTTCACCAGCTTCGGCCAGACCTGGCTCTCGGCGCCCCTGAACGCCAACTCCACCTCCCACTGGACATTCTGGGGCTGGTCCCAGTCCACCCAGCTGGACGGCGAGTCCTACCAGATAGTCATCAAGTCCTCATCCACCGACTCCGGCCGCGGCCCCGACGGGGGACACTCCCGGTACGTCACATTCGACCAGTCCATGTCCGGCACCAACACGGTCACCACCCCCACGCAGGGCGTTTCCAAGCGGGATTTTCTGGACCAGATCATCGGGCTGGTGTCCGACCCGGTCAGCGGCGTCAAGATCGCCTCCATCACGCTCGCGGACCTGACGGACGGCACCACCTGGAACGGCTGGAACTGGACCGCCCATTCCACGAACACGGTCCAGCCCGCCGCCATCGCGCCCAGCGGCTCCCCACCCAGGGGCGACGACGATTACAGCTGGACCTACCCCGAAGTGGGCACCATCGAGTCGATCTGGACGGAGGCGCACGATTACCAGGTCAGCGTGGTCGCGCGGGACATGATGGACAACCTGAACACGAGCACCGACACCAACATCAATAAGTTCACCTACGACACGGTCAAGCCCACGTCGACCCTCACGTCCCCCAACACGAACCAGACCTATGTCCCTTCCATCACGTCCATCTCGGGCTTTTACGTCGACAGCCTGCCCATCAGCGTCAACCTGTCCAAGGTCCAGGTGGCCGTCAAGCAGGTGTCCGTGGGCGGGTCCCCCGACGTCGGGTGGTGGAACGGCACGAATTTCACGGGGATCTCGGCCGCCTGGTATGACCGCACGGTGGGCAACGGAGGCCTGTCGCTGGGGAACAATTCCTGGAACTGGGAGCAGGGGGATTCCGGCTGGTTCGGGGACGCCCTCGTGGTCGGGCAGAAGATCCAGATCTGGGTGCGCGCGGACGACGGCAGCGACGGGAGCGGGGCGAGCGCGGGGTTGGAACTGAACGCCACCCCGGGGGGCGCTGGTGTCCACAAATGGGAGGTGACCATCGATGACCAGATCACCAATCTCATCATCTCTACTCCGACCGCGGGTTCGATCAGCGGCGTCTACGGCCTCAATTCCCTGGACATGATTTCCGGCACCGCCGACGACCGGCTTTATTTCAACGCAGCCGACTCCCAGATCCAGCAGGTCTGGTACCGCTTAAAAGACGTCAACGATGACGAATATTGGAGCAAGACCAGCACCGCCTGGGTGTCGGCCTCGGGCGGGGAGGTCTGGAACGTGGTCTATACCAGCTTCACCCTGCCTTCCACCTGGATGGTCTGGGTGGCGTCGGGCATCGACTGGGTGGCGCGCAACGGGGCGTCTTTCGAGCTGACCCTCAAGTCCAGCGACACGGCCGGCAACGTGATGGAGACCTCCATCCAGTCCCTGGTCTACGACTCCTCCGCCCCGGTCACACAGATCTACTTCCCTAATAGCACCAACGGGGTCTACTATGGCGAGGCGCTCACGGCCATGAGCGGAACGGCCCTCGATTACCCCAATGTGGGGACATCCAAGAACTCGGGCATCACGGCAGGAGGCGGGGGCTTGATCAACCTGGGCATCCAGAGGACCTCGGACGGATTCTGGTACCACAGGACCCTGGGCTGGAACGCCGGCCGCGACGACGTCCGCATCACCACGAGCGGGGCCGGGACCAACGGCACCTACAACAAGAACACGGGCGTCTTCACCTGGACGCCCATCCCGGGCGACTTCTTCACCGTCACCCCCAATACCTACACCATCCGCGCCTGGTCCCAGGACAACGTGAACAAACCCAGCGCGGGCTACCGCAACGCGGAGTCATCCGCCGTCATCAAGAGCACTTTCGTTTATGAGACGTCGCTCCCCTCGTCCACCATCCTCACCCCGCTCATGAACGCCACGACGGTCTACAGCTTGTCCGGAGTCCGCACGCTCCCGGCCGTCTCCGGGACCGCGGTGGATTTCCCGCTCACGGGCAATGCCGGTTCAGGCAACCTCCTGAACCAGGTGCAGGTCGAGATCCGCGACGAAACGAACACGGATCCCAGCACGAGGTATTGGAACGATGCCGGAGCCGCCTGGGGGCCCCAGACATGGAAAGAAGGCAGCTTCACCGGCAACAGCTGGTCCGTCACCATCCCCAACTTCAGTTTGGCCGGGCCGAGCGTGGTGGTGAACGACAGGATCTACCGCGTGACGTCCCGCGTCTCCGACAAAGCCAAGGGGACCAACGACACGGTGCTGGCCATCGGCGGAACGCCGTCCAACACGGAAGCGCCCCTGAACTACAATGAGCCGACGGAGGAGTCGGACCCGCAGGCCAACGTCAATTTCTTCAGGGTCGACCGCTCCACGCCCTACGCTCTCATCCAGCAGCCCGACGCCGCCAGCGAGACCTCCCTTCTTACCATTTCCGGCACCGCCGACGACACCAACTCCACCTACTCGGGAAAGAAGATCACCCTGGTGCGCGTGGCCTACTACCAAGTGGGCGGGGGCGCGGACAAATGGTGGAGCAAAGGCTCCGGCGCTTTCGACCAAGGGTCCGCGGGGTCAGCGCCTCCCGAAGTGGCCTACACCACGGCCACTCCCAACCCGACCTGGGAGACCTGGTATATCGACGGCTCGTCCATCCCGACCTTCGCGCCCGGCGGCACCTACCGCATATTCGTGCAGGCCACGGATTTCACGGGCAATAAGAACCCCTTCAACTCCAACGCCCTGCCCCCGGCCACCCTGCCGCCCACCCAGACCGATTTCGTCCAGTTCGCCTATGCCAACGCCACGCCGGAATCCTTCGTCACGCTTCCTTCGATAAACGGCAATCACTACACGCCGCCCAGTTTCCCGGCTTCGCCGGTGACCAACCGCCTGCTCGTCATCTCGGGGACGGCCTCCGATTCAACCACGGCCCAGATCCGCATCACCGACTTGGACGCTGTCAACGCCACGAACGCCGACGAGGTCTGGGGCGGGAGCGGATGGATATCGACATCCAACTGCGTGGCGGTCTGCTCCACTTTCGGGTTCATCGGCGTCAATTACTATTCGGGCAGCGATTTCGAGGGGCGGCTCACACAGGCGCCGTTCGATACGAACATGTTCAACGGCAGGGGCAACCGCGACTACCGCATCGATTCGCGCGCCATCAACGGGGCCACGCCCGAAGTGAACCTCTCAGACGGGCCGGAGACCAGATTCCTCGTCATCGACGACACGGTGCCCGCGGCCACCACTCTGGACCCTCCCCAGGCCTCCACCAACACATTCATGCGGCTCCGCGCCAACGCGAGCGACCCTCTTCCGGGCATCCTTGTGAGCGTGCAGTTCCGCATGGACCGCCTGGGGAGCAACCCGAAAGGGTTCGACATCACCACGGACACATTCTCGGCGGCATCAGGCGCGGGAACTCTTTTGGACAGCGACTGGGCGAACGCTCCCATCTATACCGACACCGGCGTGATCAAATCCAACGCGTACTGGGAAGAAGGGGAACAGTACCGGATCCGCACCCTCGCCACGGACAAGGCCCAGAACCAGACCGTTTCGGACGTCACATTCCGTTTCGACTCGGTCAAGCCCACGGCCACCATCGTCAACCCCGCCAGCGGGGTCTACTTTAAAGACGTCGGGGTCCTGTCGGGAACCCTTATCGACGTCGATCCGGATGGGGCGGGCTCCCGGCAGGCCTCCGGCGTTTCCCAGGTCTATTTGAGGATCCAGGATCTTTTCAGCGGATCGTATTTTGACCCTGCCCAGGGGGGATTTCTGGCTACGGAAAGCCAGGCCGGCAGCACCCTGACCGCTACATCCCTCACGGGCTCGCCCCCCGACACCTGGTACTACGACAATTCCATCCTCCGCGGCGCCTTTGCGTCTGGAACCCGTTACTCGATCTGGGCCTGGGCGGTGGACGTGGCCGGCAACATCCAAAATTTCAAATCGGTATCGCAATCTTCCCGGACCTTCACCTACGACGCGTCCTCGCCGACCGTGGGGGTCAGCCAGCCGCCCTTGACCGACCCGATCAGAAAATTCACGGGCGCAACCATCATCGCGAACGGGATCAGCGGGACCTCTTCCGACAATCCCGCCATCAACGCGGGAATGCGGCTTCCCGATTACACCGTGGACGTCCAACTTTCCTATCTTTCCGGAAGCTCGACCTACTACTGGACCGGAGCCGCGTGGCAGACCGATGTCGCTTCCCGCGCGGTCTCCGGCGCGAACTGGAGCCTGTCGCCCCTGCCCAATGTCGCTTCCTGGCAGGCGCAGGGGGACCGGCTCTACCGGGTCAGGGCTCGGGGCTATGACGCGGTCACCCTTTCTTCGGACACCGCGTTCAGCTTCCCGAACATGAGCGATTTCTCGCCCTACCGCACCTTCATCGTGGACGACACTCTGCCCCTTTCTTCCGTGACGGTTCCCGTGAACGGCGGATTCGTCAATTCCCTGACCCAGATCGTCGGCACGGCAGACGCGTCGCTTTCAGGGCTTGCGCGCATGGAGATACGCATCGCGACGCCGACGATTGCCATGGAATATTCATGGACCGGTTCTTCCTGGACGACCGACGCCTTCTATACGACGGCCACGGTGACGGGAACTGACACCTGGATCTACAGCGTGCCGCCGGCCATGATCGCGAACGGACAGACCTATTGGGTCATTCCCAAAGCGTCCGATGTGGTAGGGAACATCCAAACGGATCTGAGCGCTACCGTCTCTTCTTTCACGGTGGACACGGCGGCGGACAGCATCGCGAGCACCTACCCCGTCACGTCGGAATTCTACGGCGGCGCGGGCATCGCCGCTCCCAACGCGGTGGCCCATAAACTGATCAGCGTCCTGGCCGGCACGGCCTCGGATTCCGTGAGCGGAATTTCCCGCGTGGAATATGAACTCCGCCAGAACCCGCCCCTGGTCCTCAATTATTTCGACGGAACGAGTTTCAGTTTGGCCGCTTCCTCCTGGAACGGGGTCTCCAAGGTCACCGCTTGGGCCACTTCGGCCACCTATGTGAACACCCCCTTGATCCCCTTCCAAAGCAGCCAGCTCTACAGTTTCCGGGCGCGCATGTTCGACGGCGCGGGAAACATCTCCACGAGCCCGACCTCCGGCACCATCGATTTCCTCTATGACACCTCCAGGCCCACTTCGACTCTCCTCTACCCCAACAGCCCCTACATTTCCACGGTCACCCTCATCAACGGGACGGTCCAGGACGAAGAAGTCGCCGACGACAACGCCCGCAACGCCGGGTTTGAGCGCGTGGAACTGTGCATCCAGAAAGTGGGAAGCAGCTTCTGGGACGGACTGGGCGGCGGCATATTCAACCAGAGCGAGACCTGGTACCCCGTGAGCAAGGGCTATGTCGTCGGCCAGTCCACCGTCAACGCCTGGTTCCTGCCCGCCTCATCGATCCCCGTCTTTGTGGTGGGCAGTTCCTATACGGTGAGGAGCCGCGTCATCGACCGCGCCCACAACGTCAGCGACGAGCTGGTCAGCTCCGCCTACACTTTCCTCTTTGACAACACGCCGCCCACGGTCTCCATCGGCTACCCCCAGAGTTATCTCCTGCGCCAATCGTCGGTGGCCTTCTCTTCGGGCATCGCCGCGGACACGGGAAGCGGGGTCGCGCTCACCCAGATGAGGATACGCCTGGAGGACGGCCCTCCAGGCGGGGGCGGGACGGAAGGTGAGTATTGGAACCCCGCTTTGGGCCGCTCGACTCCCCAGACCGACAACGCTTTCGAAAAGGACGGGACGGACGGCATGGAATGGTTCAGCGTGGGCACATACTCCGGGTTCTGGTCCACGGGTTCCTTTGCGAGCTTCTGGATGGACAATTCGTCTTACAGCATCATCGTCCGCACGCGGGACCGGGCCGGCAACTACTCCGTGAACTATGCCACGGTCAGCTTCACCATGGACAACGGCCTGCCCTCGTCTTATGTCTCCTTGCCTTCCTCCGCCGTGATCGCGGGCCTGCCCCTGGGCCGGGTCTCGGGGACCGCCATCGACAGCGCGGGGCTCGTGAACACCGTGAACGTGGCCGTCAAGCGCCTCACCGGAGACGCCACCGCCTGGCTGAATGCCGCCGGCGCATTCGTGGTGACCCCGACCGAGCCCAACTGGCTCACTCAAGCCACGGGGGTGCTGTTCACGGGCGGCTCCCCGGCCACCTGGGAACTCCCGATTCCAGCCGGCAGCTTCACGAGCGGGGCTTCCTATTACGTCATGTCCCGGGCTATCGACGAGGTCGCCAACACGGAAGGGAACGGCGCGGGCAACCAGGGCACCATTCAGTACGTGTCAACATTCACCTACGACGCCAATTTCGCCACCGGGAACATCCTCAACCCGTCCTATCTCGCTTACCACAGGGCCGGCCAGGTCTCCGCCGTCAACGGGACGGCCGCCGACTGGGTGCGCACGAGCTCCATGACCAACTATGTCAACGCCATCGACGTCTTCGTGAAGCAGTCCACCTCCGACCTCTACCTCACCGCCACGGGCTGGTCGGCGGCGGCCACGCCCTTTGCCGCATCCACGGCAAGCCTGATCTACGGCGCCACCTGGTCCATCTCCGCCGCTGACGGCTACGGCGAGAGTTTCTACATCCACAACAGCACCTACATCGTCTGGGCCCGCGCGCGGGACCTCGCGGGGAACGTCCAGACCAACTTTGTCTACGGCCTGCAGGGTTCCTCCATCACCTTCAACTACGACACCCAGGCCCCGGTCTCCTTGATGAGGAGCATCGAGAACTTCAGTTTCTTCCGCCCCGACACCCTGCCGGACTTGACCGGCACAGCCCTGGACGAGAGCGAGGGCGGCCGCGTGTTCGTCTCCTCCTATTCCATCCGCGACACCTCCGCGGCGGACCGTTACTGGCAAGGGTCGTCCTTCAGCGGGGTCAGCGAGCAGTTCTTCGCTCTGACCTTCTCGAACCCCAACGTCTGGTCCGTCACCCCGCCCGCGGCCATGATGGTGACGGGCCGGGCCTATGAAGTGCGCTTCCGCGCTTCCGACCGCGCGGGCAACATCGAGGGCCTCAAAGACGCAACCACTTTCTACATGGACATGTCCACCCCGTCCGTCTACGTCCAGGCGCCCGCGTACAGCGCGAACCTCGCTTCCATCGTCAACATCTCAGGCACCGCGGCGGACAACTTCGCCACCGGCCTCTCCACCGTGGAGTACAGCCTCCAGGTCGACACCGGCGGGTGGTATTCCAGGGTCAACAACAATTTCAACCAGGCGAGCGCCTCCTGGACAGTGACCGCGACACAGGACAACTGGGCCACATGGCTCTCCTCCAACATCGCCTGGGTGAGCGGCAGGCGGTATTTCATGCAGGTGCGGGCCTATGATAAGGCGGGCAATGTTCACGCGGCCGACAGCGACTTCATGGTGGGCGCCAATTCAACGACCTTCACTTATGACAGCGCGCGGCCCAGCCTTGCCATCACGGCCCCCGATGACAGCGGCACCGTGGGCAATTCCCTGGTCCCCCGCCTGCGCGCGGTGAATGCCATCAGCGGCACCGCGGCGGATACGAACAGCATCAAGAGGGTGGAGGTCCGCATCCGCGAATCCGCGGACCCCGCATTCGGCAACGGCGACTTCTACTGGAACGGGGCCGGTTTCGCGACATTGTCATCCAGCTGGAACCACGTCACGGGCATCTCCACCAACAGCGCCTCCATCGGCTGGACTTACAGCGGCGTTCCCTTCTCCAATGACTTCAATTACCAGATCGAGGCCCGGGCCATCGACAACACGGACCTCTACACCCTGGACAGCTCCACCATCGATTTTGTCATCGACAGCTCCAGCCCGGTCTACACCGTCAAGATCATCGCCAACGGCGGCCAGCTGATCACTGCCGACGGCGCTCTCATCCGGGGCTTCACCGGCTCGAGCGGCACGGTCACCGACGGCAACACCAACAACCCTTCCACCCTCACCTCTCCCAACATCGGCATCCGCAACAACTTCACCATGCAGTGGTGGAACGGGGGCGGCTCCTTCAACCAGGCGAACCCCCAGACCCCGAACATTCCCGTCTCCAATTTCAGCGCGCCTTTCTGGGACTATTCCCTGGCAAGCCTCTCCACCGGGACTTTGACCGACAATGTAAGCTACTTCATCACCTTGAGGGCGGACGACCAGACGACGCCGGTCAACAGGGTCGAATACACCGTCACGGGCTCCACCTTCTACGTCGACAGATCCACGCCCCTGGTCCACATCACCCAACCCACTCCTGACTCCTTCTACAACGGCCAGGGGGTCTTCACCATCCAGGGCACGGCGGTGGATCTCCCGGGCTTCAGCCCCACCATCTCCGAGGTCCGCGTCTATATCGCCTCGAGCGCGTCCTCCAATGTCTGGTGGAACGGCCAGACCTGGATCACGGGGTCGGCGCCTTACGTCCCTATTTCCACATCCGGACCGGGCGTCCTGACCTGGCAGTATACCGGGTTCATGTCCAGCGGAATGACGGTCCCCGGGACCACTTTCTACATCAGCGCCATATCCGTGGACGGCGCGGGGAACCTGTCCCTGACGGCCGGACCCTCGACTTTCATCTTCGACACCGACCGCCCCACGGCCGCGATCGTCTCGCCCGCGCCTCTGGGCCGGATGAACCTTTCCAACCGGATCGTTTCAGGGACTTCTTTCGATTCCTTCGGGGTCAGTTCCATCACCTTGTCTCTTTCGTCCTCTGCCATAAAGGCCGGCGAGAAGATCTGGTGGAACGGGACTGACTTTACTTCGACCGTCGAGATATTCCGGGCGACCACGTCCTGGGACGGCACGACCTGGAACTGGAACGGGGCCACCGACGGATGGGGCTCGGCTTTGGTGAGCGGAACGCAATACCGCGTGGGCGTGCGCGCCAGGGACCGCGCGGGCAACGTTCACTATACCGCCCACACCACCTTCACTTACGACTCAGGAATGCCCAACGCTTATTTTGATTTTCCCATGTCCACCAACGTTTATTTGAACAGCGTTCCCATACTCGCCGGGACCAGCTCGGACACGGGCGGGTCCGTGGCCGCCGTCTATGTGGCCATCTCCACGGGAACGCTCGGAAACGATTATGAGCAGAATTTCTATAACGGCGTCGATTTCGCGGCCACCAGCAACTACATGCTGACGGCTGTCCCCGAAGACGGCGATTTCGACGACATCCCTCCCGCTGAAAAGTGGAAGTATGGTTCGCAGCTCCCCGTTTTCGTCACGAGCACCATTTATAAGATATCCGTCCAGGCCGTGGACAATGCCGGGAACGCCCCGGCCTTCGCAAATCTCTCCAAGACCACCTTTACTTTCGACAATGTCCCCGCGGTCTCGTCCGTGACCTACCCGGGAGAACTGCTGGCCTTCCGGCGCCTGGCCACCCTGTCCGGCACCATGGCGGACTTCACCGGGATCCAGGGCATCAGCCAGGTGCAGGTCGCCATCCGCAAGACCGCGTCCATCCACTTCTGGGACGGCGGGGGCTGGAGCGGGAACGACGCGAGCCCCAGGTGGCTGAACACCACGCTCTACACTTCGAGCTGGGCCTACACCGGGGCAATGCCCGACTGGGAGAACGACAACGACACCATCCGCAAGGTCTTTGTGCGCGCCCTGGACAGAGCCGGGAACGTTCCCACGGCTCCCAATTTCGGGACGCAAGGCGTGCAGTTCGTCATCGACCGGTCCTCTCCCGTTTCCAGGGTGGCCCAACCCCTGACTTCGGGCGCCACGAGTTACTTGAAGAATTTCCTTACTTCCGTCTCCGGCACGGCCAGCGACGCGACCGCGGGGGCCAGCGCGGGTGTGCGGATCACCGAGTTCCGGATCAAAACTTCCAGCGGCGCGGGCGGCACTGAAACGCGTTACCTGACCTCCGGGGAGAATCAATATGCCCTCACGATCGACTCCTTCACTCCTTCGGGCACGCCCGACAACTGGAACTTCGACTTCACCTTCCCCCAGATCAGCTTCATCGACGGCTACCGCTACACCCTCGAACCTTTCGCCATCGATTTCTCCTCGCCGGAAAATGTGGAGACCAATCTCTCGGCGACCTCTTTCACCGTGGACTTGCAGACGCCGACGGCGAGGGTGACGGTTCCCGCGAAAACGGACGATAACCGCTTCTTCAATGATACTCTGACGATGATCTCCGGCACCGTTTTCGAGGACAACACGGTGAACGCCGGCTTCGGCGGAGGCAAAGCTTCGGGCCTGC
>MGUS01000014.1:9663-14325 GCA_001800085.1 Elusimicrobia bacterium RIFCSPLOWO2_01_FULL_60_11 | reverse complement strand
CCAGATATCGCCCCCCGCCATCGTCACGGTGGGGCTCTCCGGCACCACCACCTGGATGCTGCCCCCATCCGCCATCCCCACGGCGACGAACAACTGGCGGCGCTTCGCCACGGACAACCGGACCTACCAGATCCACGTCAAGGCCTACGATCTGGCCAAGAACACGGATTCTTACCAGACCTCCATATCGACCTACGACATCTCGACCCCCACCTCCACCATCGTCAAGCCCACGTCTTCGCCCCCGGCCTGGACCCAGGCGCTTGTGCAAGTGACAGGCACGGCCATCGACCAGGTCTACGGGCTCAATGGCATCAAGAACGTCCTCATCGCCATCCGCAAGAACGACTCGGGCTTAGGGCAGGCCGGGTACTGGTGGAGGGATGACGGCGGAGCGGGAGATTACAGACCGCCCGGAGAAGGCCCCATCTGGAACTACGCGCATTCCTATGACCCGGGGACCGGGAAGTGGATCTACAATTCCACCCATACGAGCCCCGCCGTCTTTGAGACGCAGCACGAGCATGTCATCATGGTCCGCGCCCTGGACAAGGCGGGCAACCTGCAGACGCCCGAAGTTTCGGCCACGACCTTCACCTTCTCCATGCCGGACGCCCAGGTCGGGTTCACACGGCCCATCAAGGCGACCCCTTCCAAATTCTACACCGATCTGCTCGTGATCGACGGGACCGCCAACGACACGAACGGAAACACACGCAGGACCGAGGTCATGGTCACGCGCAATTCCGACTACGCGCACTGGTCCGTTTCGGGCTCTTCCTGGGGTTTCTTCGGGCAAGCCATCTCGACCTTCAACACCTTGTGCGCGCTCGATGCGGGCTGCGGCGCCTGGTCGATGAACGCGCCCGCCGGATGGAAAGTGGACGGCGCTTCTTATACGGTGACCATCCGCGGCTGGAACGCGGTCCCCGTGCAGACCGACGTCACGTCCGATTTCACTTTCGACACGCAGAAGCCGGTCTCCGTGACCACCCAGCCCTCCAACTCCGGATTCACGACCCAGCTCACCGCCATCGCCGGCACCGTGGGCGACCAGGTGGACATGGCCCTTCCCAAACAGGTCCGGATCGGCGTCAACCGGTTCAAAAAACCCGACGGAACGGCCGACGACTTCTACTGGGACGGGTCCACCTGGACAGCGGGATGGGACCCCAGCCTCGACGGCCGGTACAACTCCGCGAACATGGTCGGCGTCGACGTGGTCAAGAACTGGACCTACGCCATCAACTTCTCCTCCATGATCCTGGAGGGCTACGGATATAAGATCGTCACCAAGGCCATGGACAACGCCTACCGCCTGGACAACATCCAGACGGGCAACGAGGAATCGAATCCTCCGGGGTTCCCCACCCTCACCGCGACCTACGACGTCCAGAACCCCACCCCGACCCTCACGTCCATCACCGACGGAAGCGTGCTGACCGCCGTCTCCATCGTTTCCGGCACCGTCGCGGACATCAAGAACGCGGGGTTCGTAAACTCGATCCCGGGCAGGGGGCAGGTGCAGGACGTGCAGATCGTCATCAAAGACAATTCCACCAACAAATACTGGGACGGCGCGGCCAACAACTGGGGAGAGAACGTGGGCGAGATCAGCTCCAACAGCGTCACGATGCATGCCGCGCCCATCGGGGTCGTGAGCACTTCGTGGACTTACACTTCGCCCGGCCAACCGCTCCCCGTCCTGCAGGATGGGAGGAAGTACACGATCTATTCCGTGGCCAAGGACTACGCCGGCAATCTCTACGTCCTTTTCACCGCGGGAACATCTTCCGTGACTTTCACGGCGGACCGGTCTTCTCCCACTTCCGTCATCGCGATACCCGCGAACAACTCCAAGATCACCATCGCGTCCCTCACCAACATCACCGGGACTTCGGCCGACCCCATCCCCGCGGGCAACCAGGCCGTGGCGGGAGTGGCGCAAAGCTCCATCACGGTCTTTTACCTGCAGGGAAGCGTCACTTATTACTGGAACGGCGCGGACTTCGTGAACTCCCCCACATTCGTGGATGACATCGCCTGGAAGAACACCGGCATCGTCACCGCCTGGACCTCGTCGCGGACCTGGGAGTACACCGCGATCAATGGCCTCAACAAATGGTCCTCGGACAAGACCTACAAGATCCGCGTGCGCGCCAGGGACAACGGGTATCCCTTGAACCACGTGGAGACTCCCTACTCCGAGATCTCGGTCATCGTCGACACCACGCCTCCCACATCGGCCGTCGGGACCCCGAGCGCGAGCGCCATAAACGTCCTGACCCAGATCACGGGCACCGCCAACGCCGATCTCGCGGGACTCTCCGGCGTGGAACTCACCATCCAGCAGGCGGGCGGGACCAACGACGGCAAATATTGGGACGGCGCCGCGTGGACTGCGACGATCACCTCGATCACCATGAACAGCGCCCAGGGTTCGGGAACCCTCACCTGGTCCACAGCGTCCCTGGTCACGGGTTCCCTCGAACTCGGGAG
The DNA here is from genome assembly GCA_001800085.1 of Elusimicrobia bacterium RIFCSPLOWO2_01_FULL_60_11. Taxonomy (GTDB): domain Bacteria; phylum Elusimicrobiota; class Elusimicrobia; order 2-02-FULL-39-32; family 2-02-FULL-39-32; genus 2-01-FULL-60-11. The sequence goes on along the minus strand of MGUS01000014.1, from coordinate 11,826 downwards.
TACCTACACGGTCAAGGTCTACGCCACCGACCTGGTCGCCCCGACCCCCAACAGCCAGAAGGACGGCCCGACCCCCGCGGTCTCGACGTTCCTTTTCGACAACCGCACGGCGACGGTCACCATCACGGACCCCGACGGTCCGCGGGAATCGTCCCTGCCCTTCATCTCCGGCTCGGCCACGACCACCGCCGTGGGCGGCGCCCTGACTTCCGTGCAGGTCCGCATCTTCCAGTCCTCCGGGACCGCGGCCTGGTGGAACGCGGCCAATTCAGGCGCGAACGCCCAAAGCTTCGACCCGACGCTGGCGGCGAACTCGGCCTGGTTCGAGGCCACGACGGTCAACGGCTACACGACCTGGACCACCACGCAGGCGGCAGAAGCCAACCAGTTCGCGGACGATTTCCAATATTCCGTCCAGGCCCGCTCGTTCGACCGCGGCGTGGCGCAGACGGGCTTCGCCGCTTCCACCTTCACCTTCGACATCAACAAGCCGACCTCCTATGTGGGGCTGCCCGCGCACGGCACTTTCGTGAAGTCGGTCCATACCACGGGGATCGTGGGCACCGCGCGGGACGCTTTTGATACTTCCTCCGTCGACCGCGTGCGCATCGCCGTGCGGCGCCTCGGAGGCGGCGCCGATGCCACGGGCGACATCATGAACTGGTGGAACAGCGGCACGTTGAAGTTCACGGCCTCGAGCATGACGGCCATCCCCTTCTTCAACACGGGAGTCACGGTCTACGGCGGGCCCACCGTCAACTGGAGTTACAGCACCACCACTTTCATCAGCGACGCAAAACTTCTGAGCGGCGTGTCCTACTTCATCACCGCGGAAGCCCGCGACACCTCGGGCCTCACGCAGACCGATTTCCAGAGCTACGGCTCCACCTTCACATTCGACAACACCGCTCCCAGGAGCGGCGTCCTGGCCCCGCCCGCGGCAGGCATCCCCTTGAGCGGCATGCCCTTCTACAAGACCTTGAGCGTTCTTTCCGGGACCGCGGATGACTTCACGTTCTTGCCGGCGGACCGGCCCCTGGCTTCGGGGCTGTCCGGCGCTCCCACCCCGGTCAAGGTTTCCATCCGCTCACTCACCCAGGGCAATACATTCTGGCTGAACGGGGACACATCCTTCCATGACAACATCACGGAAGAAGATTCCTACATGACTGCATCCTTCTCGGGCGGTTCCTCAGGGACATGGACCGTCACGCCCACGAATCTTTCCGCCATCCTCCAGAGCGGCTACACCTACGTGGTGAAATCCTCCGCCACGGATGCCGTCGGCAACGCGCAGAGCATCGTGACCGTGAGCTCCTTCGTCTTCGACACGAGCGCGCCCACGGTCGTGACCACAGTGCCGGTCAGCGGAGCATCCTTGACCGGTTTGAACACGATCGCGGGGACCGTCCTGGACAACCCCATCTCTCCTCTCTCTCACATGGGCTTGAGCTCCGTCACACTCCAGATCCAGGACTTGACGCAGGGCACGACCTATTGGGACGGTTACAATTTCGTGAACTTCTCGACCTCCATCATGACGATCCCGGTTTCCGGACAAGGCACGGTCAACTGGGTCTTCACGAGCACCGGGGTGACCTGGGTGAGCGGAAGGACCTACCGCATCCACACCCGCGCGGGCGATCTCTTGGACAACCGCTCGGTCGACCAAACCTTTGACATCACTTTCGACTCGAGCGCGCCCGTGAGCATCAGCACCAAACCCGCCAACAACGAAGGGTTCAACAGCACCACCAACATCCTTAAGACCCTGGCCGGGACCGCGTACGACCTTCCCACCGGCTCCACCACGCCGTACCGCTCCGGCATCGTCAAGGTCCAGTTCCAACTCTGGCGGGAGGTCTCCAACCCCGCCAACGACAACTTCGATACCGGCGACAACGACGAGCCCTTCGACCCGACGGCGGTCCCCGCCATCGACGCCGCGAACGCCCTGAAGTGGTGGAACATCCCCAACGTCACGCCGGCCTTGACCTCCTCTCCCACCGTCCTTTCGTGGGTCTATGCCGTGACGGCGAGCTCATTCCTGGACAATTCGACCTTCCGCATGAAGACCCATGTGGTGGATACTGTAGCCAACGAGGAATCGACTCCCACCGTCGTCTCCACCAATTTCATCCGCTTCTCCAAGGACGCCCAGCC
>MGUS01000014.1:1818-9647 GCA_001800085.1 Elusimicrobia bacterium RIFCSPLOWO2_01_FULL_60_11 | reverse complement strand
CTATACCAACCCCTCCGGCATCTTCGGGACCGCGCTCGACGCCACGTCCGCCATCCGCAAGGTGGAGATCCGCATCAGGAAACGCATCGGGGGCAGCCCATCGGACGCGGTGGACGAGTTCTGGAACGGGGACAACGACTGGATGGTGGGGCAGTCCTCATGGGTCGGCGCTTCCTTCCCGAACATGTACGTCACATCGGCCACCTGGCAGTATATCCAGGTGCCCGCCTCTTGGCTAAGCGGAAGGACCTATCTGCTCAATGTGCGCGCCGAGGACACGGCCGACAACGTGGAGAACACTTACTCCACCAACACCTTCACCATCGACAACCAGGCGCCCGCGACGGTCATCCAAAGCCCCGCCCATGGTTCCGGTTTCGCCCCGATCAATCCCCTCACCATCATCTCGGGGACCGTCTCCGACGACCTGGCCGGCGCCGCCACCGTCTACATGCAGATCAAGGACCTGACTCCGGGCGCTTCCTGGTTCAACGGAACGAATTTCGTCTCGGCCACGCCTCTGGAAGTGCCCACCTTGAAGGCGAACCTCTCCCCCAGCGCCACGTTCTGGTATTACACGACCGCGGTTCCTTATCAATCCGGACGCTACTACCTGGTGGCCGCCAAGGCCTACGACGGCGCCGGCAACGCCATGTCGGGCGGGAACTTCGTGGTGGGCGTCAATTCCAACACTTTCTCTTATGACAGCTCTTCCGCCACCGCCCATCTCTCCCAACCGTCGACGGGCTCATACAACGCCTCCACGCTCCCGAGCATCAGCGGCACGGCCACCGACGATTTCTCCGGCGTCCAGATGGTCCATCTCCAGGTCCGCGACATCACGCAAGGCGCCACTTATTGGAGCGGAGCCGCCTTCGTGGACTCGGTCCAGACGATCTATGTGCCCATATCGGGCTCCACCGTCTCATCCGTAGCCCCCGGTTTCTCGACCTTCACTTATGTGACGACGGGTTTAGCCGGAGCCATGGTCAGCGGCCACCGCTACACCGTCAATGTCCGCGGGCGGGACGTCTCCCAGAACGTCGAGAACGTCGGCATGACCTGGACGATCCTTTTCGATACCCAGCCGCCGACGGCCCTGATCTCCAAACCGGACAGCGCTTTCCACAGCCCCGCGAATCCGCTTAATTACATCGTCGGAACATCCACGGATGTTCCCGGCGACACGCTCGCAGTCCCTACCACGGTGGAGGTCCGCATCACGCGCGATGACGGATTCACCATCCGCCGGTGGAACCAAAGCACGCTCCAGTGGGTGGCCGGAAGCGAGATCTGGAACTCCACTCAGCCGGCGCTTTCCTGGTCGCAGTGGAAACCCGTTCCCGACTGGAACACGGACGCCAGATACACCATCGAGGCCCGCGCGCGCGACCAGGCCGGAAATCTGAGTTCTCCCACCACATTCCAGGTGGGCGGGAACACATACTTCACATACGATTCGAGCGTCCCCATCACCGTTCTCCAGGACCCCGCCACGCTTTATGTCCGCTCCCTCCCCGTCATCTCGGGCACCGCGAATGATCCCAGCGGTCCCAATCCCGCCATTCCGGAATCCCTCCTCAAAGACGTGAAGATCGCCGTTCAAAGGACTTCCAACGGCACCTGGTGGGACAGCACGGGTTTCAATGTTTCGAATGCCGCTTTTGACGCGGCGGGCGGGGACGCGGCGGATGTGGCTTCCTTCTGGATCCGGACCGATACGGAAACAGAGGTGGCTGAAGGCGCCCCGATCAACTGGAGCACGACGACCGCGTTGAGTTCCGTGCTGACGGCCGGGGATACCTACTACGTGCGCGTCAGAGCCCGCGACAACGCCCTGAATTACTCCTCCTCCTCCATTTTGAACGTCGATTTCACTTCCTATACGTTCGTCTGGGATCCCGTCGCGCCCACCATCACCATCCAGACGCCCAACGGGAGCGACAGGGCCACCGCCATGCCCACTCTCGCGGGCGTGGCTTCCGACGCCAACACCGGCGTGAACCTGGTCCAGGTCCGCATCCGCAACAACGATCTCGCGTCTCCCAACTATTGGGACCCCTCGACCCGTCCGCCTCAATTCACCAAGACCGCCGCTGACAGCTCGGCGTGGTTCTCGGTCCCGGGGACCCTCAGCTGGTCGACGGGGACCTTCGGGAACGTCTCTTTCTGGGTCTCGGGCTCCTCTTATACCGTGATCGCCCGTTCCAGGGACCTGGCCGGGAATTACTCCAGCGCCTATTCCACGGTCGCCTTCACCCTGGACACGGGGCTCCCGGACAGCGCGGTCACCCTGCCTTCTTCAAGCGTGGTCACGGGCCTGCCCCTTGGCATGATCACCGGCACGGCCCAGGACGCCGCGCCCGGCGTGGTCGGCTCCGTCAAAGTCGCCGTGAAGCGCCTCTCGGACACACAGTGGTGGGGCGGGGTGGCCGCGAATTCGTTCAACCAGCCGGTGCCTGTATGGAACCCCACGAACTGGACCGGCACCGAATGGCAGTACACGGACGGGCTCAGCAATACGGATCTGACATCGGGCGTTTCTTACTATGTCGCCTCCAAAGCCATCGATGACGTTCTGAACGAGGAGAACTCCGGCGCGGGGAACCAGGGCATGGCGGGTTCCATCACCTTCGCCTACGACATCAACACACCCACGGCCACGATCCAGAACCCTCCCAACTTCTCTTATAAATCCCTTGGAAGCGCCGCTTCCGTCCTGGGCACCGCCAACGACTGGGTGAGAAGCGGGACTGCCGTCAATAATGTCCAGCAGGTCAACCTCTACATCCAGCAGTCCACTTCTTCCCTCTACTTTACCGGAGGGTCCTGGGTCGTGGGCCAGTCCGCCATCGCTATTTCCACCGCCGGCCTTGCCTACGGTTCCACCTGGGGCTTTACCCTCACGGAATCCTTCCTGCAGCACAACGCCACTTACTTCATCTTCGTCAAGGCCCGCGACGCGGCCGGGAACCTCCAATCCTACAATGGAGTGGACCCCTCGGTCGGCGAAAGCTCCTCCACCTTCAACTACGACGTCCGCCAGCCCACGAGCGCCATCGTGAGCATCACGAACGGCAGCTTCTACCGGATCGAGAACATCCCCGTCATCTCGGGGACCGCCGAAGACGAGGGCGAAGGCGGCCGCGTGGCCGTCTCCAGCTATTCCATCAAAGAAGTGAACGGCCAGTGGTGGAACGGCTCCAGCTTCACCTCCGGGTCGGAACTCTACTACCCCATGAGTTTCGTGACCGACAAGACCTGGTCCGCCGTCATGATGTCGACCCATCTGGTGGACGGGCGCACCTACGGCGTCCGCTTCCGCGCGACGGACAAGGCCAGGAACACCGAGGACGCCAAGGTGGGCGACCCGCAGTACCGCGAGTTCTATTTCGATACCTCCACTCCCGCCACCCATATCCAGGTTCCTCTGAACACTCTGGCATATAACTCCCTGGCCACGCTTTCGGGGACCGCGGGAGACAACCTCCTCGGCTTCAACAGCATCAACATCGTGGAATACACCCTCTATGTGGACACCGGCGGATATTACAACGCCGCCAATCTCAGTTTCCATTCGGGCATCCCCATCTACAACAGCGCGACCGCCGACCAGGCCGATTGGAGCCAGTGGCATTTCGACAGCGTTCCTTTTGTCAGCGGCCGCAGGTATACATTGGTCACGCGCGCCACGGACAAGGCCGGCAACGCTCAGACCAATTTCCAGGTCAACGTCAACTCCGTCACCTTCACCTATGACACCGTCGCACCCTCGAGCCGCGTCAAATTCCCCGTCCACAATTCCATCCTCTCCTCCGTGGGAACCATCACCGGAACGGCCTCCGACGCCATCACCGCCGTCACGGACGTGGGCGTTTCCATCGGCCAGCTCGAATCGAACGGCTCCACCAGCTATTTCTACCAGGGCGCCCCGGGTCCCGGGTATCGTAATACCATCGCCAACGGCGCCACGGAATATTTCAACCCGGCCGCCCTGCCTTCACCCTGGAGTTATGCGCACCCCAATCTGGTCTTCACCAGCGGCAAGCGCTATGTTTTAAGGAGCTTGGCCAGGGATTCCGCCGGCAACGCGGAAGATTACACTGCACTGCTTTCCACGTCCTTCCTCTTCGACGCGAGCACGCCGCAGGCGACGGTGACATCGCTCACGAACCAGCAATACAGGAGGCAGATCGAGCCCCTCCAAGGGAGCGCCTTCGACCTGCCCGCCTCTTCCGCGGCGGGACTGGCCGAACTCTCAGCCAGCGGTGTCGAGATCCGCATCCAGGATAAGCAGACGGGCCAGTTCTGGTCCCAGGGCTCCAACGATTTCACGGAACCCGACTCGGCCTTGAATTGCTGGTTCAACGCCTCCGGCGGCACGCCAAGCTCGTGGAACTATTCTGAAAGCGGGGAGATCGACCTTAAGCTGTCCGCCCTGGCCAACGGGAGGAAGTATCTCGTCCAGGCGCGGGCGCGCGACGTGGCTACGCCGCCCAATATCGGCCCCTATGACGGAGCGGCATCGACCTTCACGACAGCCGTGGATTCCTTCACCATCATCATCGATACCTTGCCGCCCACTTCAGGCATCCAATTCCCCGTCACCACCGAAATTTCGGAGCTCAGGGCCTCGGTCCTGACCTCCATTTCCGGAACCGCCTCCGACCTTTTGAGCGGCGTCACCGCCGCGATCAATGTGGAGGTCTCCATCCAGGAGACCAACCCTTCCGGGGCCTACTGGGACAAGAACGCGGCGACCTTCACGCTTTCCTCTGAACAGTTCTGGCCGGTCAACTCCTTGTCCGGCGTGAACGGCACTTGGAGCCTGACGTCCCTTCCCCCATTCCGCAACGGCTATACTTACACGGTGCGGCAGCCCGCCCGCGACACCGCCGTCCCCAACGGCAACCTGCAGTCCGGGACGACCGCGCAGACCAGCTTCATCTATGACGTAGAGGCGCCCACGTCCACCGTCACTTCTCCCGTGGGCGACCCGGTCCAGTCCTTCACGCAGATCCTGGGGACGTCCTTTGACGCGTTCTCCATCCGCGGCGTGACCGTGACCATCAAGGAAAGCACGGGCGCTTATTGGAACGGGACGTCCTCGTTCACCTCCAGCATCCCCATCTGGACCCATGCGATCGACACGTCTCCCTGGACCTGGGTCTTCAACAGCACGAATCTTCTCAACTCGAGGACCTACCAGATATTGACCTATGCCACCGACAAGGCCGGCAATGTGGGCGCCATCTCCACGCAGGCCTTCAAGTATGACGACATCGACCCCACGACGATGGTGACCGTCCCGGCCAACGGCTCCTTCTTGAGCTCGGGAACGCTCACCACGATCACCGGCACGGCCCAGGACACGGGCGGCGGCACGGTCACGCAGGTGAAAGTTTATATCTGGGAAGATCAGGACGACGACGGCAGCAAGCTCACGAACGACCGCTGGTGGAACGGAGGGACCTGGCAGGGAACGGAAACCCATATCGGCGTGACCGCTGTCCCTGTGGCCGGCGAGTGGACCATCGCCGCGAATCTGCCTCCCGACACCCAGCTCACGAACTGGAACAACGCCACAGCCAAGTACCGCTACCGCGTCTATTCGCAGGGCCGCGACAGCGCCACCAACGACGAACTCATCAAAGCCGCCGGGGACATCGCGTTCCAGTTCGACAATGAGGCGCCCAAGCGCGCGCTCCAAGTGCCCGTGACGATGACGCGCTACAACTCCCTGCCCATGATCTCCGGGACCGCTTCCGACAATTTGAACGTTCAGACCATCCGCTACCGCATCACGGACCGTTCGGTCGTAGAAGTGCCGGATAACTTCCGCGAGTTCTGGAACCAGACTACCCTGGGCTGGATCGATGATACCGACGGCTCCTGGCCCAACATCTGGAACAATTCCACGGGCACCTCCCTCACCGGCTCGGTTTTCACCTGGATTTCAACCGGAATCCCCAACTGGGTTTCTGCTTCCACCTACACGGTTGAAATCCGCATGCAGGACTATGCCGGCAATCTCTCGGCATCGGTCACGAACTATTTCCGTTTCGACAATCAAAAACCCGTTTCCATCACCACCTATCCCTGGGCGTCCGGCCTCGTGGTCTCTTCCATGCCCGCCATTGCCGGCACCTCACAGGACCCCTTCCCCGATTCCGGCATCAAGCGGGTGCGGTTCAGAATCTACGACATTGAAAGCGCCCTTTACTGGGACCACGATCAAGGAGGTTCGGCCGTGGGCGGTTGGACCGGGACCCTGACCTGGAACCCCGCCACGATCACGGCAGGATCGGGAAGCCGGTCGTGGATCTATACCCATTCAAAATTCCAGAATGCCACGGCCTGGACTTCCTCCCACACCTACCAGGTCGTCTCCCGCTCCGAAGACGGGTCCGACACGGACGGCACCACAGGCGTCAACAATATGGAGGTCGACTTCACCACGCGCACCTTTGTGTTCGACAATACGGCGCCCGTCTCCGCCTTCGGCCACCCGGAGAACAACCGGGCCTATTCCAGCGTGGCCACGCCCCTCACCGGAACGGCCGTGGACGTTTCCACGCGCGTGGCCAGCGTGCGCCTGCTCCTCCAGAACGAGCTTTCGGGAAAATATTGGAGCCACGGCAGTTCTTCTTTCGACCTCACTTCGGAGAACTGGATCGCCGTCACCAACCTATACACGTCTTCTTGGACCTACACGCCGGCCGGGTTCCCTCTGGAAAGCGGAAGGCATTATGTGATCAAATCCACCGCGGCCGACAGCATCGGCAACACCCAGACGCCAGGCGCGGGCAGCCGGTTCCTATTCGACGACACGCCTCCCCTCTCGGCACTGCTCAACACCAATCCTCTGGGCATCGTCAATGGCGACGCTTACGACACCAACAAGCAGATCAACGGGACCGCGCAGGATTCGGGCGGCGCCGTCACCTGGGACATCAACAACAGCGGTTCCGGCGTCAACCGCGACGGTTCGGGCTGGCACCTGGGCAAAGTCCAAACTCTCATCCTGCGCGACGAGAACGACAACACGGGCGCCGGTCCCGTGATTTACGGCTGCGTGGGCTGCGCGGACAACGGCGTAGATTACTATTGGAACGGCGCCACCTGGACGAATGTGGCCGGGGGCGAACAGTGGCAGGACAGCATGGTGGGCAGCGGAAGCGACTGGGCCTATACCGTGGGCACTTCGAGCTGGGTCAAAGGGAAGCAGTATGTGATCTGGACGCGCGCGGTGGATAATGCCGGCAACGCTGAAGCGGCGGCGGGAAAATCCGGCCCCAAATTCTCCATTTCAGGGATCCCGACTCAACTGGCTCTCCAGGTCTTCCCGGACAATCAGGCGGCCGGAACCCTTCTTTCCGTTTCCGTCGAAGCCCTGGACACGAGCGGACAGCGCGCGACCTCGTATACGGGCAGGGTCAAGTTCTCGACCGTGACCGCTGACGACCCGGAGAACTTCGACACGGATGACACGGTGGACGAGCTTTACGGACTGCCTCGCCAGTATACTTTCCTTGCCGTTGACAAGGGGACCCACACATTCTCCAACGTCATCCGCTTGAGAAAGAGCGGCAGCCGCGTGATCCGCGTGGACCACATTGGAAGCGGAGTCACGGGAGCCCAGACCTCCGTGACGGTCAACCCCGCGGCCGCCCATCATGTGATGGTCCAGCTCGCTCCCACTTACAGCGCCGGCAAAACGACCACCCCCGGCGGCCGCTCCGGGTCGGCTCCCACGCCTGCCGCCGGAACTTCCGTGAACGCGACGGTCCGGGTCGTGGACAAGTACTGGAACCTGGTCACTTCCTCCG
>MGUS01000014.1:0-1797 GCA_001800085.1 Elusimicrobia bacterium RIFCSPLOWO2_01_FULL_60_11 | reverse complement strand
ATGAGGCGGGGGCCACGCAAAGCACCGTGACCCTGACCGGCGGGCAAAAAACCGTTCCTTTGGCCATGACCACCGCGGGCTTGCGCACGATCACCATCACGGGAGCCGGGGTGAACCAGGACACCTATGAACTTCCCGGCGCTCAAGCCGTCACAAATCTCAACCGCGACACGATGACGGTCATCCCGGCCGCTTTCAGCGAACTCCTGGTCGTCCTTCCCGGCGAGACCCGCGTGGAAGGCAAAACGACCGCGCCAGTCGGAAAATCAGGTGGCCCCTATATCCAGGCCGTCAATGTCTCCACCATGGTGACGGTCTACGGGACCGACCGCTACTACAATACCAACACCGGCGGAGCCAGCGCGGTGACGGTGAGGACCCCTGACGACAAGTGGGACACGGAACCTTCCGCCGCCAACCTTGTGGCCGGCGTCACAAATTTCTGGCTCAAGTTCGTCACATCCAGCAATCAGAACGTCAAAGCCGAGGACGGCACCCTCACCTGGTTGAACCAGCCGCCCACCTATTACATCACCCCCACGCCTTTTACGGTGTCGGCAGGCACCGGCGCGTTCCTCCAGGTCCTTCTGCCGGGCGAAGTGGCCGATCCGGGCAGCCCCACCGGCAAGACCGCGGTACTCCCCACACCCGTCAAGAGCACCACCACTTTCACGGTCACAGTTCGCACCGTGGACGCCAGGTGGAACCTGGTGGCGGATGAGACCGTAGGCATCACCCTCACCACGAGCGGCAACGAACAGTTCGCCGAAGGCATCCCCGCGGACGGAACGACCACCGGAGGCGTGGCCACGTTCGCCGGCGTCAAACTGCGCACGGCCTCCGCCTCCACCGTCATCATCGCCAGCCACACCTTCCCCGGAGCTCCCGGGTTCGGAGGGTTTGGAGTCGATTACACCTCCGCCAATTATTCTCCCGCCACGCGCGGCGTCACCGTCAGCGCGAGTTCGGCGGCCTACATCCAGATGCTCCTGCCCGGAGAGTCGCCCCTGCCCGGGTCCAACCAGGGCAAGACCGGCACGGTCCGCGTCTCCACCGCGGGCGCGCCCTTCCAGGCCTCCGTCTGGTCCACGGACATGTATTGGAACCGCACAAGCCCCTTGGCGGCCACCAACATCCGCATCAGCACATTCCAGGGGCAGTCGGACCCTTACGCCGCGCTCCCCGGCGTACAGCCGCTCACGGGCGGCACCACGGTATTCACCGTCACCTACTACCGCGCCACCCACAATCGTTCTCCGGCCAGCGCCGCCATGGTCTATTCGTCCCATGTCTTGACGGCATCCGTCACTTCCGGCGACGCCCTCGCTTCCACGCAGTCCGCGGGCGTTCGGGTCAATCCCAGCTTCAACACCAAACTCCAGGTCCTGCTTCCCGGAGAGAGCGCGGAACCGGGCAAGACTCCCTACGACATCGGCTTCACCGGCGGACGCGTCAACTCGCCCACCGCGATCTTTACGGGACAGACCGCCACGGCCACCGTGCGCACCGTGGATGATTACTGGAATTTGAACGTCTCATCCACCATCACGGTGGACGGCCATACTTCGGACCCCAACGACACGGACCCGGCCGCGACCCTCCAGATCTCCGTCTTGACGAGCGGAGTCACGTCCTTCCCGTTCACCCCGGTCACGGCCGGCACCGTCACGTTCTACACCCAGGACATGGCCCTGGGGCTTTCGCCCAGCACCAGCGCGGTCCTCACGGTCAACTCCAAGCCCGCCGACCGGCTCCTGGTGGTGCTCCCCGGAGAGACCTTGAACCGCGGCAAAGGCC
>MGUS01000013.1:4516-5111 GCA_001800085.1 Elusimicrobia bacterium RIFCSPLOWO2_01_FULL_60_11 | reverse complement strand
CAAGGACCATGATGGCGTCGTCCACCACGATGCCCACCGCCAGGGTCAGTCCCAGAAGGGTGAAGACGTTCTGGGTGTAGCCCAGGAAATAAAGGACGATGAAGGTGCCCAGGATGGAGGTGGGGATGGCCATCATGATGTTGACCGCCGAACTCCAGGAACCCAGGAAAAGCCAGCAGATGAGGGAGGTGAGGACGGCGGAGAGGATGAGATTGAAATTGAGCTCGTGCGTGGCCTGTTTGATGAAGGCCGTGCCGTCGAAATTGACGGCCAGCACCATGCCTTGGGGCAGGGTCTTTTGGAGCTCTTCCACCTTTTTCTTGACGAGATCGCCCACGGCCACCGCGTTGGCGCTCCTTTGCTTCAAGATGCCGAGCCCCACCGCTGGGCGGCCGTTCACGCGCGAGGCGCTCCGGGCGTCCGAAAGGCCGTCTTCCAACTCCGCGATGTCGGCGAGGCGGAACGGCTTGTAGATGGGCCGGCCGCTCCGGTCGGCGATGATGAGATCCTCAAGCTCTTCCACCGAACGGGCTTCGCCCATCACCCTTAGATTCCACTCCTTGTTCTCGGTGGAGAGGTAGCCGGCGGGTATTTC
>MGUS01000013.1:2034-4473 GCA_001800085.1 Elusimicrobia bacterium RIFCSPLOWO2_01_FULL_60_11 | reverse complement strand
CCGCCGAGGAACACGTCCCCCACGCCCGGGATGGTGGTGAACTTGTCCTTCATCTCGTTCTTGACGTAGTCCATGAGTTCGCGTTCCGGCCGGTCCCCCGAGAGGGAGATCCACATGAAGGGCTGGTCGTCCGGGTTGAACTTGCTGATGATGGGGGGGTCCATGTCCTTGGGCAGCTCGTACTGGGTCTGGGAGATCTTGCTTTGGACTTCCTGCAGGGCGATGTCGACATCGGTCTTCAAATCGAATTCGATGGTCACCAAGGCCTGGCCCTGGCGGGAGACGGAGCTGATCTTCTTGACCCCTTTGACCGAGGTCAGGGAGTCCTCCACCGCGTCCACCACTTCCGTTTCGATCACTTCGGGGGAAGCCCCTTCCCATTTGAGCGAAACGGTGAGGACGGGAAAATCGACATCGGGAAGCTGGCTCTGTCCGATCTGGGAGAACGCGATGGCGCCGAAGACGACCAGCGCGAGCATGATCATCCAGGCGAATACGGGATTTTTGATCGAGGTGTCGGAGAGGGTCACCGCGGTGCGTTGATCTGGGGGATGTCCTCGACGGCCACCTGAAGGGCCAGGTAGTCCAGTTTGGTGTCGATGACCGTATTATCCAGGTCTCTTTTGGCGTCCTGGAGCGTGCGCAAGGCCGCGAGCACTTCGAGGTTGTTCACAAGGCCGTAGCGGTATTCTTCGACCTGCAGCCGGTAGCTTTCCCTGGCTTTTTCGTAGGCCTCCCGGAAAGCCGCGAGCTGTGCGAGGGCGGTGGTCAGGTGGATGTGGCTGCGGCGCAGGACGGACTCGATCTCCCGTTGGGCCCGGCGCAGTTCCCATTCGGCCTGCCGGAGCTCGGATTCCCTCAGGCGGATCGAAGCGAGGTCGGCACCGCCCCGGAACAGGGGAAGGTCCACGGTGAGCAGAAGGTCCCAGTCGATGGGTTCCTGGAAGCCCACGCGCTTGAGATAATAGTTCCCGAGGACATCGACCGTCGGGTAGACGGCCCCGCGGGACACTTTGAGCGCGAGCTTCTTGGTCTTCACATCCTGGGCCAGGGCCAGAAGGTCGGTGCGCGACTGCGCCCGCGCCAGCACGGTCTCGATGGCGGCGGCCGGCGGGACGGCCGGGATCTCATCCGCCAAGACCCGGTCGCGGACGTCTTGCCCGATGAGGTACTGCAGCGCCTCGCGGGCGGATGCGGCCTGACCCCGGAGGACTTCCTGCTGGCCTTCGAGCGTGGCCAGCTGGGCCTCCGAACTCACCAGCTCGCTCCGGCGGGACTTGCCCAGTTTCACGCGGGATTCCAGGTCCCGGATCCTCTCCTGGGTGAGCTTCAAGGTGTTCTGCGTGTTCGACAGGTTCTGTTCCAGGCGGAGGACCGTGTAGAAGGCGTTGGCGATGCCGTCATACAAGAGGAGGTGCGCGCGTTTGAACACGAGCTCCTGCCGCATCTTCTCGGACTCAAAGCCTTTCCTGGCCCGGAACTCCCGGAACCCGGAGAAGAGCGGCTGGCGCAGCTGCACCTTGGCCTCCGGCCTTTCGCTGCGCGTGAGCGTACCGCCCACGCCGCCGTCGCCGGAGCCCGTGCCGGTGGTGTCCTGCCAAAAAAGACTATAGAGCAGGTCCACCTTGGGCAGGACGGCGCTCAAAGCATCCTTCACCCTCTGCTCGAACTGGTAGACGGTCTCGCCCTGGATCTTAAGGGATTCGTTCTGCTGCAAGGCCAGGGCATAGCATTGGGACAAAGTGAGGGTGGAGACATCCGCGGCGAGACCGGGGCGCGGGAATGCCAGGAGAAGGAAAAGGGCGCTTGGAGATATCAGTCGCTTGATCATAAGGGTCGGGGGAAACAAAGAATATTATTTCCGACGACAGAAGTCAACGGGCGGGGGTGCGATGAGACGGCGGAATTCCTCCGGATCGGCGGTGGGGAGGCGGCAGGCGTAGTCCAGGCAGACATAGGCGGTGACGGGGCCAAGCTCCTTGGCCTGGGCTTTCACCATCTCGTACGCCCAGGGGAACTCCTTGGGAGCGCGCCAGCGGTCTTGGATCACGATGAGGACCTGGCCGGGAAGATTGCTCAGATAAGCGGATCGGAGGAAGCGGTCCAACTCAGGGCCGGATGTCTTTCCCGCCAGGAGGATCTCGACCGGCTTCGAGAGCCAGGCCGAAAGCGCGGCCAACATACGCGGGTGCGCCCGGGGATTCTGCTGCATGGACTTGACCGATGCCCGCAATATCCCTTCGGCCCATCTTCTCCATTCCTCCCGGCCGGTGAAGCGCGAGAGTTTCAAGGCGTTCTCGACCGCGACGGAAGCGGCGGAGGGTTCGACATTGTCGGCGTCGTCCCGGGCGCGGAGGATCAAGTCATTCCCGGAGGACTTTTCCGCCATGAAAAGTCCCGGGCGGGCGGGGTCATAGAAGCGGTCCCGGACCTCCCCCA
>MGUS01000013.1:0-2020 GCA_001800085.1 Elusimicrobia bacterium RIFCSPLOWO2_01_FULL_60_11 | reverse complement strand
CTTCTTGTCTCCTTCCATCCAGCGGCGGTAAAGCCGCCCCGTCGATTCATCATAGAGCTCAGAGCGGATGACCCGGCCCGCCTTGCGCGCGGCTTCCAGGTACCGGGGCTCCCCCAGGACCTGCCAGCCCCGGGCGAAGGCGGAGATCATGAGGCCGTTCCAGGCGGAGAGGATCTTCTCATCCCGCTGGGGCCGGGGCCTGAGAGCGCGGGCTTGGAAGAGTTTTCTTTTCCCATTCTCGATCGCGGCCAGGACCTTTTCATCCGAGGTCTTGAACTCCGCCGCGGCCTGCCCGATCGAATGGGCCAGGTAGAGGATGTTCCTGTCCGAGAACTCCCCCTGGGGGTCCGACTCCGCGTTGCCATGCTCCCGAGCGCCGTAGATGAATGAGAATATCCCGCCGTCCTCATTTCCTAAAATCTTGAGGATCTCGTTCTTCTTCCAGATATAGAATGCGCCTTCTGTCCGGTGCTCATGGCCGCGGTCCTCCACCTTGCCCGCGAGTTCGGGCGGCAGGCTGTCCGCGTCCTCGGCGGAGTAGAACCCGCCTCGGGGGTGCGTCATGTCCCTCAGGACATA
Source organism: Elusimicrobia bacterium RIFCSPLOWO2_01_FULL_60_11 (assembly GCA_001800085.1). Lineage (GTDB taxonomy): Bacteria > Elusimicrobiota > Elusimicrobia > 2-02-FULL-39-32 > 2-02-FULL-39-32 > 2-01-FULL-60-11. The sequence continues at coordinate 1,441 of MGUS01000013.1, read as the reverse complement.
GTCCAGGGTCTCCCGCGCGATGTCTGCCAGGAATCCGTCCCCGCTCAGGGCGTAGGCGTCCAGATAGACCTTTGCCAGCTGGGCATTGTCATAGAGCATCTTCTCAAAATGGGGGACATGCCATTTCTCATCGGTGGAATAGCGGGAGAAGCCGCCCCCGAGCTGGTCATAGATGCCGCCCCGAGCCATGGCTTTCAAGGTGTCGACGGCCATGGCCAGGGTCTCCGGGGTTCGGCAGCTCAAAAGAAAAACATGGTTCACGGGCATGGGGAACTTGGGCGCGCCCCCGAAACCGCCCAGGACGGGATCATAGTCCTGTTCGAACGTCTTGATACCCTTTTTCAAGACGGAAACGTTCAGCTCGCCTTCTTCGGCCCTGCCGGCGAAATAGCCCCCCACATTGGCGGTGAGGTTCTCAGCCGAGGCGCGGATCTTCTCCCGCTCGGCGGGATCGCTCCAGGACCGCCCCACTTGCCGCACCAGCTCCGGCCAGCCCATGCGGCCCCAACGGGTCTCCGGGGGAAAGTAAGTGCCGCCGTAGAAGGGCTTCAGTTCCGGCGTGAGAAAAACATTCAGAGGCCAGCCCCCTTGTCCGGTCATGACCTGCACGGCCGTCATGTAGATCTTGTCCACATCGGGCCTCTCCTCCCGGTCCACTTTGATCGCGACCAGGTTCTCGTTCATGACGGCCGCGATGGCGGGGTCTGAAAAGGATTCCTTTTCCATCACATGGCACCAGTGGCAGGTGGAATAGCCGATGGAAACGAGGATGGGCTTGTTCTCCCGGCGGGCTTTCTCGAAGGCGTCCTCTCCCCAGGGGTACCACTCCACGGGGTTGTAGACATGCTGGAGAAGATAGGGGCTCTTCTCGTCGATGAGGTGATTGGGCTTGTCCGTATTCAAAGCGCGAAACGAATCAGGCGTTCGGGAAGAAGATCGACGAGCAGGGTCAGGCGGTTGAAAAAGATGAGCGCCCCAACGGCCATGAGGAGAATGCCTCCCGCGACCTCTCCCCAGCGGATGAACCGCTTATAGCGGCTGAAGAGTCCCAGGAACGCGTTCACCGCCAGGCCCGTGAGGATGAAGGGGATGCCCAGGCCCATCGAATAGATGAAAAGCAGGAACATGCCGCGCCCGACGGTCTCTTCGGAAGCCGCGAGGGCCAGCACGCCCGCCAGGAACGGCCCGATGCAGGGCGTCCAGCCGAAAGCGAAGGCCAGGCCCAGGAGGAACGCTCCCGCCGCGCCCGGAGAAAGACCCGAGGTCTGGAACCGGCTTTCATAGTAAAGAAATGGGATGGGAAAGACGCCGCTCATGTGGAGGCCGAATATGAAGATCACAGCACCCGCGATCTTGGAAAAAACAGCGGCGTGGGCTTGCAGGAAAATACCGGCCGCGGAGGCGGAGGCGCCCAGAAGCGTGAAGACGAGCGAAAAACCAG
>MGUS01000012.1:4988-5718 GCA_001800085.1 Elusimicrobia bacterium RIFCSPLOWO2_01_FULL_60_11 | reverse complement strand
GCGGGCATGAACCCCAAGGAGAGCCAGGACCTGATGGAGCTCATATTCAAGATCCGGCGTGAAGGGATAAGCGTGCTTTTGATCGAGCACCAGATGAGGGTGGTGATGGGCATCTCGGACAAGGTGGTGGTGCTGGATCACGGAGTGAAGATCGCCGAAGGCAAGCCCAAGGACATCCAGAACGACCCGCGCGTCATCGAGGCCTACCTGGGAAAATCCCATGTTGAAATGTAAATCCGTCTCCGTCACGCACGGCAAGAAGATCACCGCGGTCAAAGGCGTCACCCTCGAAGTGAAGGAAGGGGAGATCGTGGCCTTGATCGGGGGCAACGGGGCCGGCAAAAGCACATTTTTAAGGACCATTTCTGGCATCCACCGGGCGGAGTCGGGCGAGATCGAATTCCAGGGACGGCGCATCGACCATCTCCCTCCGCATAAGATCTCAGCCCTGGGGATTGCGCATGTCCCCGAAGGACGGAGGATATTCTCCCGCTTATCCGTCCTTGAAAATCTGGAACTGGGCTTTTACCTGCAGAAAGGGGATATGGGGCCGCGCCTGGAGAAGATGTTCGGGATCTTCCCTGTTCTGAAGGAGCGGCTCCGCCAGCCGGGCGGCACGCTCTCCGGCGGGGAGCAGCAGATGCTGGCCATGAGCCGTTCCCTCATGGCGAACCCCCGCCTCCTCATGCTGGACGAGCCCTCCATGGGACTCTCGCCCATCCTGGTGGAG
>MGUS01000012.1:3692-4968 GCA_001800085.1 Elusimicrobia bacterium RIFCSPLOWO2_01_FULL_60_11 | reverse complement strand
CATCAAGGCCATCAACGCCCAGGGGACGACCATCCTGCTTGTGGAGCAGAACGCCCAGCAGTCCCTCTCCATCGCGCACCGCGCCTATGTCTTGGAGACCGGCAAGGTGGTGCTGGAAGGCACCGGGAGCGACTTGCTGGAGAACGACCAGATCCGCCACGCCTACCTGGGGAGCTCTTGACAATTGTATATATCCATAATATACTTATTTTAGGGCATGAGAATACTTCCGGAATGGGTCGCCTTCGAGTGGGACGCAGGGAATCTGGACAAAAACTGGGTCAAGCACAAGGTCCGCAATCAGGAGGCTGAAGAGGCCTTCTTCGACCCCCAGGCCCAGATTTTCGAGGACTCCAGCCATTCTGAATCGGAGAAACGGCACATGCTATGGGGCGCGACCGGAAGGGGCCGAAAATTGACCATCATTTTCACCCTTAGGAACGGCAAAATCCGAGTCATCTCCGCCAGGGACATGCATAGAAAGGAGAAAAAGACCTATGAAAAGCTTAAAGAAGATCCCGAAATTTAAGAACGAGGACGCCGAGAGGAAATTTTGGGCCAAGGCGGACACCTCCAGTTACTTCGACTGGAACAAGGCCCAAAAGGCCCTTTTCCCCAATCTTAAGCCCACGACCGAGCTGATTTCTTTGCGGGTGCCAAAATATCTCCTGGCTCGAATCAAGGAACTGGCTAATTCCAGGGACATCCCTTATCAGTCTCTAATCAAGGTTTTTCTCGCCGAGAGGGTCAGGCGGGAGTTCGGAGGGATGCATCCCGGCAGGCCTTGAAATCACCGTCGAGGAAGGGTATACTAATAGGAGTATGACCCCCTGGCCGTTGGATGTCCTCCTCATCAACCCCCCCTGGACCAAAAAAGGGGGCAATATCTGGAAAAGCGTGGCCAGCGTCATGCCCCCCCAGGGCATCGCGGTCATCGCCGCCGTCCTGGAAGAGGCGGGATTAAATGTCAGGATCCTGGACACCCACGCCATGAAGGTGGCCATGGAGGACCTGAAGGACTGGCTGGAAAAGTACTATAAGGAACCCCCCCGCTTTATCGGCCTCACCGGCAGCACCATGAACATCCAATACGCCTACGACACGGCCCAGATATGCAAGGAGATGTACCCCGAAGCCAAGATCGTCCTGGGCGGAGTCCACGCGTCGGAAAAGCCCCAGGAAGCCGTCACGGAACCTTTCGTCGATTTCGTCATACGGGGCGAAGGCGAGTTCGCCTTCCGGGACCTGGCCGCGGGCAAGCCGCTCGCCGAGATCC
>MGUS01000012.1:2582-3672 GCA_001800085.1 Elusimicrobia bacterium RIFCSPLOWO2_01_FULL_60_11 | reverse complement strand
GGCGGCCGCGTCATCCACAACGAGGCGAACGAGCTCATCAAGGACCTGGACATCCTCCCCATGACCGCTTACCACCTGCTCCCCATGGACCGCTATTTCCCCGCCGTGGGCTCCTACAAGAACCTGCCCGCCGTCTCCATGGTGACCTCCCGCGGCTGCCCGGGCAAGTGCACCTTCTGCTACCAGCCCTTCGGGTCCCTCATCCGCCAGCGCTCGCCCAAGAAGATATTCGAGGAGATGAAGCACCTCTCCGAAAAGTACGGCATCAAAGAAGTGTGCTTCTACGACGACAATTTCACCACCTTGAAACCCCGCATCCGCGAGCTCTGCAAGATGATGATGGATTCCAAGCTGAACCTCACCTGGAGCTGTTTTTCCCGCGTGGACTGGGCCGACGCGGGGCTCTTGAAGACCATGCGCGAAGCCGGCTGCCGCCAGGTGATGTACGGCATCGAATCCGGCGACCAGGCCATTTTGGACACCATCCGCAAACAGACCACTCTGGAAAAGATCAGGACTGCCATCTCCTGGACGAAGGACGCGGGCATCGAAGTACGCGCGGCCTTCATATTCGGCAACCCGGGGGAAACGGAAGAGACCATGAAGAAGACCATCGATTTCGCCATCGAGCTGGACCCCGACGTGGCCATCTTCAACGTCGTGGTGCCCAACCCCGGCACCCAGATGTACGACTGGGCCGTCAAGGAAGGCGTCTTGAAAACGGAGGACTGGGAGCAGTACGACCTGACCAGGCCCGTCATGACCCTGGCCAACGTCTCGGGCGAAAAGGTGACGCAGTATTACCGCCTCGCCTACCGCAAGTTCTACATGCGCCCCTCTTATGTGTTGAAGCGCCTTTTGAAGATCCGCTACATGGCCGACGTCCGCAGTCTATTGGAAGGTTTCAAAGGCATCCTGAACGTCGTCACAACTCATTGAAGAGATCCAAAGTCACCATCGGCAAGGGTAAAAAACTGGGGCCCCATGTCCAACTGGGGGTCGCTTCCGGCCGCGCCATCGCCGATCCCCGCCTGGTCATCGGAGACCACGCCAACATCCGTTCGGGCTCCATCGTCTACGCGGGCTCTAC
>MGUS01000012.1:0-2568 GCA_001800085.1 Elusimicrobia bacterium RIFCSPLOWO2_01_FULL_60_11 | reverse complement strand
TTTTTCCGTCTGGACCAACTCGGTGGTGGATTACGGCTGCAAGATCGGCAACGGCGTCAAGGTCCACTGCAACTGCTATGTGTCTCAGTTCACGACTCTCGAGGATGATGTTTTCCTGGCTCCGGGTGTCATCATCGCCAACGACCTGCACCCGGGGGCGCCCGATTTCCGGGACTGCATGAAGGGCCCCACCATCAAGAAGGGCGCCCAGATCGGCTGCAATGTCACCATCCTCCCCCATGTCACCATCGGGGAGCATTCCTTGATCGGCGCGGGCAGCGTGGTCACGAAAGACATCCCGCCTTACTCCATCGCCTACGGCAACCCGGCCCGCGCGGCCAAGAAGATCGCCGACTTCAAATGCTCCGTCAAAGACCACCGTCCCTACGAATACCTTAAAAAACTTGGATAAGATCCTCATCATCAAGATCGGCGCCCTGGGCGACGTGGTGCGCACGACTTCCGTCCTGAGAGCCCTCCAGGGCGAGGTCACCTGGGTCACAAAGCGGCCGTCCTTCCCCCTGCTCGCCAAGAACCCTTTCATCAAGAAGACCGTGGACCTGGACGAGGGCTTCAATTCCCTTCTCCGCGACGAATACCGTCTCGTCCTGAACCTGGACGAAGAGCCCCAGGCCTGCGAGCTGGCCACGGCTCTCAAAAAGAAAGAGCTCATCGGCTGCTACGCGGACGGGGGCAAGGCGGTCTACACGGACTCCTCCGCCCCCTGGTTCGACATGGGGCTCATCTCCCGCCTGGGCAAGAAGGCCGCCGACTTGAAGAAGTGGGAGAACCGGCGGACTTACCAAGAGATCATATTCGAGATGCTGGGAAAGAGATTCAACGGGGAAGAATACATCCTGCCCGTGGAGCCCCAGTCCAACCCCGCGGGACAGGAGAAGGTGGGCCTGGAGACCCGTTCAGGCGACCGCTGGGTGGGCAAGCGCTGGTCGCGCTTCTCCGAACTGATGGAACTTTTGAAGGCGGAAAAGATCAAGACCGTGAAATTCAAGGCCTTTCCCACGCTGGCCGGCTTCATCAAGCACATCAACGGCACCGACCTGGTGGTGACCACCGATTCCCTGGCCCTCCACGTGGCGCTCGCCTTGAAGAAAAAGGTGGCGGCGCTCTTCACCTGCACAAGCTGGCACGAGATCCACGGCTACGGCCGCATGGAGAAGATCGTGAGCCCGCTCATCGAGAAGTATTATTACAACACGGCGGAAGAGGCCTTGAAGTCGGGGGACGCCATAGAGCCGGCGAAGGTCTTTGAGGCCTTGAAGAAGCTGAAGGAAGGAAAAGCGGTCTTAGTTTAGCCGAATTTATAGGAGACCCCGAACCCGCCGCGCGGGGGCTCCCACTTGATGTTCTGGAACGGGCAGATCATGCGGGCGGCGCCGCACTCGATGCAGTTCTCGTAGCCGATCACGATCTTCTTCTTCGACTCATCCCAATCATAGACTTTGGCCGGGCACACCGCCACGCAGGGCTTGTCCTTGCATTTCTTCAGGCAGATGTCCGCGTCGGGAATGGCGATGTGGGACTGGTGGTCCTTCTTGTAGGTGAGAGTTCCCAGTTTTTCTTCGACGCTCGACATTTTACCCCTCTTTTCCCAGAGATTTGTATTTGATGGCGCCCTTGACCGCGGTCTTGACGAAATTGAGCGCGTTGCCCAGGGTGAATTCCGACTTGATGAGCTTGCGGATGGCGCGGCTCCGGAACAAGCGCTTGAGGATGGCGGACTGGACGTCGCGCTTGGGCCGGCCGTCCACGGAGAAATATTCGAAGGCCGAACGGCACACCAGGTCCGGCATGTCGCGCAGGAGTTCGGGCCTGGACTCCACTTCCGCTTCCAAGTCCTTGTGGTCGTAGAGGTCCGGAATCACATAGGACGCCCTCAGACTCTTCTGGTAGAGCGAGAGCGTCTTGGAGGAAAAATCCCCCTTCTTCTTGGCCTCGATGGCCGTCTCGGCCGCGAGTTTGCCCGCCGTCATGGCGAGGTTCGAACCCTCGCGGTGCGACGGGTTCACCATCTGGGCCGCGTCCCCGCAGATCAGCAGCCCGTCCGCGTAGAGGGGCGGCATGGAATTGTAGCCGCCTTCGGGGATGATGTGGCCGGAATATTCCAGGGACTTGGCGTCTTTTATCAGGGGCCTCAATATCGGGTGCGCTTTGAGCTGGTCCAAAAGCCGGTAGGGCGGTATCTTGGTGCGCTGGAAGTGGCTCACCTTGCAGCCCACGCCCAGGGAGATGGATTCTTTGTTGGTGTAGAGGAAAGCGTAGCCCAGCATCCCCGCCGAGACGGAGCCGAACATCTCGATGGTGGTGCCTTCATCGCCCTCCAGGCCGAAACGGTCCTGGATCTTCTCGCGGGGCAGGGCCAGGATCTCTTTGACCCCGAGGGCCACTTCATCCGCCCTCCAGTCGTCCATCAGGCCCGCCTTGCGCGCGATGAGGGAATTGACCCCGTCGCAGGCGATGACGACGTCGGCGAGCAATTCATCCCCTTCGCTGGTCTTCACCCCGCAGACCTTGCCGTCCTTCTTGATGACGTCGGTCACGAGCACTCCC
>MGUS01000011.1:4512-4960 GCA_001800085.1 Elusimicrobia bacterium RIFCSPLOWO2_01_FULL_60_11 | reverse complement strand
GTTGCCCGAAAGCGTCCCCGCCTGATAGACCGGCCCCAAGGGGGCGAGCAGGTCCATGAGGTCCACCCGGCCTCCCACGGCGCCCACGGGCAGGCCCCCGCCTATGATCTTGCCCAGGCAGGTCAAGTCCGGGGTGATGCCGAAAACGGTCTGGGCGCCGCCGAAAGCCAGGCGGAACCCCGTGATGACTTCGTCGAAGATGAGGACGGAGCCGTGGCGGCTTGTCAGATCCCTCAAGCCCTCCAAAAATCCCGCTTCCGGCATCACCAACCCCATGTTGGCGGCCACGGGCTCCACGATGACGGCCGCGATGGATTCCCCCATATCTTCAAAGAGCGTTTCCGCGGCGGCGATGTCGTTATAAGGCAGGACAAGCGTGTCTTCCGAGACCCCCCGCGTCACCCCGGCGGAATCGGGGATGCCGAGCGTCGCCGCGCCCGAGCCGGCC
>MGUS01000011.1:1987-4500 GCA_001800085.1 Elusimicrobia bacterium RIFCSPLOWO2_01_FULL_60_11 | reverse complement strand
GCAGGGCGTCCGAGTGGCCGTGGTAACAGCCGGAGAATTTCACGATCTTGTCCCTGCCCGTATGCGCGCGGGCCAGGCGCAGAGCCGTCATGGCGGCCTCGGTACCCGACGATACGAAGCGGACTTTCACAATGCCGGGAAAAGCCGAACGGACCATTTCCGCCATCTCGATCTCCGGCTCCGTGGGGGCGCCGAAGGACGTGCCCTTGCCGGACTGGGACTTGATGGCGGCCACGACTTTGGGGTGGCCGTGGCCCAGGATCATGGGCCCCCAGGAGCCGACGAAATCGATGTAGCGGTTGCCATCGGCGTCCGTGACCTCGGCCCCGCGGGCGCTCTCGATGAAAAGGGGCGCGCCCCCCACGGCTTTGAAGGCCCGCACGGGGGAATTGACCCCGCCCGCAAGCACTTCTTGCGCCCGGAGAAAAAGCTTCTCTGAATTTTTAGTTTTGAGCACGGGATGCCGCTGAAATCTAGCGCTGGTGGAGGGTCTTGATGAACTCGAGGGTCTTGATGCCTTGCTCAAGGGAGACGGCGGGTTTGCCGGCGAGTGAGTGGATGAAGGACGACTTGACCAGGTCGGTATCCAGAAAATGCTTGAAAGGGTAGGCGTAGTTCTTGCCCTCGATCCAGCGGGTGAATTCCCCCGTGTCAGGGTTGACCGCTCCCGTGACGGAGAACTCATAGTCCTTCTTGCCCTTTTTCAAGGTCACTTTCAGGTTCTTCAAGCGGCGGTGGTACCCCAGCGTGATCTTGGCCGGGACGTCGCCGAACTTCAGGTCATACTCCACGAAATTCAGGAAAAGATTGTCGCCTTCCTTTTTCACGTTCTTGACGGTGACGGGCTTGTTCCGCAGTTCCTGGGGGATGAGCTCCCACACGTGGGGCCCCAGGTCCTCCAATATCTCCTGCTCGCCCACGGCCTGCATCTTGCGCCAGAGCCGCGTGCCGTGGGTGGTGAAGACGATGTGGAGGCCGGTCAGGCCGGTGAGGAGGTCGCCGAACTTGCCCGAATTCGGGGCCGCGGGCGAAAGGGGCAAGCCTTTGAGCTGTTCATAAAAGAAAGCGTACTGCTGGTTGATGCCGATGGTGACGCCTTTCTCGCGCGCCAGCTCGATGAGGCGGGGCAGGGACTCCATCTCATGGATGTGGCAGAGAGGCGGCTCGCAGAGGATGTTCTTCGCCTTGCTGTCGGACATGATCTCTCTCAGATAAGGGACATGCGTGTTCAAAGGAGAACTCAGCACCACGAGGCCGGGGTCTTCCTTCGTCAACATCTCGCGCCAATTGGTGTAGCCGTGGACGTCCGCAAGGACGCTTTTCAAGTCCCGTCCTTCAAATCTGGGCATGTGGGAGAGGTCGTCCATGAGGACTTCGATCACCAGGTCGCGGTTCCGCTCCGTCGTATTGGAATAGGAGATGACGCTCAGGGGAGGGATGGGGACCTTATTGCGGTTGGTTTCCGGGAAGTGTTTGAGGAGCATCGCCCATTTGACGAGAAAGATCCCGTAAGTGGAGCCCGCTCCGATGACACTGACATTCATGACCTAAAAATTATATCATATATGCGGAATTTTCATGAAGCTTCTCGAGATCCAGGCGAAAAAACTCCTTAAAATCCACTCCATTCCCGTGCCTCCCAACGGGGGTTCGGTGAAGAAACTTCCCGAGCTTGCCGCCGCCTTGAAGCGCTGCGGGGCGGCCCCCTGGGTGCTCAAAGCCCAGGTCCAGACGGGCGGCCGCGGCAAGGCCGGGGGCATCAAAACGGCCAAAAATCCCGCTGAAGCCAAGATGATCGTCCAAGAGATGCTCGGCATGAAGCTGGTCACTGCCCAGACGGGACCCTCCGGCATGGTCGTCAAAGAACTCATGGTGGAAAAGCCCGCAAAGATCTCAAAAGAGTTGTATCTGAGCGTGGTGTTGGACCGAAAGACCGCCCGCGCGGTGCTCATCGCTTCCAGGCAGGGCGGCATGGACATCGAGCAGGTGGCGGAGACGGACCCCAAGGCCATCCTGCGTTTTCCCATCGAAGGGGAGCGCCTGGAGGATTTTCAGGCCAGGGACCTGCTTTTCCGCCTGGGGCTTGTCGACCCTGACCCCAAAATATCCAAGGAACGCGGGGCCTTCTTCAAAAATACCGTCAAGGCCTTTTTCGCGCTGGACGCTCAGATGCTGGAGATCAATCCGCTCGCGGTCACGGACAAGGGCGAGCTCCTCGCCCTGGACGCCAAGGTGACCATTGACGACAACGCCCTCTTCCGCCACCCGGAGCTGGAAGAGTTCGACCCCCTGGCCAGTTTGACCCCGGCGGAGCGGGAGGCGCGCAAGGCGGGCATCTCCTACATCTCCCTTTCAGGCAAGATCGGCTGCATGGTCAACGGCGCGGGCCTGGCCATGGCCACCATGGACATATTGAAGCTGCATGGCGGAGAGCCGGCCAATTTCCTGGACGTGGGCGGGAGCGCCAATGTGGAGCAGGTCGCAGCCGCCTTTAAAATCATCCTCTCCGACAA
>MGUS01000011.1:0-1910 GCA_001800085.1 Elusimicrobia bacterium RIFCSPLOWO2_01_FULL_60_11 | reverse complement strand
TCGAGAGCGTGAGCGGCTTTTCAGCTGCCGCGAAGAAGGCCGTTGAAGTGGCGGGAAAATAGAGAATAGAAAATGAGCATTCTGATCAACAAAGAGACCAAACTCATCTGCCAGGGCATCACGGGCGGGGCCGGGTCCTTCCACGCGCGCGGCTGCCGGGACTACGGCACCAAGGTCGTGGGCGGCGTCACGCCGGGCAAGGGCGGCACGAAGCTGGACCAGATCCCCATTTTCGACACGGTGAGCCAGGCGGTGGAGGCGACCGGCGCGGACGCCAGCATGATATTCGTTCCGGCCCCCTTTGCGGCGGACGCGGTCTTGGAGGCGCTCTCCGCGGGCATCCGCGTCATCGCCTGCATCACGGAAGGCATCCCCGTCCTGGACATGGTCAGGGTGAAAGCGGCGCTCCGCTCGCGCAACTCGGGCCTGCCCGCCCATAAGAAGGCCTGGCTCATCGGCCCCAACTGCCCGGGCGTCATCACGCCCGGGGAATGCAAGATCGGCATCATGCCGGGCTACATCCACCTGCCGGCCAAAGATTCCCGGCACAAGAAGAGGGCGGGCATCATATCGCGCTCGGGCACGCTCACTTATGAGGCCGTCTGGCAGCTCACGCAGCTGGGCGTGGGCCAGACCACGGTCATCGGCATCGGGGGCGACCCCGTCAACGGCACGGGCTACATCGAGCTCCTGGAAGAATTCGACAAGGACGCGGAGACGGACATGGTGCTCATCATCGGCGAGATCGGGGGGAGCGCCGAAGAGGACGCCGCGCGCTTCTTTAAGGAAAGCATGAGAAAGTCCCTCGCCGGTTTCATCGCGGGACAGACGGCGCCGCCCGGCAAGCGCATGGGCCACGCCGGCGCCATCATCGAGGGCAGGCATGGGGGCACGGCCCAGGAAAAAATCTCCGTTTTAAAGTCGTTCGGCATCGAAGTCGCGGCATCCCCCGCCGACATCGGCGAGACGGTATTGAAGGTTCTAGGAGGATAATATGCCATTCGTGAGAATCACCATGATGCCCAGAGATGAGCAAGTGAAGAAGGCGCTGGCCAAGGATATCGCGGACGCGGTCATGAAGCACTGCAAGGTGACGCCCGAGCACACCTGGATCGTGTTTGAAGAACCGCCCAAGTCCAGCTGGTCCTTCGGCGGAAAAATGGCGTCTGAATCGTAAGGGCGGGTTTGAAACCCGCCCGTACATGCCCATGATAATCGGAGTCCCCAAGGAGATCAAGAACGGCGAGTGCCGCGCTGCCCTCACCCCGGGGGCCGCCGCCGCTCTCGTATCCAAGGGTGTCAAGGTCCGGGTCCAGGCCGGGGCGGGCGTCCTGGCCGGGTTCCCGGACGCCGAGTATAAAAAATCCGGCGCCCGCGTTGTTTCGAGCGCGCGCCAGGTCTGGACCGGCAGCGACCTGATCCTAAAGGTCAAAGAACCCCAGCCCTCCGAATTCAAATTCCTATCGAAGGACAAGATCCTCTTCTGCTTCCTTCACCTGGCCGCCGAGCCCGCGGTGGCCCGGGCGCTGATCAGATCCAAGACCACCGCTTTCGCCGCGGAATGCGTCAAGGACGCGAAAGGCCGCTATCCCGTGCTCGAGCCCATGAGCGAGATCGCGGGGCGCATGGCGGCCATCGTGGGGGCCTATTATCTCTCCACCCCGCGCGGGGGCCGGGGAGTCCTGGTCTCGGGCCTTCCCGGGATCCTGCCCGCGCACTATGTAGTCGTGGGCGGCGGCACCGTGGGGGAGAACGCCGCGCGCATCGCTTCCGGCATGGGAGCGCAGGTGACCGTCATGGACCGGGACGCCGACCGCCTGCGCCTGCTGGACGAGATCCTGCCGGAGAACGTCTCCACGCTCTCTTCCACACCGGCAAGTTTGGAGGAGGCGCTCTCGACAGCGGATGTA
>MGUS01000010.1:24020-27110 GCA_001800085.1 Elusimicrobia bacterium RIFCSPLOWO2_01_FULL_60_11 | reverse complement strand
CCGGATTTTTTGGCGAGCTTGAGAGCCGCCTCCCGCAAGCGCTTGGAATAGACCTCCCCGAAATCCGGGAAGCGTTCGCCGAAGGCCGCGTCGTGCGGACCCCGCAGGGGGTTGGCGCCCATGAAATTCATGTGGTCTCGGACGGCGACGATGTCGCCCGGGCGGAATTTCTTGTTGAGGCCGCCCGCGGCCGCTGTGAGGATGATCTTCTTGCATCCCAAAAATGACGCCAGCCGCGCGGGAAAGATGACCTTCTCCATGGAGTGGCCTTCATAGTAATGGAATCTGCCGGAATAGAGGAGTGTTTTTTTGCCGAAGAGTTCGCAGGCAGCCAGTTTCCCCGCGTGGCCGGCCACGCGGGCCGCTGCGAAGCCGGGGATGTCGGAATAAGGCACCGGGACGATGTTCTTGGCCTGCCCGGCAACGCCCTCCAGGCCGGACCCCAGGACCACGGCCCATTCCGGCTTGAAGTTCGGCCCGAATATCCCCTTGAGGAATTCTTCGGCTTTCCAGAGCGCGGCGAGGTCGTCGGAGGGCATGATTGACGAGTATAGGATTTATGACTTGCCCTGTCAAAAATGCTATACTGAAGTCACACTCAACATGCAACAGGTCGCCAAGAGCATGAAGGCCTCTCAAGCCGCCATGGATTTGCAGGTAGAAGAAGTCAAGCGCCTCAGGGACATCGCCAAGGAACTCCGCATCTGGATCATCCGGATGCTCGCGGAAGCGGGTTCCGGCCACCCCGGCGGCTCTTTGTCTGCCATCGACATCCTGACGGTCCTCTATTTCCACTCCCTTCGCCACCGTCCGCTCGAGCCCGACTGGGCCGTCCGCGACCGTTTCATACTCTCCAAAGGACACGGGGTCCCCGCTCTCTACGCGGTACTCGCCAAGTCCGGCTATTTCCCCATCAACGACCTCCTCACCCTGCGCAAGACGGGGAGCATCCTTCAAGGCCACCCCGTGGCGGGCACCGTGCCCGGCGTGGAGGCCTCCACCGGCTCCCTGGGCCAGGGGCTTTCCATCGCGCAAGGGCTCGCCATGGCGTCCAAGATGGACGGCGACACCTACCGGGTCTTCTGCATGATCGGGGACGGGGAAAGCCAGGAAGGGCAGATCTGGGAGACGGCCATGTCCGCCCCCAAGTTCGGCCTGGACAACCTGATCGTTTTTCTGGATTACAACAAGGGGCAGATCGACGGCCACACGCGGGACATCATGAACCTGGAGCCCATTAAGGACAAGTGGGAGGCCTTCAACTGGGACGTGCAGGAGATCGACGGCCATGACATCCCCAAAATCATCAGCGCCATCGAGCGCACCCGCAACATCAAGGGCAAGCCGCACATGATCATCGCCCACACGGTGAAGGGCAAAGGCGTCTCCTTCATGGAAGACAACATCGACTGGCACGGCAAGGCCCCCACGAAAGAGGAAGCCGAGCGCGCCATCGACGAACTGAAAAGGAGCTCCGGCGAATAATGGGCGGCAAAGCGACGCGCCAGTCCTTCGGCGAAGCGGTGGCGGCCCTGGCCGAGACGAACCCCAACATCGTCGTGATGGACGCCGACCTGGGCAAGTCCACCATGACGGGGACTTTCCAGAAGAAATTCCCCGAACGCTACTTCGAGTTCGGCATCGCCGAGCAGAACATGATCAGCACCGCCGCCGGCATGGCCATGGGCGGGAAGGTCCCTTTCGCCGCCTCCTTCGCCTGCTTTCTCGTCAACCGCTTTGAAACGGTGCGGATGTCCGTCTCTTATTCCAACACGAACGTGAAACTCGTGGGGACCCACGCGGGCGTGGGCATCGGCGAGGACGGCAATTCCCAGATGGGGTTAGAAGACATCGCTCTTTTAAGGCCTCTGCCCAATTTCACTATTTTACAGCCGGCGGACGACCTGGAAGCCCGGCAGGCCGTGGCTTGGTCGGCAGAACACAAAGGCCCGGTCTACCTGCGCCTGACGCGCCAGAAGCTGGAAGACCTCCACGGCGCGGATTACAAGTTCCGCGTGGGAAAGGGAGATGTTTTAAAGGCGGCCAAAGGAACCGCGGATGTGACGATTTTTGCGACAGGCGGGGTGGTCTACAACGCTTTGAAAGCGGTGGAAGAGCTGGAGAAGGAGGGGCTCGCGGTCAATCTGGTCAACATCCACACCTTGAAGCCCCTGGACAAGGAATTGATCCTGAGCCTGGCGGGTTCCTCAAAAATGATCTTGACCATCGAGGACCACAACATCGTGGGCGGGCTGGGCAGCGCCGTGAGCGAAACGGTCGCCGAGGCGGGCTTCCCCGTCAAAGTGCGCCGCCACGGAGTCGAGGGCTTTGGGGAATCCGGAAGCCCCGCGGAACTCTATGAAAAGTTCGGTTTTTCCCCTTCCAAGATCAAAGAACTCATCAAGACCCTGGTCAAGAAATAATCAGTCCGTCAGGCGGCAGATGTCGCCTTTGGACGGGCTCCTGCCCTTCACGACCGTCGCCAAAGAAAGTTTTTCCCCGGCATGAGAGGCCACCTGCACGACCCCGAGCTCTTCCTCTTCCCTGCCTAATACAACGCCCGAATCCGGGTCCTTGATCTCGGCGCCCTGAGAGAAGACTTTCAGCTTCTGGCCCACTTCCAGGCCGGATTCCGACCCCGCGCTCAAGTAGATCTTGCCGTTGGCCACCTGGGCGATGCGCGTGCTCCAGGGTTTTTTGTTGATCTGGGACGTGATGTTCTCGATGAGCATGGAGACGGCGGCCCTCAAGGAATCGCCTTCGATGCTCTCGGAATAGCCGCCCTTGGTCCCCAGGCCCAGCATCCCGCCCGAAGACACTTTGGACACGCCCTTGCCCGAATCGGCCAGAAGGATCTGCCCTGTTTCCGCGTCCACGACCCGCACGTCCACCGTGCAGGTCGCTTCCTGGCGCTTGCTCTGGACGATGATGTATTCGGAGCCCGTGGTGCGCACGCCGAAATTGGAGATGGCCCCGGTCACGATGGCCGAAAGCCCCAGGATCTTGCCCATCTGGGCCGCCGTGTTGCCGTCGATGGCGCCGGTGAGCCCCAGCTTCTGCTCTTCCATCAGCCTGTTCATCTTCTCCCGC
>MGUS01000010.1:14378-23982 GCA_001800085.1 Elusimicrobia bacterium RIFCSPLOWO2_01_FULL_60_11 | reverse complement strand
AGGCGGCTCTGGCCGTAGGCCGTCTTGTTCTCAAAATCCACGACGCCCACCCGCCGCTTGATGCCCGTATATTTGGACTTCACTTTCTCCGTGGTGTTGGCTGAGACGTCCTGCTTCATTTTGACGCTGGTCATGGCCGCGCAGCCGGAGAACCCCAGCGCGGAAACGACTCCCATTCCTATGATTAGGCCTAGTTTGATCATGATTTCCTCCTTACAGAATGTCCTATAAATCCGCTCATTGGACCTCGATCTCGACGCCGTCCTGCGTCTGGGACGTGACTTTCAATATCGGATCTTTGGAGGCCGTGATTGTCACGGCCAGGTCCGACGCCGTGGCGGAATTCACCTTCACTTCCATCTCCGCGGTGCCGCCTTCAAAGGTATGCATCACCACATCGTTCACCCCGGGGGTCTTGGCGATGAGGTCCTTCACCTCGCCCAAACTGTTGAAACTCTTGAGATTTCTGACCGTCACCAGGATGGTGGAGCGCCGGGCCAGCTCCGAGGCGATGCGGCCCGCGAATTCCTGAGCGGCGTTCTTACCCAGGGTCGTCATGGCCTTGGCTCCCGCCGCTTCCTGTGTGGCGTCCAAGCCCGAACCCTGGATGTTGACCGCGGCCAGGATCTCTCCCGTCTGCGTCCTCAAGGCCTTGCCGGAAAAATTGCCGCGATAGGACAGGAGTCCGCCCAGGTCCTGGCCGGTGATCTGGGAAGCAGTGGCCTTGCCGGTCACCACCACCTCGGCCTTGAGTTTCTGCGTGATGGGTTTCAAAGCGGCTTGAGCGTCCCCACTCAAAAGCTGCTGGGTGGCTTCGGCCACGCGGATGGCGGCCAGCTCAGACCGGTCCACCACCTTGTATCCCCTCTCCAGAAGCCCCTGGGCGATGGCGTCGGAGCAAGCCGTCGTCTGGCCCTCCTGCCCAGCAATCGTCTCATCCAGCAGGATCGCCACGCGCGGATTGCCCGCGGCCGCCACATCGATCACCCGGAGCGCTTCCAGATCCTGTTTGACCTGCTGGAATGACACGAGCGCGCGGATATGCGCGTGATAGAGCCCGTCCGGCTCTTTGCCTTCGCGGATCATCTCGTGCTTCTTGATATAGCCGTCCGTCTTGCCGAGGATGCTCTGCTGGATGGTGACGGCCTTTTCCACCATCGTGCGGGCGGATATAAAGACCCCTACGACTTTTTCAACGGCGTTCTTATAGGCGTCGGCGAGCGCGGCGCGCTTGGTGCCGATCAGGTCGTCGGTGACCGCCGAGAGGCCTTCGGCTTCCACCACTTCGCCCTCGGCCGTCTCGCCCAGTTTCAAGCGGCTGCCCGAGCCCGCGCACCCCGTCAGATAAACGGTCGGGAGAGCGGCCAAAAGCGTCCACAGAATCAATCGTTTCATTAGAATCTCCTTAAAATAAAAGTCCCGTTAAATCTCAACTCGATTTAACGGGACCTGAATCCATGACCCGGCAGTGATTGGGCCTTATTTGGGGGGAATCATCAGCTGGTCTTTGAATTTTTTCTTGTCCAGGCGTATGGTGAGCACACAGCCGTCGTCGCTCGTCCACTCGCGTTTGGTCACGGCGGCTCCCCGGAGGGTATTGCTGAGGAGTCCCACGATCCTCTGATCGGTGGCCATGGCCTGCTCCACCGTTGTCGTCGCGTCGATCTGCTGGCCTTTAAGATAGGCGATCATCTTTTCTTCGGCCACTTTGCGGGCGGCGGTCTCGGAGAGGGACATTTTCTGGGACTTGTTCTGGATGGTCTGGTCGGCGGCGCCGATGCCGTCAAATTCGATGTAACGGTCGGTCTCCGCGTCCGGGGTGTCGATGCTGCGGGTGATCTCGCCCTTCTTCACTTTGGACTCCGCCTTGTGGGAACAGCCGACCGCCGCAAAAGCCAGGACTAACGCGCATAGAACGCTTGATGATTTATTCATGAGTTCGCCTCCTAAATGGTCCTTGATGCTGCTTCGGGATTTATAACAGATATGTCCGCTTCTGTCAAGAATGCAATCCTATCCCCCCTCTTCCTTTTGGCGGCGCTTCTCTTCTTCGGCCTCCTTCTTCCTTTCGAGCTTTTCCAGCTCTTTCTCCTTCCTCGACTCCTCTTTTTCCTTAAGCCGCTCGAGCCGTTCTTCTTCCCTCTGCTTCCGCTCCTCGGCCTTTTCTCCCTCTCTTTCGGCGCGGGCGGCATTCTTTTCCTGTTTTTCCTCCACTTTTTCCGCGACTTTCTCCTCTTTGATCCTTTTCTCCTCCTCTATATCTTCTTTGGATCTGGGCTGGATCCGCAGGATCTTTTTCTGGAGTGTTTCAGCGAACAGCGACAAGCCCTTTTTCTCTATCCTGGGCGCGCTCAAGGGGCCCGTGACCGCGACCGGGATGGAAGCCGCCAGGGCCGCCCCTGAATAGCGGGCCAGGATCTCAACGCTGCAGGTGCGTTCCGGCAGGCGCAATTTCCCCGCCGCGCTCACGGTCAGCTTGTCGGACTCCACCCAGAAATCCTTGATGTCCATCGTGCCTTCTTTGAATTCAAAATCTCCCCCGATATCCTTAAAATAGAGGATGCTCAAGGACGGATTTATGATTTTGAGTATCTTTTCCACGGACCCGATGTTCGTGACCTCCCCGCCGAAGGTCCGGAGCTTGGCCGTGCCCGAGACCTTGTCCAGCCGGGGAGTCACCTGGGAGAGGTCCCATTCAAAATTGAAAGCGCCCGAGTCGAAATTGGGGTGGGTGATCTTTCCGATGGCAAACTTGCCCGTAACTCTTGCGGGCGGCAGCCCTTGGGTCCCCGGCTGGGGCGGGACCGAGGAGGCGGAGACGGGGGTTTTAGCATCCGCCTTCTTCTCACCGGCGAATTTTGCAAGGTCCAGATGGTCCAATCTTCCCTCCACATAGATCACGGGCGAAACCGGATTTTTGAGGGATCCTTTGATCTGGAATGGCTCGCCGGAAATCTTCCCCGACAGGTTCGGGAGGTCGAGCCCTCCTTCGCTGAACGATAAGCGCCCGGAAACATCCGCAAGCGCAAGCCCGTCGATGTCGGCGCCAAGCCCCTTCACTTCGACCCAGCCCAGGATCTTGGGCCAGGATCCCACCGGCAATGTCCCGGAAAAGGACATCTGGACCTGGGCTGTCCCTTCGACCCCGGCGGAGGGTACGGAAGGCAGAAAATCATTCAAATTCTTCATTGACATGACGTTCGTCGATAGCGACGCTTTGACCGCCCTTTTAGCTCCGGTCAAAGGCAAAATTTGCGCGCTCCCGGAGACGTCCCAATCTCCCAGGGACGCGCTGAACTTCTCGAGCTCAAGGGCCGATCCTTGATCATAGTTCCCGTCGCATTCGAGCGCGAGGTGTGTCCCGCGAGATTTTTTAAATAGGGCGCGATCCCCCGGGGCATAGGAGATCCCCGTATCTTTAAGGTCGGATTCCGCCTCGAACCGGATCTTTTTGGGCGTGCCGGAGACCGCAAGGTCCAGGCGGTCCAGAGACCCTTCCAAGACCATGCCGGGAGGAAGGGCGGCGCTTCGGATGATCTCATCCCAATCCGCATGCTGGCACAGCAGCCGTAAATCAAAAGCGGGGGAATCTGTGTTGAAATTTTGGATCTTCCCCTGAATCTCCAGGAACGGCTTTGCAAGCGAAACGGATAAATTTGAGATCTCCGCCGATCTCATGCCGTCCACCCGGCATTCCAATTCAAGGGTCAGCGGGCTCCCCGCTGGTTTTTTCCAGATCTGAGGAATAGTGAAACCTGCGCGCGAGGCATCCACGCCCAGCCGGACGGAAAGGGAGGACATCATCCCGGAGACCTCCGAATCGGCATCCAGCTCTCCCGATAACCCGTAGAAATCCTTGAAGCTCTCCAGCGGGATCCCCCTTGCCTTGGCTTTGAGGGAAAACTTCGGGGACGCCGCGAGAATTTCTGAGACAATCCCTGACGCTTCTACGGAGACTCCTTTAAAAGCCACGCCCTTCGCGCGCGCGGAAAAAAGCATGGCGATGTCAAGTTCGACGGGCTCCGTGAGGGATGAGCCCCGCGCCTTCAAGTTGAATCGGGTGACGGCGGCTTCGAGCTGTTCAGGCGATCCATCCTTGAAACTGAACGACCCTTGGACGATCTTCAATCTGGAGAATTTTATATCGAAAGGCGCTTTCGCGGCCGGCTCCTTCGCGGCGGCTTGTGGCGCGGCCCCCTGAGACAAGGCGAGAAGGTCCGAGAAATTGTAAGTTTTTCCGTCAGAATGCCGCACAACGCGAATCTTGGGACCCTGCAGTTCCATGCCCTTGATCTCAAGCCGCTTCTGCAAGAGGGGCCGCCAGGCCCACCGGAGGGTCAGCTTTTCACATTCCACGAACGTTCCCGATTTGAAATCGGGGGTTTCGGAGCAGCGGAAGCCGCTCAAAGTTATGCCGGACAAGAGTCCGACGGAGGCATCCGCCAGGTCCACCTCGCGGCGCAAACGGGCCTGGATCTCCTTGACCAGGATCGTCTTTATTTTTTCCGGAGGGAACGCGCGGTGAAGGGCGTAAGCGGACGCCAGAAAGGCAAGGGCCAGGAACCCGGCGATGCCGAGAAAAAGTTTTTTCCAGGCCTTCATTGGGACTGCGGTTTACTTATTTTCCGTCCCGGCGGCAGGCAATGCCTTTTCTTTCCTCTCGTCTTGCGGATGGACTTGGCCCGTCGCCATGGGAGTAAGCGGCGCAAGTTCTGTCTTTAAGGGCGGGAGTTCGGGGATCGGAATGGGCTTGGGCGGAGCGGGCTTCTTTAAATAGACGGTCTTGCGGATCCGGCGGTTGACCTTGACGTCGGTGGCGGAGACCTCTCCCGACACTTGAGCGTCCTCGAACCCTTCCGCCGAGACCCGGACCGAGAACTTGCCCGCCGTTTCCGAGAATCCAAGGTATTGGCCGCGCTGATCCGTCATCTTTTCAGCCAAGGGGGTCTTGCCTCCGGAACTGTCTTCATAAGTTCCCGAGACCTTGGCGTTCACAAAGGATTTCTTTGTCTGGTCGTTCAATACATTGATCTCTATCGTCGCGCGCGCTCCGGCAACGGTAACGAATGCCATGCAGCCCAGAAGGGTCAGGGATGATATCCGCGCGAAAGGAGTGGTTTTCATTTCAGTCCACCGATTCCTGGATGCTCTTGATGACGCCCTGGAACCGTTCTTTCTGCGCCGCCTGGGATTCCTTGGAGACCTCTTTGAGCTCTCCCGCCAGTTCCTTGCATTGGGCCTTCATCTCCTTGCCGATGGCCTTGATCTCTTTAGCGATGCGGCCGGACTGCTTTTGGAGCCGGGAGATCTCCTTCTTGCTCTTCTTGTCGTCGGACTGGTTCAGTTCATCGATCTGCTTTCCGATGTCCAGCATCTCTTTTTCCATGTCCTGCCTGCGTTTCATGGTGCCCCCCACCTTGTCGTTCCAGCGCTGGATGATCTTCTTGAAATTCAGGATCTCGGCCTGATGGAAGCTGATCATCTCCGTCAAATTGGCGACGCAGCCCAAGGGCTTGACCTCGGCAGGCGGCGCCGCAGCAACGGGCGCTTCCGCGGCGGCCGGGATCTCCTTGACTTCTGTCGTTTCCGCCGGGGCAGCGGCCTCGGGGGCCTTGGGGGGCTCCTCGACCTTGGGCGTCTCTGTCGGCATGGCCGCTGCGGAGGTCTTGGGTGTTTCCACGGCTTTGGGAGTTTCTTGCGCCGCCGGAGCGCTCGTTTTCACGGCAGGGGCCGGGGCGGCATTGGCCGCTGCGGCAGAAGTCAAAAGCAGGGCGGATATCATCAGGTATTTCATGTTATTCTCCTTATTTAAGTGGACTTTTTTCGGGAACCCCGGGCCGTCTCGGATACTTTTCCGGCGTGGGACTCCTTTTTTCGACTAGAACGAGTTTTCTTTCCCTGTCGTCTCCTTCCAAATGATATGGTTTATCTCCGACATAAGCGCCTCCCAGCATCGCGGCGACTTTGTCGATCCGGTCCCTATCCGCCCAGTCGGGACCGCTGCCCCAGAACACGCATGCGCCCCCCACTTTCGCCAATGGAACGACCAGTTCAAGGGCCGTCGAAGGATGGGCTAGGGCGCGGGCCACGGCCAGGTCATATCTATCCCTGTGGGCCTTCTCCCGTCCAAGGTCCTCCGAGCGGGAGCATATCACGCTGACATTCGTCAAAGACAGAGCGGATACCGCGGCTTCAAGGAACGCGCACTTTTTGGCGATGGACTCGACCAGAGTGAACGTTTTATCGCTTTGGACGATGCTTAAAGGGATCCCCGGGAACCCCGCCCCGCAGCCCACATCGATCGCTGTCTGAAATTTCAGTTCCGGCAGAAGCTCGTAGAGCTTGAGGGAGTCGCCGATGTGCCTCCCCTTGATCTTTTCCAGGTCCCCCCGGGAGACGAGATTGAGTCTTTCCTGCCATTCCCGGATGAGGCGTTCATAGGCATCGAACGCGTCCTCACTTTTCAAGCTGACGTCTCAAAAAAAGGAGCCGGCACTGGTTCTCCATCATGGAGATTCGGGAGGCCGCCTCCCGCAGGTCCTTGCCCACGGAGAAAGCGCCGTGGCCGCGGATCATTGCCACCTTGTGGTCCCCCAAGAGCTTGGGGAACTGCTCCGCGATGCAGGCGGAGCCCTCGCCGTAAGGGCAGTCCGTGAGCACCGGTATTTCAGGGATATAGAGGGAGTCGGAATCGATGGGTTTGATCGTCTCATAGTCCCAGGAAAGGGCCGTGGCGTAAGGCGGGTGGGCGTGGACCACGGAGCCGATGTCCGGGTTGGCCATGTAGATGGCGCGGTGCACGGGGGTCTCCGAGGAGGCGCCCTTGTCCCGCTGTGTGTTCGATGCGTTCACGGAGACGATGTCGGATGAAGTGAGCGCCCCCAAGAGGGAGCCGGTGCGCGTGACATAGAGCGTGCCGTCCTTGCGGACGGACATGTTGCCCGAAGTCATGTGGATGAGCTGGTGGTCCCAGAGCATCTTGCCGTACTTCTGAAAGTCGCTGTAGTACATGGGGGGTTACTTAAGGATACCATAAAACTTTACTGTGGGCAAAATGTTGGGCTCAGGCCGCCAAAAGCTTATGTATCTTCGGAAGGATGCTATTCCCTTTTTTCTCCGAAACGAAAAGTGGAAAAAACACTAAGCCCAAGGCATCTCCTATTTTCACGATGCGAGAAAGTGTGGCGGAACGTATTCTTCCGGCGCTTAAATCGCGGGAAATATTCCCCTTGTGTGTGTGCATGGCTTTGGCCAAATCGGTCAATGTCCATCCTTTTTCTTCGATGGCATTGAGGATCTGCACTTCTAATTTAAAGAGGGGGTACCTCTGCTCGAAACGCTTCCTATAAGCAGGTTCCTCCATTTTTTTGTCCAGAATGCTTTTCATTTTATGTCTCATAGTAGGTTCCCTCCTCCAATCTCCTGATACGGTCATGTTTATACTTGATCGCGATTTCCAAAGCTTCCAGATCCTGTTTCATCATTTTCTGCGAATGCTTGCGATAAGCGTTGGTCAAGATTATCTTTCTGCCTTCAGTCATGAAGTTAAAAAAGCGCCCGTCCCCTGGCTTAAAGGCGTATACCTTCTCTTCCCGATCTTCGATCCGATACATCGTGGCGGGCAGATGCGTCCCAAAGGGGCTGTCCGCCAGATACCGTACCATATCATCCAATCGATCTTGCTCTAAATCACTCATCTCTGCGTAATAGCGTTTCCCAGGAAGATCGCCATTTTGAGTGTAATACCATTCTACGGTGAAGGACTTGCCTTGATAGAGAACGAACTCTTCGGGGCGGGGATACCGTGCCACTCATGCTCCCCGGTACAAGGTTATCATATAATACAACTATTGTCAAGGGTTGAATTTCTCATGCCCTTACTATATTGGTTACGTGGGAGCGGGGCTAGGCGGGAATTATGTCAACCTGTGTAGAAATGTTTTTGGACTTACCACTTCTTGGCCTTTTCCAAAAGGTACACCGTGACCTTGTTGTATTCCCAGCGCTTGGAGGCGGCCTTGCTCTCCACAAAAAGGTCTATCCGCTTCCCTATGATGGCCGAGCCCGTGTCCGAAGAGTAAGCATACCCGTAGCCGGGCACATAGAGGCGCCAGCCCAGAGGGATGACTTTGGGGTCCACGGCGACCAATCCCCGCTCTACGTTGTGGCCCGAATAGGTGACCGTGCCCGGCACTTTGGGGTCTCCCACCCAATAGGCCGTGGCCACGATGGTCATTTTCCTGCATTTGGAAAGGTCGTAGATGATCTCGGGCTTGCCGCGCGGGTCGAGGAGGACCAGCCTCTGGAGGACCGTCTTCCGGGTCTTTTTAGGCGACTCCTGCGACTCCACTTCCTGTCCGTCGTGGAACACGCGCTTGACGAACCAGGTCTTGTTCTCCTTGTGGCCGTCCTGGATCTCGACATTGCGCAGGTTCTTGGTGGTCCGCCGCTTCCAATCCAGCACAAAATCGACCGACTCGGTCTTCTTCTCGAAACTCTCCGTGACGCGGATGACGCGGATCTTCTGGCCCCAGCGGATGGTCTGGTCCAATGCCGGAGTGATGATGTCCTTGCTGCTGACCTCGACCTTGTACTGGTCGAGAAGGCCTTGGACCGTGCCCTTCAAGAAGGAATAGTGGTGGACGGTCCGGTCATCGTAGACCAGGGTGTTCCGGGAAATGAAGATGAGCGCCACATAGCTCAAGCCGACCAGAAGGACCGCGCTGATCGTGACAACGGCTATTTTATGAGTTCTCGTAGTCGTCCAGGTAGGGCCGCAGGCGCACTTTGGCGCCCAAACTCTCTACCAGCGCGGAGAATTTCTTGGGGTCTTTCTCGATGCCTTCCACGGCCGTCACATAGGTCTCGGGGATCACTTTGGCGCATTCCCGGATGAATCCGCAGACGCTCTCAAAACCCTTCTCCCGGTACTCCGGCAGGGGATGGAGGACCTTGACCCAGGTCTCGGGATCCGATGTGTTGAGAGAGACGGAGACCGAGTCGAGGAAAAGCGCCAGGTCCGGCGCGATGTTCCTTTTGCAGATCAAGTTACCCAGGCCGATGGTATTGAGGCGTATTTTTTTGGCGCCCTTGGCCTTCAAGGCGCGGGCGATCTCTTTCATTTCCTCGAGACGGTAAGTGGATTCCCCGTAGCCGCAGAAGACGATCTCGGAGTATGTCGACAGGTCGCCGGCCGCCTCCAGGATCTCCCGCACGCCCGGCTCCTTTTTAAGGAGCAGATTATTGCCGCGGTACTGGTAGTCCCACGAGAACTTGATGCAGAACTCGCATGCCGTGGGACACTTCGAGGTGATGTTCAAATAGAGCGCGTCCTTATAGCGGTAGGCCAGGGCGGGCGGAGTCAGCTTCAATTCTTTATCCTGAAAAGCCGGCGGGCGTTGGCCGCGGTGGTACTTGAGATCTCCTCCGGGCTTTTTCCCAACATCTCCGAAAGTTTCTCGCTGACATGGGTGAGATACGCGGGCTCGTTCCTCTTGCCGCGGAACGGCTGCGGGGGCAGATAGGGGCAATCCGTCTCGAGCACGATCCGCTCGAGGGGCACCTTGGAAAGGACGTCCCGCAGACCCTTGGCGCTGGGATAGGT
>MGUS01000010.1:12123-14357 GCA_001800085.1 Elusimicrobia bacterium RIFCSPLOWO2_01_FULL_60_11 | reverse complement strand
ACCGTCCACCCCCAGGTAAAAGCCCAGGTCCAGGCACCCTTCCGCAAATCCCAGGTCTCCCGAAAAACAATGGATCACGCCCGCGGGCAGCTCGTAGCGCGAAAGTCCAGAGAAGAAGCTCCGCAGGATGCGCAAGGTGTCCTGCTGTGCGTCCCGGCAATGGATGACCACGGGTTTGTCCAGTTCTCCCGCGATGGCCAGGGTTTTTTTAAAAAGTTCCTGCTGGTTCTCTTTCGATGCCTCGCTCTTGGCGTAGTCCAGGCCGATCTCGCCCACGGCCAGGCATGAAGGGCTTGTCGCGCGGCGCTTCATTTCGGTAAAATCGAATTTTTCCTGCCTTTCCGCGTAGTGAGGGTGGAAACCGCAGGCCCAAAAAATCTCAGGGTCCTCTTTGCTCTCCGCCAAGGCCGCCGCCTTGTCCCAGGACTCCGGGGATTCGGCGATCTCGATCAGGGTTTTTATCCCGGCCTGCTTGGCCCTCTCCAGCACGGCCCCCCGGTCCGGGTCGAACTGGGGGTCGCTCATGTGAGCGTGTGTCTCAAAAAGAGTCACGGCTTGTTCTTCCTCTGGAATAGGATCTGTCCTTTTTGCACTTTTCTCCCGGGAGTCCAGCCGTGCATGGGGTCTTCAAGGACCTTGAGCGCTTCTTGGGATAGATCCGAATCCTCGCCGGCCTGGCCCCACATCAGGGCGGCCGAGGCGGGCATCACGGGATAGAATGCGCAGGCAAGCCACCGCAGGACCGCCAGGCATTCCGCGAGCGTCTTTTCCGCGGCGGCCTTGTCGGTCTTGACCAGGTTCCAGGGCGCCTTCTCATCGATGTAGCGGTTCGCTTCCGTCACCACGGCGCCCAGGATCTCCAGGACTTCGGAGAAAGCCAGGCGGTCATAGGCGTCTCGGACGAGCTTCAATTTTCCCGCAAGGCCTTGGACAATGTCCCCCGGAGGAGCAGCCGCAAGGGCGCCTCCGAAATTCTTCTCGATGAGCGTGAGCGTGCGTGAGAAGAGGTTGCCCAGATTGTTCGCCAGATCGCTGTTGTAGCGGGCCGTCAGGCCCGCCATGGAGAAGTCCCCGTCCGCGCCGAAAGGGACTTCCCGCAGGAGGAAATAGCGGATGCCGTCCACGCCGTAATCGGGGATGAGGGCGCGGGGGTCCACGAAATTCCCTTTGGATTTGGACATCTTCTCGCCTTCGGCGGTCCACCAGCCGTGGGCGAAGACCTTTTTGGGAAGAGGCAGGTCCAGGGCCAGGAGCAGGGCGGGCCAGAGGACCGCGTGGAACCGGAAGATCTCCTTGCCCATCAGATGGATGTCGGGAGGCCAGATCTTAGGATCGGACGCGGTCAGGTAGTTCAGGAGCGCGTCGAACCACACATAAACGGTGTGGCCGGCGTCGCCCGGGATGGCAATCCCCCATTTTTCCTTCAAACGGGAGACGGAGACATCCCGGAGGCCTGACTTGACGAAATTGACCATCTCCTGAGCCCGTTTTTTAGGCGAGAGAAATTCCGGGTTCTTGTCGTAGAACTCCAGGAGCTTCTTTTCATACGCGGACTGACGGAAAAAATAACTCTCTTCTTTGAGCTTTTCCACCTTCCTTCCGCAGTCGGGACAGTTGCCCTCTGTGAGTTCGCTCTCCAGCCAGAAGCTTTCGCAGGACACGCAGTACCAATCCTCGTAGTGCCCTTTGTAGACGTCCCCTTTTTTAAGCAGGCGCTCAAAGACCTTGCCCACGGTCTCGCGATGCCTCGCCTCCGTGGTGCGGATGAAATCGTCGTTGGATATGTTCAAGTCCTTCCAAAGGTCCCTGAATTTTTGGGACTCCCGGTCCACCAGCTCTTGGGGCGTGACGCCCTGGGATTGCGCCGCCTGGGCGATCTTGGAACCGTGCTCGTCCGTGCCGGTCAGGAAAAAGACCTCCCCGCCTTCCAGGCGCCGCCAGCGCGCCAGGACGTCGGCCGCCACGGTGGTGTAGGCGTGCCCGATGTGGGGCTTGTCGTTCACATAGTAGATGGGGGTGGTGATGAAGAACTTCTTCATCGTTCCAATGAAACAAGGAGAGCGTCCAGAGCCATCTGCGGCGCGACATTGCGGGAAAGAAGCTGCAGCGCCTCCAGAACGGCCAGGAGGCCGTCC
Source organism: Elusimicrobia bacterium RIFCSPLOWO2_01_FULL_60_11 (assembly GCA_001800085.1). Taxonomy (GTDB): domain Bacteria; phylum Elusimicrobiota; class Elusimicrobia; order 2-02-FULL-39-32; family 2-02-FULL-39-32; genus 2-01-FULL-60-11. The sequence goes on along the minus strand of MGUS01000010.1, from coordinate 12,222 downwards.
GCTTCCCGTTCCCCCGGATCTTCCCTTAGATTCTTTGCCAGCCGGTCCGCCAGGAATTTCAAGAACTGCTCGGCCGCTTTTTTGCCGCCCAGCTTCTTG
>MGUS01000010.1:0-12066 GCA_001800085.1 Elusimicrobia bacterium RIFCSPLOWO2_01_FULL_60_11 | reverse complement strand
CCGGCCGGCCCGGCTTTCCAAAATCCGCCGCCAACCCGAAGAGCGCGGCGGATACGGCATCGCCGGCCTGAGCCGCATCGGCCTCCGGCGGAGAGAACCACACCTTGCGGCAGCGGGAACGTATCGTGATGGGCAGCCTGTCGGGACTCGCGCTCACCAATATCCAAAGGCACTGCCGGGGAGATTCCTCCAGCACTTTCAAGAGCGCGTTGGCCGCCTCGTCGCTCAAGACCTCGGCCCTGTCGATGATGACGACCTTTTTCTTGGCTTCGATGGAGGTCAGATGCGCCCGTCCCAGGAGCGCCCGGATGGATTCTATCTTGTATTCCTTCTGCTTTGCGGCCTTTTCTTCCTTCAAGTCCAGTAATTCGGTCTGGGAGTCGAAATCGAGGATGAAAATCTCATGCTCGATCCCGCCGTTGACGGCTTTGGCGAACTCGAGCGCGGCGGAGCGCTTGCCCGCGCCTTCGGGGCCTGCGAAGAGATAGCTTTCCGCCACTCGGCCGGCATGGATATCGGCCGTGAGGCGCTCCATGGCCTTGGCCTGTCCGGTCACTGTCTCAAACACGCTTGCCTCCGATCTTGGCCCGGACCACGGCCCATATCCGCTCGGCCACCTCGCGGGCGGAGCCCTCTCCATTCACAAGTTTGACCCGTTGCGGCTCTTTTCGGGCGATTGCCCGGTATCCTGAGCGGACCCTCGCCAGAAAAGAAACCTTTTCATTCTCCATGCGGTCCTTGCGCCGTCCTTGGGTGCGTTCCCGGGTGGATCTTTCGGACACTTCCAGAAGAAGGGTTAAATGGGGCTTGAGCCCGCGGGCTGCGATCTGATTCAAAGTCGTGACGGTTTTGAGCGGGATCTTCCTACCGTAACCCTGGTAGGCGACGGTGGCGTCCGAATAGCGGTCAGAAACGACGATTATCCCCTCGGCCAGGGCCGGGCGGATGACTTCTTCCGTGTGCTGGGCGCGGCTGGCTTCATAGAGAAAAAGCTCCGTCAGAGGATGGACCCGGTTCTTGGGATCGAGGATGAGGCGGCGGAACCCTTCGGCCAGGGGAGTGCCTCCCGGCTCGCGCGTCAGGCGCACGGGATAGCCGGCGGCTTTAAGGCGCTCCGCCAGGATGCCCGCCTGGGTGGACTTGCCGCACCCGTCGGGACCTTCAAGGGTGATGAACCAACCCCGTTTCATGGAATTTTATTTCGGAAGAGTCGAAAGGTCCCGGAAGATGATGCCCGCGCCCAAGACCCCTTTGGCCTTGTCTTCGATGGGAAACGTGGAATAGCCCAGGGTCAGCAGGGTCTTATCGCTCCTTTCGCAGGACATCTCCTTGCGCGCCTGTTTTTCCTTGGTCTTGAGCGTTTCGGAAAGCTTTTCGACGATCGACGGATACTTTTCAAGGGCCTTGGAAGCGGGCTGTCCCACACATTCAAAGCTCATGAGCTTCAAGGCGCTTTCCGCCGGGGGGTTCATATGCGTGATCCGGCCTCCGGCATCCACGGCGATCGCGCCCCCGGTCATGTTCGAGATCATGCCTTCCGCGAAAGTGCGGGCATAGGCCAATTCCCGATGCAGCCGGCCGTTCTCCAGCGCGATGGCCGTCTGCTTGGCGATGGCGGTGATCAAGTCCTGGTCGTTCTGGTTGAAGCCGGATCCTTTTTTGTTCAGGACCTCGATGACGCCAAGGACATCGTCCTTGTTGGATATGGGCGCGGCCAGGACGGTCTTGGTCTTATAGCCGGTCAGTTTGTCCCAACGGGAGCTGAACCGCGGTTCGTTCTGGACGTTCTCGACCATGGCCGGCTGGTTGAATTTGGCGCACCAGCCCGCGATCCCTTCCCCAAAAGGGAACCGGGTCTCTTCCGAGATCACCTCCATCATGCTCTTCTTGGGGCCCAGGCACGCCTTAAGGATCAGCACCTCCCGCGCCGGATCGGAAACATAGAGGGTCGCCGCGTCGGAATCCATGGTCTTGGAGATGTTCTCCACAAGATAGGTGTGGATGCGGTCCGTATCATAGAGGAAGTGAAGGTCTTTGACCAGGTCGTAGAGGGCGGTCAGATGGTAGGTTCCGAGCATAAGTCCTTATATTCTATCAATAAAAAGTGAGGGTGTGTTTCACGTATTCTCCGTTCCTGTAGACGAATTTTCCCGTGAAGAACCTGCGTCCGTTCAAATGTTCCAGGAAATACCTATCGCCTTCCCAGATATTGAGTTTTGGGACCCGCCCGTCGGGGATCCATTCCAGGCGCCCTTCCGGGCTTTTTTCCAGGAGACGGCCGGAGAACTCGTCGGCCGTGAAAACGAAGACGATCCAGTCGTCCACGCCGTCGAAAGAAGGGAAGGTGAGGACCCCTTTGAGTTTGGGGCGGCGGATCTTAAGGCCCGATTCCTCCCGGACCTCACGGATGACGCATTCTTCCGGGGTCTCGCCCGCCTCCATTTTTCCGCCCAGGCCGTTCCACTTGTCATCATAGATCTTGCCCACTTTCTTGGCGCGGTGGAGCATGAGCGTCCTGCCGCCCTTCTTGACATAGCAGAGTGTGGAAGAGATGGGCCTCAAAGGCCCTCCACCCAGTCCCTGAGGGCTTCGCGGGTGCTTTTGAAGGCCAGCTCACCCCAGGGGATGTCTATGGGCGAAAAATAGCGGATCTCTTCGGCCTCGCGCGATGTCCTGGGCCGGCCGCGGCCCACCCGGGCACTGTAGACCACGGTGACCGCTCCGTATTTGGGGTAAGAATAGACCCCCATGAGTTCTTTGAGCGATATCTTCAGTCCCACTTCCTCAAGCGTCTCCCGGAGCGCCCCTTCCTCGATGGACTCGCCCAGCTCCACGAATCCCGCCGGGAAAGTCCAGAGATGCCTCATGGGTTCGATGCCCCGGCGGAGAAGCAGGACTTTCCCGGCCTTCACGGGAAGGGCGCCGGCCACCAGCAAGGGGTTCAAGTAGGCGATGAACCCGCAGCGCCCGCAGACGAGCCGCTTCTGGCCTTCCTCCTTGACGAGCAGGAGTTTCAGGAGATGGGCGCACTGATGGCAATATTTGGGGACGCGGTGGATCGCGGTGATTTTTTGCCCGGGTCTCAGAACTGGCCCAGAAGATCGGGAAAAGATTTCTGAACGCAGGTGAAGATGGGTGTGTCTCTCAGGGTGAACTTGGAGGCCTGGGATTGCCGGAGCTCCATCACGAGGTCGAGAAAATCGGACGGAGAATCCGTTTCGAACGCCACCACGAATTCCTGGTCGTCGAGGCCAAAGGAGTAGGTGGTGTTGAGCTTGACGGACATGTACTTGGAGCCGATGCGGATGTGCTCGTCCATGTACTCCTGACGCTTCTCATGGGGAAGCAGGTACCAGTCGCGGGTCTTCCAGAAAGGGTAGACGAATATGTATTTGTGCTTCCCCGGGATGATGCGGGTGCGGGACTCGGAATGGGACGGGTCCAATTTATCGATGTAAGTGGAGCGCTTGGTCATGGAGAGGTAGGAAGTGGAGAGGTTGAGATATTTTCCAAGTCCGGTCTTCGCCAGTTCCTCCACAAGCTCCTCGAAATCCTCCAGGCGGAACGAGACCATCCAGAGCATCAGGTCGCAGTCGGCGCGGGTCCCCACGGTGCTGTAAGAAAGCAGGATTATTTTTTTGGAGAAGGCCTGGAGGACATGAAGGGCTTCCTCCCGCCCTTTCTGCCGGACGTTCTCACCCAGGAGACGCCATTCCGGACGCACCTTGAAGAACTTGAAAGAGACATACTGCCGCGGCAGCGGTGGTGTCCCTTCCGGCTTCTGCGCCGGGCGGTCAGATGTCGAGGTTTCGGACTTCAAGGGCGTTCTGCTCGATGAATTGACGGCGCGGCTCGACCTTATCTCCCATGAGAGTGGTGAAAACGATCTCCGTCCCGGCCTTGTCGTCGAGTTTGACCTGGAGGAGTTTTCTCCGCGCGGGGTCCATGGTGGTCTCCCAGAGCTGTTCCGGGTTCATTTCTCCCAAGCCCTTATAGCGCTGGATGGAAGCGCCTTGCCTCCCGAATTCTTTGATGGCTTCCAGCAGGCTTTCAAGGTCGGATATGTCTTTTTCAATGTTCCCGGACCGGAGGCGGTAGACCAGCTTCTTGTCCGGGTCGGCGGAAAGGAGGTCGGCCCCGAGGCCCGTGCCTTCGATCTTCTTCAGGAGGTCGTCCATCTTGGGGATCTCCCAGAGTTCCTTGACTTCGGAGCCCAGGTCTTCGTTGGCCACTTCGACCAGGTCCTCGCCCGAGGCCTGGGCCTCGGCTTTGAGTTTGGCTTCCCGCTTCTTGATGTAATCGGGCTTGAATTTCTTCCACTCCTTTTCCGTCAGGTACAAAGGTTTGCCCGATTCCTGGTCCACGCGGTACTGGGGGAGCTTCCCGCTCCCGCGGAATTCCAGGAGTTCCGCCCAGGAGATCCCCTTCTTCTGGAGTTTTTTTCTCAAGGACTCGATCTCCGAGAACCATTTGAGGATGTTCTTCAGGCTGCCTTTCTCGATCTTGCCCGTCTCCTTGCCTTTGACGACCTTGGCGATGTCGATCTCTTCCAGGCCTTGTTCCAGCAGGAATTCATCCATCGCCTCCTCGGTGTCGATATACATCTCCTTCTTGCCCTTCTTGACTTTGAAGAGGGGCGGCTGGGCAATGTAGATGTTGCCCTTCTCGATCAACGGGAGCATCTGGCGGTAGAAGAAGGTGAGCAGGAGCGTGCGGATGTGGGAGCCGTCCACGTCGGCATCCGTCATGATGATGATCTTGTGGTAGCGGAGTTTGGCGTAGTTGATGCCGCCTTCTTCGGCTTCGCCCTTGCCGTTGTCGGCCACGGCTTCCCGCCCCACGCCGCAGCCGATGGCCGTGATCATGGTGCGGATCTCCTCGTTGACGAGCATCTTGGAGAGGCGTGATTTCTCAACGTTCAAGATCTTTCCCTTGAGCGGCAGGATGGCCTGGAATTTCCGGTCCCGCCCCTGCTTGGCGCTGCCTCCGGCGGAATCGCCCTCCACGAGGTAGAGCTCGCATTTATCGGGGTCCCGCTCCTGGCAGTCGGCGAGTTTGCCCGGGAGCGACGCGGAATCCAGAGCGCCCTTCCTGCGGGTCAGTTCCTTGGCCTTGCGGGCAGCCTCGCGCGCTTCAGCCGCCAAGATGGCCTTGCCCAGGATCTTTTCCGCCGTGTTGGGGTTCTCCTCCAGGAACGTGGCCAAGCTTTCGCCGACGATGGATTCCACGATGCCTTCCACGTCCGAATTGCCCAGCTTGGTCTTGGTCTGGCCCTCGAATTGCGGGTTGGGGATTTTGCAGGAGATGACCGCGGTCAAGCCCTCGCGCACATCTTCGCCGGTCAGGCGAAGGTCTTGTTTTTTCAGCTTTTCGTTCTGGGCGATATAGCGGTTCACCACGCGCGTCAAGGCCGAGCGGAAGCCCGCCAGGTGAGTGCCGCCTTCGACGGTATTGATGTTGTTGACGAAAGTGAAGACCTGGTCGCTGTAGCTGTCGTTGTACTGGAGCGCCACTTCCGCGATGACCTCGCTCTTTTCCTTGGAGAAATAGACCGGTTCGGGGTGGAGCACCGTCTTGCTGGCGTTCAAGAATTTCACGAACTGGACGATGCCGCCCTCGTAGTTGAAAGTGTGCTGCTTGTCGTCCCTCTCGTCGATGATGGTGATGTGGATGCCGGCGTTCAAGAACGCCAGTTCACGCAGGCGGTTCGAAAGGGTGTCGAAGGAGAATTTGACGTTGTCGAAGATCTCGGGGTCGGGTTTGAAGGTGACCTTGGTGCCCCGCTCATCCGACTTACCGGTCTGCTTGACGGGATACTTGACCTTGCCGCGCTCGTATTCCTGCTTGTAGGTCTTGCCCTCGCGGTAGACCTCCACTTCCATCCATTCGGAAAGGGCGTTCACGCAGGAGACACCCACGCCGTGGAGCCCGCCGGAGACTTTGTAGGCCGAATGGTCGAACTTCCCGCCCGCGTGGAGCGTGGTGAGCACCACTTCCAGGGCCGGTTTGTTCTTGTACCTCGCATCCTTGACGTCCTTCATGGGGTCCACGGGGATGCCGCGCCCGTCATCCAGGACGGTGACGGAGCCGTCCGTATGGATGGTGACGTCGATGTTCTTGGCGAATCCCGCCAGGACTTCATCGATGGAATTGTCCACCACCTCATAGACGCAATGGTGGAGACCGGAAAGGCCGGTGGAGCCGATGTACATGGCCGGACGCTTGCGGACGGGTTCGAGCCCCTCCAGGATCTGGATCTTCGAGGAGTCGTAGGACTCCGGACGCTTGGCTTTCGCCTCTTCGTCGATCTCTTTGACTGGGGGCATTTTGGACTTATTTCCTTTTGTTTTGGATTTTTTCATTGGGCATGTCGAGCCGGCTTCTCAGGCGGTCCGCGGCGGAAGGCCTCGCGCTGCCTTTGATAAAAAGTTTGAGCTCCGTTTCGGGCAGTCCGGGGATGGATTTCAGGGATTTCAAGATCTCCCGCCGCCGCATGCTCAATTCAAAAAGGTGAGCCGGGGATTCCACTTCCACGATGATCTTGTTGTTCTTGTAAGCCGCCACGCGGGACCCCGGGGAGACCGCCTGGATCTCCCGCTCCACCAAGGTGATCACCTCGAATCCTTGCTCGGAAATGCCCAGCCGGCGGATGATCTGCGGGACGAGGTCGTTCAGGCCCTGGAGCATGGACCTATTGCAGCCTCATGGGCATGATGACGCAGAGGTAGCGGTCGCTGTCCGAGGGTTTGATGAGCCCCGGGTTCAAGGCCGTGCTGAATTCGAATCGGACCTCGGGAGAGTCGTTGTTCTTGAGAGAATCGAGGAGGAACTGGGGGTTGAAGGCGATCTCAAAATCGGGGCCTTTGTAGTCCACTTCGAGCTCTTCTTCCTCCTCGCCCAGGCCGTGGGCGTTGGCGGACACTTTGAGCTTCCCCTGGGTGAGGGAGAACCGCACGGACCCGCCCCGGTCCTGCGCGAAGAGCGCGGAGCGCTTGATGGCCGAGAAGATCTCCTGGGTCTTCACTTGCAGCTCGATCTCTTTGGATTTGGGGATGACCTGGTCGTAGTTGGGGAAGGTCCCGTCGATCACGCGGCTCACCAGGACGATCTCCTCCGCGCCGCTCGCCCATTGGAAGGAGATCTGATTCTCAAAAGGGGCGATCTGGATGGCCGATGCCGCGCCGTTCTCATCCTGGCTCAAGAGACGCAGGAGTTCGCTGATGGCTTTGGACGGGATGATGACGTTGGCGGAGATATTGTCTTCGGCCCCCGGGCGGGAGATGAACGCCAGGCGCCTGCCGTCCGTGGCGACCGTCTTCAATTCCCCGCCTGACGAGCCGAAGAAAATCCCGTTCAGGACATAGCGGGTCTCGTCAGTGGACACCGCGAAGGCGGTTTTTTTGAGCATCTCGCGGAAGACGGATTTATCCAGGGAAAGTTTTTTGCCCGTTGGAAATTCCGGGATGGCCGGGAAATCCTCGAAGGGGAGCGACATCAGCGCGGCCTTCACTTTACCGCATTTAAAATCAACCCTCTTGCCGTCAACGGAAGAGATCTCGATCTCGCTTCCGTCCGGCATCTCCCGCACCAGGTCCCCGAATTTTTTTCCGGGGACCGTGATCTTCCCTTCTTTTAAAATCTCCGCTTTCACGCTGGCGCGGATGCCCACTTCCAGATCCGTGGCTTCGAGCCAGACTTTTGGGCCGGGACATTTAGATGCCTTGGAGACTTTGATGAGGATGTTGGATAAAATCGGCAAAGTGCTCTTGTTGGGGATGGAGGATTGAACGATCTGGATCGCCCCTTGCAGGTCGTTCTTATTAAAGGAAAGTTTCATAACTTCTCCCTATTAGTTCTTTTATATATATCCGTCGTAGTAGTCCTTAGGCGCTGTGGATTTATCAGTAACCCGCGCCATTCTTACCCGCACCCTTTAAATTATACATTTTCAGGGCAGAGTTAAAGTGAATCTTGAAGGGGACAAGATCCCAAGTTATCCCCGCCGAGCGTCAATTCTCGCCTTCGTTCTGATTTTTGATCTCCTGTGTGATCTTATTCACAAGGCTGGAGATGAAGGGACTTTCGGCCAATTTGAGCTTCACTTTCTCGCAGGCATGGAGCACGGTGGTGTGATCCTTGCCGCCGAAATGCTCGCCGATCTCGGTGGTCGAGAGTTCGGTCAGGATGCGGGCCAGGTACATGGCGATCTGGCGCGGCCAGGCGATGGCGTCCGTGCGGCGTTTGGACTTGAGTTCGCGGGTCTCCAGGTTGAAGTGTTTGGCGACCACTTCCTGGATGGCCTCGATGGTGATGGGACGCTGCGCTTCTTCATGCTTCAAGATGTCCTTCAAAGTGGCGCGGGCCGTGTCCACGGTGAGCGGCGTGCCGGTCAGGGACGAGAAGGCCACGATGCGGATGAGGGAGCCCTCCAGCTCGCGGATGTTGGACTTGACCTGGCTGGCCACAAAAAGGATGACGTCATCAGGCACGTGGAGCCGTTCCATCTCAGCCTTCTTTCTTAATATAGCGATGCGGGTCTCCAGGTCCGGCGGCTGGATGTCGGCCACCACGCCCCATTCGAAACGCGAGATCAGGCGGTCGGTGAGCGCTCCCATCTCCTTGGGGGCCCGGTCGGAGGAGATCACGATCTGTTTTCTGGAATCGAAGAGCGTGTTGAAAGTATAGAAGAACTCTTCTTCGGAGCGGCCCTTCCCCATCAGGAACTGGATGTCGTCGATCAGGAGGCAGTCCAGGTTGCGGTACTTGTTGCGGAAATCCGCGGGGCGTTCGAAGCGGAGGGAATCGATGAATTCGTTGATGAACTTTTCCGATGTGATGTAAAGGACGCGCGCGCGGGGGTAGGTGTGGCGGATGGCGTGGCCGATGGCGTGCATCAGGTGCGTCTTGCCCAGTCCCACGCCCCCATATAGGAAGAAGGGGTTGAAACGGATGCCCGGCTCCTTGGAAATGCCTTCCGCCGCGGCCTTGGCGAAGCGGTTGGCCTGGCCCTCGATGAAGGTCTCAAAAGTGTATTTGGGGTTGAAGGGGTCCACACCGTCGGGCGTGGATTCGGCTTCCGCGCGGGAGATCATCACCGCGGGGGCTGCTTCTATGGCCGGGATGTGCTGGTCCTGGAATATCACCAGCTCGAGCGCCGCCTGCGGCCCGGCCAGGCCCTGAAGGGCTGATTCGATCTTGTCCTTGCAGTGCATCACGATCCAGTCGTTGAAGAAGCGGTTGGGGACCCCCAGAGTCATGCGGGTTCCGTCAAAGGATACCTGGCGCACGGGCTTGAGCCAGAGGTCGAAGGTTTCCGGGTCCATGGAGTTTCTCAAGGAATCGGAGATTTTCTCCCAAAGGCCCGCGGCCTGAGTTTTGGAGGGTGCAGTATCAAGATCCTGGCTCATAAATCACCTCGATTATTTTATCCACAAGTTATTAAGAACTGTGGATAACTCATGTGGAAGCTGTTTAAAACAGTGTCTTTTACCATCTTTTACCATGTTTTACATGGCCCCTGGCGCCTCTGAATCGCCTTATCCGACGGAAAATGATGCTTTTTAGGGGTGGCTGAGTAAGTCTATCAATTCCCTTTCTTGATGTCAAGTGGCGGATCCACCCTCGGTGGATGTCATCGGTTGACAAGTTCCCGTCAATTTGGTAAAAAATGGCCATGCCAAAACGAACATTCCAACCCCATGTCCGCAGAAGGAAGAAAGTCCACGGATTTCGCGCGAGAATGAAAACTCACGGCGGCCGCAGAGTCCTGTCTTCCCGCCGCGGCAAGGGCCGTCATAAACTCATCCCATAATCCCCGGAATCTCAAATCTCCCCGACGCCTCAAACTGGACCGAGAAGTGGAACGCATATTGCGGCAGGGACGGAAGATCCGCGGCGAGATATTCGACCTCTATGTCGCGCCCGTGCCGGAACATGGGGAAGACAGCCGCCTGGCCGTGCGTGTTCCTAAAAAGCTGGGCAACGCGGTCACCAGGAACCGTTTCAAGCGCCTGGCGCGGGAAGTGTTCCGCTTGAACCGCGCGCGCTTGGCATCCCCCTTGGATGTCCTCATTTTAGGCAAGCCCCCTTTTGACCCGAAAACAGTCGGGTATACTCTGATGGAAGAGAAATTCATGACGCTATGCCGAAACTCGGGACTTCTCTCATGAGCAGGGCTATTACTTTCGCCCTGGTCTTCATGGTGAGGACCTATCAGACTCTGTTCCCGTCCCTCCGGGGTGTCCTGGGGATCCACGGTCAATGCCGCTATGTCCTTTCCTGTTCCGAATATGCCGTGGCCGCCATACAGAGGGAAGGGCCGGTCAAGGGAATTTACGCCTCTCTTCTGCGTATTCTATCCTGCCGTCCGGGGGCAAGGCCCTCTTAAATGGATAAGAACACCGTCTGGTTCATCGCCGCTTCGGCGGCCTTCCTTCTGATCTGGTATAAGTTCTTCCCGCCCCAGGCGCCGGCTCCCAAACCTCCGCCCGCGGTCGTTGAGAAACAGTCCATGGAAGAAAAGCCAGACCTGAAATGGCTCAAGAGGTCCGGCAAGGTCATTCCCGTCTCCCAAACAGAAAAGACCCTGGAAACCCCCTTCGCCAAAGTGACGATGGATTCTCAAGGCGCGGGGGTCCGGCACTGGTGGGTGAAAAATGGCCGCAGCCCCGTGGATTTGGTCAATCCGGGACCCAAAGAACTTCCTTTCGGGACGTTCCCCGAGATCAATTTTGAACTGGTCAAGGGCGGAAAACCCAATGAGGCGGAATGGAAAGCCATCCTTCCGTCCGGCGTGGAATTGAGGAAGAGGGTGGTGCTGGATCCCCAAGCCCCTTTCGCGGACATCATCCTGAGTTTAAGGAACCTGACGGAAGGGCCCGCGGAGATCGAGGATTTTGGAATCGGCTGGCACGGGGGGCTGGGGACGGTGGAAAGCGAAAGATCCGAGAATGACAAGCTCACCCGTGTCCTCGCCTACCCTTCCCCCTCCAAAGAGGTCCGGGTTTTCAAAACGGGGACGCACCAGCAGGCCCACCTCTGGACGGGCATCGACAACCGCTATTATCTGCTGGCCCTGTTCCCAGACTCGAAGGATTTCAATGTCATCGCGGTGACCAAGGACAAGAAAAATCCGGGGGATTTTAAACTCCTATCGCCCTCCTTTCGGCTTGCTCCCCGCGAAACCAGGAATATTTCCCTCAAGGTCTATGCCGGAGCGAAAGGGTACCAGGCCCTCAAGGGCTGGAACATGAGCCTGGAACAGGCGGTGGATTTCGGTTACTTCGGATTTTTAGGGAAAGCGGCCATGAAGGCCATGAACGGGGTGCACAAGGTCACCCACAACTACGGCTGGGCCATCATCGTGCTCACATTCTGCCTGCAGCTCATCTTATTCCCCTTCACCCTCACGAGCTACAAATCCATGGCCATCATGAAGCGCCTGCAGCCCAAGATGAAGGAGATCCAGGACCGTTTCAAGGGAGACCCCAAGCGCTTGAGCTCGGAGATGATGAGCCTCTACAAGCAGGCGGGTACCACACCCTTCAGCGGCTGCCTGCCCATGCTCATCCAGATGCCGGTCTTCATCGCGTTCTTCACGATGCTGCGCAATTCCTACGAGCTCAACGGCGCCCCTTTCGCTTTCTGGATCCACGACCTTTCCAAGCACGATCCTTACTATGTCCTTCCCATCCTCACGGGCGGCGTGATGTACCTGCAGCAGTATCTTTCCGGCAGCACGGCGACGGACCCCACCCAGAAGCAGATGATGCTCATGATGCCCGCGGTCTTCACGGTCGTTTTCTTGCGCAGCCCGAGCGGATTGGCGCTCTACTGGCTCACCAACAGCTTGGTGTCCATGAACGTCCAGCTCTGGGCCACGCGCAAGTACGCCCCTGCCTCGCCGGCAGGCGGGCAGGCCCCCCTAAAAACTTAGATTATCTATCGGTTGGTGATGATGATCTCGAGACGTTCCGACGACAAGTCGGTGGACGTCCCGCTGGAGGCGATCTCCGGGCGGGGCAGGAGGAGTTCGGATATCAGCCGCTTGGCGAACACTTCGGCTTT
>MGUS01000009.1:12198-12290 GCA_001800085.1 Elusimicrobia bacterium RIFCSPLOWO2_01_FULL_60_11 | reverse complement strand
CCATTGGGCATTGCAACTAGATCCGCATTATTCGTTTGGTCTGTTGTGTTGTCTAGGGAAAAATCGAATGTCCGTGAAGGATCACTGATCTT
>MGUS01000009.1:0-12189 GCA_001800085.1 Elusimicrobia bacterium RIFCSPLOWO2_01_FULL_60_11 | reverse complement strand
CTCGCCCTTGGGCATTGAAACAAGATCCGCATTGCCCTGATAATCTAAAAATTCTCCCCTCTGGGAAAAATTGATGGATTTAAGCTTCACCACACCCGTATTGAACTGAGAAAGTATATTCTCCGTCTTTTTTGAATACACTGTTCGAAGATACTGGGATGAAGTGATCCAGATCCCAAAAAACAAAGAAATTAATCCAAGTAATGCAAAGAAATGTTTCCAAAAGGGCCTGAAACGCCAAGCGAAAGCAGCTGCAAATACAAAAGGTACAACATAATAGAACGTTAATATTAAAACAGGTCTGAGCGGGTCAAAAGTTTTGACGATATCGACTCGAAAGATCGTCATGGCCACCGCCAGCAAAAGGACCAAAGCGACATAAACCGAGAAAGTCAAAAAGCATTTTTTCCATAGGATTTTCATACTATCCTCCCCAGGCAAAGTATCAACCGATGTCTTTTATCGATTCAAGCATTGCAGAAATCGTTTTGAATTTTTCCCGTGCCTTGCCGGCCGTCCTGCCCCGGGCGATCTCCAACTCGTCCAGCTTTTTCCAGTCCGCGAAACTCACGGCCTGGATTTTTCTTTCCTTGATTAAATCAGCCACATCGCCGCCCGCGTCGTTCTTGGAAAGCGTGCGCCCTGATTTAACATCCTCCATAATCTTATGTACCGTGTCGATGGAGTCCGGCTTGTTGGTGCCGATGACGCCGCTTGGCCCCCGCTTGGCCCAGCCCACGACGTAAAGCCCCGGGACCGCCTTGGACTGGGGGTCAACGACGCGTCCCTCCATGTTCGGGATGGTGCCCTTCTTGTCGTCGAAAGGAATGCCCGCGATGGGCACGCCCTTGTACCCGATGGACCGGAGCACCAGACCCGCCTCGACCGTCTCGAATCGGCCGGTCCCCTTGGGTCTTAAAGTCCCCTTATCATCCCTGAAGAGTTCGTTCTTCTCGAGCCTGACCGCGGACACTTTTCCGTCTTTCCCAATCAGCTCCACGGGGGACGCGAGGAATTTCAAAACGATCCTCCGCGGTCTTCCCGCGGGATCCTTTTTGGACTGTTCCGTCAGGACATCGACGTTCCCCTTGGCTTGCCGGTCGGTTTTCCCGGATTCCAGGTCCGCTTTCGAAAGTTCGTCCAACTCGATCTCTTCAGGGTCCACGATGAGGTCCGCTCCCGGCAGCTCCGCCAGTTCGCGGATCTCGGGGTTGGTGAAGGCCGACTGCACGGGGCCCCTTCGCCCGATAAGATAGATCTCCCTCACTTTACTGGCTTTCAGGGTCTTGACGGCCTGGTCCGTGATGTCGGTGTTGCCGTAGGTGTCGGGGTCCCGCGCGAGGATGCGGGCCACGTCGATGGCGACGTTCCCGATGCCGATGACGGCGGCCTTCTCACAGGATAGGTCGAATCGAAGGTCCTGATAATCCGGGTGGCCGTTGTACCAGCCGACGAATTCCGTGGCGGCGAAGCTTCCGCCCAGATGTTCCCCCGGAATTCCCATCTTCCTGTCGGATTTGGCTCCCACGGCGAATAGGACGGCGTCATACAGCTTTTTCACGTCTTCCAGCAGGATGTCCCTTCCGAATTCGACGTTGCCGAAGAACCTGAAACCTTCCCGCGCGGCGGTCTTTTCATACACCTTGACCACGGATTTGATCTTCTGGTGGTCAGGGGCCACTCCGCCCCGCACCAGGCCATAGGGCGTGGGCAGGCGGTCGAACATGTCCACCTGGAATTTGCGATCGGATTGGATGAGCAGTTCTTCCGCCGCGTAGAACCCCGAAGGCCCGCTCCCGAATATGGCTATCTTCATAAAGGGTATTTTACTAAAATCTCACCCATGGACGACATGACGATGGTACAGGAACTGGACAAGATCTTCGTCTACATCGTCGTGCCCGGCCTGGCGGGCATCACTTTCTTCGCCCTGGCCAAGTTCGTGCGCCACATCATGCCTCTCCGGGCCCTGGTCTCGAGCGCGCAGACCTACCACGCCGCCTTCTGGGTCTTCACGGTCTTCGGCTTCTACCTGGGCCTCCGCCCCGTCCAGGCGCTGGCCGGCCCCCACCCCTGGCCCCTCATCATCTCCAGTTTAAGGGAATTCCTTTTGATCGGCATCTTCGGCCCGGCGACATTCATCGGTCTCTTGACGCTCTGCTTCGGCCCCGAGAAGATCGGCAAGGGCTGGATCGCAGGCACTTTCGGCCTCGCCGTGCTTCTGGCCCTGGCCTTCTGCGTCGTCAACGCCATGGCCATCGGCGGCTCCGAAGAGATCGTGCGCCTGGGCCGGCTCACCGCCTATGACGGGCTCTGGTACAAGAACAAGCGGGAGGACATCGACGTCCTCATGCAGATCCTCTTCGTCATCCGCCTGATCGACCCGGGCGCCCTTCTTTTGATCGGCGGCGCTTTCGTGCTCCATCACGCGGTCCGCTACCCGTCTTTCAAGAGGAAACTCTACGACAACATGCCCAAGAAACTCTACATCCTTTCCGCCGCCGTCTTCATCTACGCCCTTTCCATCGTGGGGGGGAGCTGGATCTACACCTTCCGCAAAGTGCCGGACCAGTGGGGGATCTACCACCTGGGCTCACTCATCGCCGGGTTCCTGGAAGCCATCTCGCTCTCCATGCCCGTCAAGAGCGACGTTCAGGTCAGTGAACATGATGATTCGCCGTTGATGTTATAACCCCAAAATTCTACACAGGTTGACATAATTCCCTGATTTTCCGGCCGCAACGGGTTTTTTATCATGGTCTCCATGATAATACTCTTTCTGTTTGTTTTCGGATTCCTGTCTTGCGCCCAAGCGCAAGTCCTCATCAACGAGGTCGCAAGCGAAGAGCCGCCCGCCACGGGCGACTGGGTGGAGTTCTATGTCGCGGGCTCTTCCGCCGACTTGAGCGGCTGGAAGGTGTTCGAGCAGAACACGCCGGTCAAGACCTTCCCTTCCTCCGCCACATTCCAGACGGGCTCTTACTTTCTGCTCCATTTCAACTCCTCCGCGCAGGATGGCGCGGCGGACTTCCGCACGACGGATCCGGGGCTCACCGGCACTTCCAACGTCATCACATTAAGGAACGCCAAGGGGCTGTTGATGGACGCTGTGGTCTTTTCGGACGATTCCAGCTGGACGAGCGTCCAGCAGCAGGCGTACAACCTTGTCGTCGCTTCCGGCCAATGGGTCGGGGCGCGGGATCAAGGCGCTCAAAGCTTTTCGGACACGGTCAACATCCCGGGCGGCATCGGGGCCGGCAACTCCATCGGGCGGGGCCCGGATTCAGCGGACTCGGACCGCGAGGGGGACTGGATCCACCTGAGATCGAGGCAGACCCCCGGCTCTCAAAATTCCTTTACCGGTCCATCCGCCATTGCCGGCAGCACCCAAAAAATATTCCGCGTCACCCAGTCGCCTTTCTCGCCTTTGGGAGACGGTCCGTTCCGTGAAGCCCACATCCATTGTGTTTCGGAGGTCGGCTCCAAGGCGTCGGTGAAGATATTCGACATCCAAGGGCGCATGGTGCGGGCGCTTGCCGAACGCGCGGCCTGCGGGCCGGAGTCCGTCCTGCCTTGGGACGGCAGGGACGCGGGAGGCGCCATGGTCCCTTCGGGCATCTACATCGTCGGGTTCGAAGTGCGCGATGAGGGCGGAGGGTTTTCCCGCGGCGCCGCGATCGTCGTGGTCGCGAGGAAACTGTGAGGCGGGCGGGGATCGTGGTCCTGGCTTTCCTCTCCGGCGGGATCTGCCGCGCGGCGTTCGAACCCAGGGAAACGGGAGCGGGGTCATTCTTCCCCGATCCGGGCAGGCTGGGAACGCTCGACCATAAAGAGGCCGCCTTCTCTTACTCGAGGCTTTTTTCGCTGAGCGACCTGTCCGTCTCCGGCTTTTCTTTCGCTTCTCCCACGCGCCTCGGCGGAGTGGCTTTGAAAGTCGCGCAGTTCGGCCCGCCGGCTTACCGCGAGCAGGAATTCAGCTTGAGCCATGGATTCAACGCGTTTTCCCGTTTGAACGCGGGATATTCCTTGAAGGGCCTGTTCCTTAAGATCGACGGTTACGGGTCATCCGCAAAGTTCGGCCTGGACCTGGGCGCCCGCGCCCGAGTCACTGAACGCCTGGATCTTTCCCTGGCGGGCGAGAACATCAACCGTCCGGCGTTCGGCGATGTCCGCGAACCGGTCCCGTCGCTTTGGACATCGGGCATGACCTTCAGAGTCAGGCCGGGCTTGACCGCGGCGTTGGGCTTGGAAGGCCTGGGAGCCGCTTCCCCGCGCTTGCGGACCGGCTTGGAATTGGAGCTTTCACCCGCTCTTTCCCTGATGGGCGGCCTGGCGAGCGGCCCCTCGAGATTTTCGGGAGGATTCCGCGCGCGGCGCAAAGGGATATCCCTGGAATACGCGTACCGCCACCATCCCTTTCTCCCGGGCAGCCACCACATGGAGCTCACTTTCAGCTGGGCCGGGCCCGCTCCGGCCGTCCAGGTTCCCGCTCCGCATCCCAAGATGGACATCCTCTCCGCCACCGTTCTCGACCTTGCCGCGGTCCATGGCGTGGGCGAACTCACCGCGCAGAAGGTCATCGCTTACCGCGACCGATTCGGGCTCCGGAGCGCCGACGACCTTCTGAATGTCCCGGGCATGAACAAGCGGGTCTTCTTCCTCCTCAAAGACATCTTCGCGTTCGGACCGGCCCGGCCGTGAAGATCCCGGCGGTTCTCGCCGCTCTGTTCATCCTGATGTCCGGCCGCGCCTTCTGCGGCGTCTCGGACTGGGACGACATCGAAAGCGCGGGAGAGGTCAGCTACGAGAGCCGCGGCCGCGCCTCCGGGGCTCGCAGCCACAGGTGGAGCATGGCCTTTTCCCGGGAACGGGGGGCCCAGGCGGGGATGTATCTCATCAAGGACGAATCCCCCGCTACCCTGAGGGAGACCCACATGATGGGCGTCTACGGGTCCCGCAGTTACAAGCGGGTCGGTTTTAAAGCGAGCTATGCTTTGAGAGACAGGTCCTTGAGCGGGACCCAGGGAAGGAACTTCTTTTCGGGCGGCCTGAGGGTCACCCCATTCCCGGACATGGACCTCCTTGTGGACTATGACAGGGTGCGGGAGGAATTCATCACGGGGGAGGATGACCTTGAAAAAGAAACGCTCTCCGCGGGACTCCGATTGAAGGCGTTCGACGCTTTGCGCTTGAACCTGGCCTACGCGGGGGAAAACCTCATGAGGGTGAAGGTCAGCTACGGGTGGTAGGGCAGAGGAAACGCCCAAATTTGATAGAATTACCCCATGAATCGGCTGGCATTTTTTTCGGTCCTGGCCTGCCTCGCGGGCTGCGCGGGGCAGCAGAAATACGTCTTCTACCAGTACACCCAGCTCGAAGGCATCAAGGCCAAGACCGCCGACCACTTCAAGTGGGAGAACGCCATCCAGCCCGGGGAAGACGTCTCCAAAGTGAGGATCCTCGAGATGGAGAACTCCAGCGCCCATTTCATTCAGATCCGGGGCACCGAAAAGAAACACTCCCATGATCTCCATGACCTGACCGTGATCATCCAGTCCGGGAGCGGAAGGATGTATCTGGGCGCGAGTTCGGTGGGCGTGGCGGCGGGGGCCGTCATCTTCATTCCCAGGGGTTTGGAACACTATTTCGTGAACGGGGGGCCGGAGCCGGCGTCGGCCATCGCGGTCTATTCGCCCGCTTTTGACGGAAAGGATATTGTATTTAGGGAATGAACAGGCAGGGGCGATTCATGAATCGCCCCTACTTCTCTTCTTCAGGCGGTTTCTTGATGTCTTTGTATATGTCTTCGGGTCTCAAGTCCACGAGTTTTTTGCGGAAATCGTCCACTTCGTCCTTGGAGATGGGTTTCAAGAGCGGCTCGCACTGTTCGAACACCGAATCGTCGACAAAGAGCGGGGAGGACGCCCGCAAGGCCAGGGCGATGGAGTCGGACGGGCGGGCGTCGATCTCCTGCACGGTCCCGTCCTGCTCCAGGTAGATCGAAGCGTAAAAAGTGCTTTCTTTGAGCTCCGTGATGACCACCTTGGAGATCTTGGCGTTGACGCTCTTCAAAAAAGTGACCATCAGGTCGTGGGTCATGGGGCGGGGGAGCGAGACGTTGTTCAAGTGCATGGCGATGGAATTACCCTCGGCGGGGCCGATCCAGATGGGGATGAGGCGGGGGCCGTCGATCTCTTCCAGCACGATGACATATTGCGACCCGAGCGCCACAAGGGAGTATAAATTGACGGGTTTGAGCATTTCGGCTAAAGGGTAACAGATATGCCCCAAAGATTCAAGTGCGTCCTTTTCGATCTTGACGGCACGCTTTTATCGACGGGCGGAGCCGGCATCCGCGCGCTGGAAAAGGCGTTCTTCGAGCTCCACGGCCTGGCCCGGGCCATGGAGGGCGTCGAGGCGGCCGGAAAAACGGACCCGGCCATCATCCGCGAGATCTTCACCGTAAAACTCGGGCGCGACTGCGGCGCGGACTCCATGTCCGCCGCCCAGGAGAGGTATCTGTCCCATCTGGAAAGCGAATGCGCCCGGGCGGAGGATTACTTCGTGATGCGGGGCATCCCCGAGGTTCTGGAGCGGCTCAAAGCTCTGGAGACGGTCATCGGCCTGGGCACCGGGAATCTGGAAAGGGGGGCCAGGAAAAAACTCCATCGCAGCGGGCTGAACCCCTATTTTTCGTTCGGAGGTTTCGGGTCGGATTCCGAAGACCGCGCCGAGATCCTGCGGGAGGGGCACAGGAAGGCCCAGGACGCCGGCGGGCGCGCCATCGCCGCCGAGGATGTCCTCATCGTGGGAGACACGGCCCGGGACATCGCCGCCGCGCGGGTCGCCGGTTTCTCCGTGGTCGCCGCGGCCACGGGCAGTTCCACATCCGCGGTCTTGCGCCGGCACAAGCCGGATTTTCTGCTGGAAAACTTCGAGGACGCCGGCCGGTTCGTCCGCATCATCCTTGAGGGCGCCGGGTGAAGCTGAGACTTTTTCCAAAGATAGCCCTTGTGTCCATCCTTCTGGCCACCCTGCCCGCGGCCATCGTGGGCTGGCAGACGGCCACCCTGAACCGGGTTCACTTGGAGAACAACATCCTCGAGCTCCACACCAACCTGGCCTCGTCATTGGCCGGGCGGATCGGTTTCTACCTGGACGCGGTCACGGGCAAGCTCCGGGCCCTGATCGAGACCTTGAGGATGCAGGGCATCTCCTCGAAAGCCCCCTTGCTGGCCTTCCTGGATTCCAACAACGAATTCGTCTCCATCGCGTTCCTGGACCCGGGCGGCAAAGAGCTCATCAAGACCGTCAACGGCATCTATGGGGACGGCGGAAAGCTCGCTTCCCACGGAGCGGACCCGGTCTTCCGGCGTTTCTCCGCTCAGATGGGCCAGGACAACATCGAACCGCGCTTCGGTTTCTTCTTCCGGGAATCCCAGCCGCGGATGAAGATCTACTATCCCTATGACCCCGGGAACTTGAAGAGAGGGTCGCTTTCCATCGTGATCTCCCTGAAGGACCTTTGGGACGATGTCATCGAGGAAGGCGCGGGGCTGGGCGGAGGCGGGGGACGGTCCGTGTTCCTGGCCGATGAATCCGGGCGATGGATCGCCCATTCCGACCCGGCCGTGATGAAAAAAATATTGGAATCAGGCCCGGTCGACGCTCAGAGCCACCCCCTTGTGGCCGAAGCCCTTTTGGCCCGGACGGTCGGGTCCAAGCAATTCAAGGAAGCCGACGGCCGGGACGCGGTGGGGTCCTACGCCCGGGTCAAGTGGACCGGCTGGGTCTCCGCCATCGAGGAGCCCATGGAATCGGCCTATTTTCCCATCTATGCGTCGCGGCGCCGCGCCTTCTGGGTGGTGATATTCTCCGTGCTGGCGGCGGGTCTTTCCGCCTTCTGGCTGGCCAAGGGACTTTCCCGGCCCATCTTCAAACTCATCGCCGCGGCGCGCAAGGTGGCGGAGAACGATTTCGACCAGAATGTGGACATCCGCTCCAACGACGAGCTGGGGGATCTGGCGGAGACCTTCAACATGATGATCTGGGAGCTCCGCCGCTACAGCGAGCTCCATGTGGACCGCCTGATCGAGGAAAAGACCAAGACGGAATCCGTGATCTTCTCCATCGGCGACGGCCTGGTCATGACGGACGGAGCGGGAAAGATCGAGATCATGAACCAGCGCGCGGCCCGGGCTTTTCTGCTCGAGGGCGCGTCCGGGGCCTCCGGCAATCCCTGGGCCTGGGTGGGCAAGAACATCCTCGAGGCCGTGACGGACGTCCAGGTCAAGGAGATGCTCCGCCAGGCCATGGCCGAGCAGGGCTCAAAGGCCTCGCGGGACATCCGGGTCCAGGAAGGCGAGGCCGCGCGCCATTACCAGCTTTCCTCCGAGCGGGTGGTCAACCCGAGGAGCGGGAAAGTCCTGGGCGTCGTCACGGTCGTGCACGACGTCACCCTGGAGCGCGAGCTGGACGAGATGAAGGACAGCTTCCTCCATTCCATCACCCACGATCTGCGCAACCCCATGACCTCCATCCAGGGCTTCATCAAATTCCTCATCGACCAGAAATCGGGACCCATCAACGATGCCCAGCGCACCATGCTGGAGACGATGGACCGGGCCAGCGCCCGGTTCCTGGACATGATCAACGACATCCTCGACATCGCCAAGATGGACGCCGGGAAGTTCGAGATCAAGCTCAGGTCCTTTTTTCTCGATGACGTCCTGGGGAATCTGGAGAAGATCTATCAGCCGATGGCGGAACGGCGGCGGATCGAACTCAAGTTCTTCTGGGACGCGGGACAGCGGCCGGTCGCGATGACCGCGGACGAAGGCCTGATCGAGCGCGTGACGGGCAACCTCATCGCCAACGCGCTCAAGTTCACTCCCCTGGAAGGGCATGTGCGGGTCCATGTGCGGGACCTGCCGGAGCGGATCGAGGTCTCCGTCGAGGATTCCGGGCCCGGCATCCCCGAGGATTCCCGCCGGAAGGTCTTTGAAAAATTCCAGCAGCTCGCGAATGACAACCGGCAGAAGAGCGGCACGGGATTGGGGCTCGCCATCTCCAAATATTTTGTAGAACTGCACAGCGGGGAGATCCGCGTGGAAGCGGGGGAAGGCGGCAAGGGCGCCCGTTTCGTTTTTTGGATCCCCAAGGGCTTGGGAACGTGAAAAAGATTTGGCTCGGCCTGGCCACGGCCTGCCTGGCCGCTTCCGGCGCATGGGGCCGGGAGGCCTTCCAGGACATCACGGTCAAGGAGGGCGACACGATCTGGGGCATCGCCCAGACGTATCTCAAAGATCCCAAGAAATGGCCGGAGATCCTCAAGTACAATCAACTGCCCCTCACAGACCCCGCCGCGGCGCTCCCGGGGATGAAGATCAAGGTCCCCGTGCTCCTCATCAAGGAAGAACTCCGCTCCGCGCGCCTGATATTCCTGAAGAACGAAGTGCGCTACCGCAAAAAGAAAGAGCCGAATTGGAGGAACGCCCTCAGGGACGCCGAGCTCTTCAACGACGACTGGCTGCGCACCCTGGAGCAGGGCGAAGCCCACGTCCGCTTCTACAGCGGGGACACCTTGAAGCTGGATCAGAATTCCCTGGTGATGCTGCGGCCCGAGCTCAAGGTGGAGGAGGTCAACCTCCTCACCGGCGCGCTCATCGCGGGCAGGATCAAGCTGGTGACCGAGACCGCGATGGTGACGCCGCAGACCCGGGACACCCTCTACAAGGCGCGCCTGCGCATCGACAAAGGGCTCATCGTCCAGGTGGAGCGCGGCAGCACCGAGGTGCTGGGCATCGACACGCGCAAAAGCGTGATCGTCCATGAAGGCGAGGCCAACATCACGCTCCCCAACACGCCCCCGTCGCCTCCCATCCGGGTCATCGTGAAAGCGGGCCAGGCCAACATCACCCTGCCCAACCGGGCCCCCGGCGTGCCGGTCGACGTTCCTAAGCTCCCGGATTTCCAGATCGTCGATTTCGACGCCTCCGGCAAGGTCGTCATCCCCGGCCTCTACGGCCAGGGCGAGGCCGGACGCCGCAAAGATGGATTCAGTCCGATCGCCCCGGTCAAGGGATACAAGCCGGGGCAGGATTCCAAGGACGCGGCGCTCGGGGAAGGAGAGGGTGGGGAGAACGGCGCGGTCGAACGGGACTTCCTGGGACGGAAGGCCTACAGGATCCAATATTCTTTGGACCCGAGGTTCAAGGTGATCGCGCTCGACAAGAAGAACGCCCTGGAGAACGAAGACCCCATGGCGGAGAAGAAGGAATACGGCCTGCCGGACGGGACCTATCACCGCCGCATCGCCTATTATGACGAAGCCGGCAGGCGGGCCGACTACGTCGCTCTCCCCGATCTTGAGATCGACAACTATCCTCCCAAGCTTACGGTCACCGCACCCCCGGAAAAGTTCGCCACGCGCAACAAGTTCGTGCAGGTGGAAGGCCAGACGGAACCCGGCTGTTTTGTGAGGGTGAACGATTACCAGGTGCCCATCAAGGCGGGCGCCAAGTTCACCTGGTCCGTGCTGCTCGCTGAAGGGGAGAACAAGATCCGCGTCCAGGCGATCGACAGGAAGGGACAGGTCACCAGAACCGAACGCACCGTGACGAAGCTCCAGAGCATCGGCCTCCAGCAGGAGAAACCGGAAGAGCCGGAGGAGAACCCCTAGATCTTTTCGGGAGTTTTTTCGCCCAGGAGCCCCTGGGGCCGGAAGAGCAGCACGAGGATGAGCACGGCGAAGGCGAAGATGTCCTTCCATTCGGACCCGCCGGGGATGAAACCCGCCCCCAAAGATTCCAAGAGGCCGATCAAAAGCCCGCCCAGCACGGCCCCGGTGACGTTGCCGATGCCGCCCAGCACCGCGGCCGTGAACGCCTTGATGCCCGGCAGAAAACCCATGTTGTATTTGACCGAGCCGTAATACATCCCGTTCAAGAGCCCCGCCGCCCCGCCCAGAGCGCCCCCGATCAGGAAAGTCATCGAGATGATGGCGTTGGTGTTGATGCCGAGCAGCTCAGCGGCGTCCCTGTCGCCCGCGGTGGCGCGCAGAGCCTTGCCCAGGCGGGTCTTCTGGATGAAGGTTTTGAGCGCCGCCATGATGACGAGCGATATCGCGAGGATGAAGACCTGGAGCGAATCGATCTCGCATCCTCCGAGGCGCAGGCGCTTGACGGGGAGGAGTTCGGGGAAAGAGAGGGACTGGCTTCCGACGAAAAGGAAAAAGAAGTTCTGCAGGAATATGGAGACGCCGATGGCGGAAATGAGCGGGGAGAGCCGCGAGGCATGGCGCAGGGGCTTGTAGGCCGCCTTCTCCACGGAATAGGCCAGCAGAGCGCTGCCTCCCATGGCGGAGGCCATGGCCAGCGCGACTTGGAGCAGGGGAGAGAGGCGGTTCACGCCGGGCAGGGCGAACGCTCCCAGGGCGAAGAAGGCGCCGGCCATGAAGATCTCCGAATGGGCGAAGTTGATCATAAGGAGGATGCCGTAGACGAGGGTGTAGCCCAGGGCGATCAGGGCGTAGATGGAGCCGAGCGTCAGGCCGTTGACGATCTGCTGGGAAAGGGTGTCGATCAGGGAATCAGGCGGCATGAGACCCGAGCGCGACCCCGAACTTGGTCCGGAACCCGTTCTCAAAGACGGCCACGGCGGAGTCGGGAAGGACCCTCTGGATGGATCCCTGATGGAGGGCTTTGTCGTTCTGGCGCCACTGGGCCCCGCCCACGATCTTTTTTCCGCCCGCGGTCAGGTCATGGCAGACGGCGGTCTGAAAGCACCAGCCGTTCTCCTTGTCCTTTTGATGGACAGATACCGTCTCCACGCCCAGTTCCTTCAGCCCTTCGGCGATCCACTCATGGATGACCGCGTAGGAATCGGCCACTCTCCAGGGGAGCGTCCCGTCGGCCTTGGGCCAGAAGAGGGAGAAGCAGAGGTCGTCCGCGTGCTCCACGATGCCCCCGCCCGTGGGCCGGCCCACCACCATCCATCCTTTCTCGAGGGCCGCGCGCTCGATCTCGCTGTCGATGCCGCGGGTGCGGCCGAAGCTCACCGCGGGCTTGGACCAGCGGTAGAACCGCAGCACCGGCGCGCTGAAGGTGCGGAATATCTTCTTGTCCCGCTCCATCGTCTGAAAAGGCGGCTCGCAGAGGTAAGGCAGGATCTGCCAGGCCGCCGCTGCCT
>MGUS01000008.1:7755-10121 GCA_001800085.1 Elusimicrobia bacterium RIFCSPLOWO2_01_FULL_60_11 | reverse complement strand
GGGGACGAAATCCGTGATGGTCTGGCCGTCGGACGTGGGCACGATGACGATGCCCGCGGCGTGTACGCCCGTGTGGCGCTTCAAGCCCTCCAGTTTCTGCGAGACGTCCAGGAGCTGCTTCACTTTTTCATCGCTCCGGTAGAGCTCTTTGAGTTCGGGGACCTGTTTCATGGCCTGCGCGAGGGTGATGCCGATCTCCTTGGGGACCATCTTGGCGATGCGGTCCACTTCCTGGAGAGGCAGTTCCAGGACGCGCCCGACGTCGCGCAGGGCCGAGCGGGCCATCATGGAGCCGAAAGTCACGATCTGAGCCACCGATTCCTTGCCGTACTTCTCCGTGACGTAGCGGATGACCTTCTCGCGGCCGCCGTCGGAAAAATCGATGTCCAGGTCCGGCATGGTGCGGCGGTCGGGGTTGAGGAACCGCTCGAAGAGCAGGCCGTTCCGGATGGGGTCGATGCGCGTGATCTCCAGGGAATAGCTCACCAGGCTGCCGGCTCCGCTGCCGCGCCCGGGGCCCACGGGCACGCCGTTCTCCCGCGCGAACCTGATGAAGTCCCAGACGATGAGGAAGTAGGCCGCGAAGCCCATCTTCTTGATGACGGCCAGTTCGGACGCGAGGCGCTCTTTCAGGACGGGCGTCATGTCCCCGTATCTTTTTTCGATCCCGGCCAGGCAGAGCGACTCCAGGTAGGAATCCAGCGTCTGGCCTTCGGGCACTTTGTATTGGGGCAGGAGCAGGCGGTTGAACTTGAGCTCCAGGTTGCAGAGGTGCGCGATCTCCACGGTGTTCTTGACGGCCTCGGGCACTTCGGCGAAGAGCTGGGCCATCTGCTCCGGCGTCTTGTAGTAGAATTCCTCGGTGGCGTATTTCATGCGAGCGGATTCCGACAGGAGCTTGCCCGTGCCGATGCAGAGCAATACGTCGTGGGCGAAAGCGTCGTCCTTGCGCAGGTAGTGGCAGTCGTTGGTGGCCACGAGCGGGATGCCCGCCTTTTTGGAGAGCGCGACGAGCGCGGTGTTCACCGCGCGCTGTTTCTCGATGCCGTGGTCCATGAGTTCGAGATAGAAATTCCCCTTGCCGAAAAGCTCCTGGTACTCGCCCGCGATCCTCTGCGTCTCGTCCTCGCGACCTTCCAGCGCGGACTGCGCCACCTTGCCTTTCAGGCAGCCGGAGAGGGCGATCAGGCCTTCGTGGTATCTTTCCAGCAGTTCCCGGTCGATGCGGGGCTTGTAGTAGAAACCTTCCAGATAGGAAAGGGAGGTGAGCTTCATCAGGTTGGCGTAGCCCTGGTCGTTCTTGGCCAGGAGGGTCAGGTGATTGTTGGATGTGGAAAGCGTGCCGCTCCGCTCCGTCCGCGACTTGGGCGCCACATAGGCCTCCATGCCGATGATGGGCTTGACCCCTTCCGCCTGGCAGGCGCCGTAGAATTCTATGGCGCCGTGCATGTTGCCGTGGTCGGTCATGGCCAGGGCGGGCATCTTGTGGGAGGCGATGAACTTGATGAGCTCGGAGGGCTTGCCTTTCTCGTCCACCAGCCGCACGGCCCCGTCCAGAAGGGAATACTCCGTGTGGGCGTGAAGGTGGACGAATGAGCCGCTCATGGGATTGCGGGTATTATATCAAATGATCGCGGGGGCGGGATTAAAACCCGCCTCCGCTTGAATCAAATTCCCCATGCTGCTATAGTTGAACTCTGATGAAGCTCCGCGCGGCCTTTAAACTCGACCTTGCTTCCATCGGCGGGCTCGTCACATCGGCGATGCTGGCTCTGCCGATCCTGCCGGCGTCCCGGTGCATGGCGAAGGATGCCGCGCTCGCGGATAAAGCCCGGAATTTTGAAGAAGTCATCCGCGAGCGCCATGTCTGGAAAGGATTCATCCGCGAGCTGACTCTCAACATCCTCGGAGACCCGGCCGGAGGCGGGGTCCTGCATCACAACGACAATGACGGCTTATGGACCGGCCTTTATGCGGCCGCCATGAGTTTTAATTATGCCGTGACGCGGGACGAGCAGGCGCGGCAATGGGCGAAAGAAAGTTTCCATGCTTTGGAGCGGCTCGAAGCCGTCACCGGCATCCCGGGATTCCCCGCCCGTTCCATCGTTAAGGCGGGAGACCCCAAGAATTTCAAATATGACGGCGAGTGGCACCCGGACTCCACCGGCGAATGGGAATGGAAGGGAGACACCTCATCCGACGAGATCGCGGGCCATTTCTTTGCTTATTCCGTCTACTATGATCTGGCGGCGGATGAGGAAGAGAAAAAACGGATCCGCCGGCTCGTCGGCCGCGTCATGGATCATATCATCGGGCATCAGGGGTATCTGGCGGACACGGACGGAAAACCCACGCGATGGGGGGTT
>MGUS01000008.1:5840-7748 GCA_001800085.1 Elusimicrobia bacterium RIFCSPLOWO2_01_FULL_60_11 | reverse complement strand
CCCGCTCAACTCAATGAGAACAAGCCGGTCCACGGGCTCCCGGACGAGGACTGGTCCGAGGAACGGGGGCTTAACTCCCTTGAAATATTATCCCACCTGAAAGCCGCTTACCACATCACGGGAAGCGGGAAATATCAGATGAAGTATCTGGAGCTCATCGACCGGCATGGATACGCTCAGAACACCCTCAAGGCGCTCGATCCGCGGGACATCAACCATTCGGACGTGGAGCTGGCTTTCCTGGCTTATTATCCGCTTTTGAAGTATGAGAACGATCCGGCCCCGGCCGCGGTCTATAAGGAAAGCCTGCGGAGGACCTGGAGCATCGTCAGGCCGGAAAAAAATCCCTGGTGGGATTTCACGGTCTGCGCTTTCATTCCGGAGGACTGCGATGCGTCAGGGTCGATCCGCGCGCTGAGCGATATCCCCGCGGAGCAGGTCAACAGGAAAGGGACGGGGCTTCAGCGCTGGAACGGGGACCCTTACCGTCCGGCGGAGGGAAACGGGGAGATCGAAGGGGACGGCGTCGTGTTCCTTCTCCCCTATTGGATGGGCCGCTATCATGGATTCATCCACTGATTTATGATCCGACATCTCCCTCGGCCTGAAATTTAATATAGTATGAAGGCCGTGAAGCAGGGCTTCCGCATGAGAATTTTAAGAGATCAGGGAAAAATCCAGAAAATATGCGTGATCCCGGCCGTCCTCATGCTCTTCGCGGCCCTCCCGGCCGAACTTTTTTCCAACCTCAGGAAACCTTCGCAACGGACCATAGAGTTGACCGAAAGATTGGTCATCGCGGAATCCGACACAAAGTCATTGCATGGGCTCAAGATATGGATTCCCCTGCCCAAGGAAGATCCCT
This sequence comes from Elusimicrobia bacterium RIFCSPLOWO2_01_FULL_60_11, assembly GCA_001800085.1. GTDB lineage: Bacteria > Elusimicrobiota > Elusimicrobia > 2-02-FULL-39-32 > 2-02-FULL-39-32 > 2-01-FULL-60-11. The sequence continues at coordinate 6,883 of MGUS01000008.1, read as the reverse complement.
ATCAGAGATCCAAGATCATGGCCATAGAATCCCGCATTCCCCACGTGATGACCCAAGATCCCGATTTTGGGAATCCGATGCTTTACTTTGAGTCCAAAAATGATCTGAACCATGACGTCGTGATCGAGATAAAACATAGGATCGTCAGAAAGGAGCAGTTGGTCCTGGAACGGAGTTCGGAGCCGAATCCAAATCATGTCAAGCCCGCGTCCCCTGCGGCGTATCTTTCGCCGAGGGGCCTTGAATCCGCCGATCCGGCGATCCGCAGGATCGCGTCGGAACTCTCGGCCGGCATCAGCGATCCTCTGCAAAAAGCCCGGGCCATCTATCGGTACGTCTTGGACCACATGCGATATGACAAGCGCGGGAACGGCTGGGGCAGGGGCGATGCGCTGCATGCCTGTCAGGTCGGGAAAGGAAACTGCACCGATTTTCACGCCTTGTTCATATCTTTGGCCAAAGCGAGCGGGATCCCGGCGAGATTTTTCATGGGCTTCCCGCTGCCCAAGGGCCCTTCAGGCGAACTGCCGGCAGGCTACCATTGCTGGGCTGAATTCTATGTCGCAGGGCGCGGATGGATCCCCGTGGACGCCTCCGAAGGCCGGAAAAATAAGGACAAGTCCGGATATTTCTTCGGGAACCTCGATCCTGACCGTGTCCTGATGAGCGAAGGCAGGGGGATCCGGCTTTCCCCTCAACAGGCCGGCCCGGACCTTAACTATCTTTCCAATCCTTATGTCGAGATCGACGGGAAGCCGTTCGATCGATATAAGTTGGAAAGGACTTATAAGAACACCGACATCAAAGGGGAGGAAAAACTATGAAAACCAGAGCAATCGCAGTGGTCTTTGCGGGGCTTCTGCTTGCATTGAAGATGGATACGGGCCTGACGGGAGCCGAACACCCGGAGCATCCTCACGGGGATGGCGCCAAGGAACATCCCCAGGAGAGCAAAAGCGCGGACACGCAAAAAGCTTTCCAGGACAGTTTTGAAAATGACGTGAAAAATCACGTCCAAACCGAAGCCTCGAAGACCGGCGGGG
>MGUS01000008.1:2985-5787 GCA_001800085.1 Elusimicrobia bacterium RIFCSPLOWO2_01_FULL_60_11 | reverse complement strand
AACAAAGTGTGGAAGCTCAGGCTCGTGAAAGTCCATAAAAACAAGATCTGCATGCTCGATCAGGGGAGGACATGTTTTGCCTGCGCCGACTTTAAAGAGGTGAACGGCAGGAACAAGATCGATCTGGACTTTTACGCGGACCATGCGCCGGACGGCGCGGTCGCGATCAAAAAAGTCCTTATCCACAAAGTGAACGGGATCCCCAGGTTCACGTATGACAAAGACAACAACAGGGTGCCGCTGAAAAAATAGATCACGCGGCCGCATCCTAAAAACGGCCGCCGGCTAAAGATTCTCGAAATGCGTGAGGCGCTTGAACGCCTTGTAGCGGGCGGTGATCTCGGGATATTTCAGGCGTTTGAACCTGTTCAGAGAAAAATCCTCCACGTTGAAGGACGCCACCACGCTCCCCATGATGATGGCCTTGCGCACGTTGGCGTCGTCGAACTTGCGCGTCTTGGCCAGCCAGCCCATGAACCCGCCAGCGAAGGAATCGCCCGCGCCCGTGGGGTCGAAGACGTTCTCCAGGGGATACGCGGGAGCGTGGAATATGGATTTTTTTGAGAAAAAGAGCGCCCCGTATTCCCCGCGCTTGATGATGAGGATCTTGGGGCCCATGGCCCGGATCTTTTGGGCCGCCTTGACCAGGTTGGTCTCGCCGGAAAGCTGGCGGGCCTCGCCGTCGTTGATGATGAGGATGTCCACGAGCTTCAAGGTCTTGACGAGGGAATCCTTCTTGCTCGATATCCAGTAGTTCATGGTGTCGAGGGCCGTGAGCTTGGGCTTTTCCACCTGCCCGAGGACCTCGCGCTGAAGGTCCGGGTCGATGTTCCCCAGGAAAACGATGTCGGTCTTCTTGAATTTTTCCGGCAGCTTGGGCCAGAAGGTCTGGAGCACGTTCAGCTGCGTGTCCAGGGTCTTGGCCTCGTTCAGCTGCTGGCCGTATTCGCCTTTCCACCGGAAGGTCCTGCCCTTGGCGCGCTCGAGGCCGGACGTGTCGATCTTCCTGCTCTTAAGGAACTGGACGTCCTTGTCCGGAAAATCCTCCCCGACCACGGCCACGAGCGAGACCGGCGTGAAAAAGCTGGCCGCCACGGAGAAGTAAGTGGCCGAGCCGCCGAGGACCTCTTCGGCCTCGCCGAAAGGGGTCTTGACGGAATCGAAAGCGACGGAACCGACGACCAGTAAGCTCATCAGGAAAGGCCTCCTTTAAAATCCTCATAGGTGAATTTTTTCACGCGTTCCAGACGCCCGTTCAAGCGTTTGACGACGATGGACGGCATCTGGAGCCCGTTGAACCAGTTCTTCTTGACCATGGTGTAGCCCGCGGCGTCGGCGAAGCGGATGACGCTGCCGACTTTCAAGGGGGACTTGAAGCGGAATGTCCCGAATATGTCCCCGGCCAGGCACGATTTGCCCGCCACGATATACTTATATTTTCCGCGCTCGCCGCCTTCGATCTTGGCGGGTTGCCGGTAGATGAGGAGGTCGAGCGCGTGGGCTTCCACGGAGCTGTCCACCACGGCGATGTCCGCTTTGTTCTTTATGATGTCCTGAACGCTGACCACGAGAGTCCCCGCCTGGGTGATAGCGGCCTCGCCCGGCTCCAGGTACACTTGCACGCGGTGCCTGCCGCTGAATTCCTTGAGCTTCGCCGCGAATCTCTTGTAGGGGTAGCTGTCCTGGGTGAAATAGAACCCTCCGCCCAAACTCACCCATTCCAGCTTTTCAAGAAGGGACTTGTATTGCCGGCCCAAGCGGTCCAGAAGCGCCGAGAAATTGGAGAAATCGTTGTTCTCGCAGTTGTAGTGGAACATCACCCCGCTGATCTTGTCCGCGGCTTTCATGACGGAGGCGGGGTCCGTCTCGCCCAGCTTGGAGCATTTCCGCGCGGGGTCGGCCAGGTCGAAATGCGAATAGCTCAACCCGGGGTTGACGCGGAGCCCCACTTTCAGGCCGCGGACCTTGGGGTAGAACCTTTCCAGCTGGGAGACGGAATTGAATATGATCTTGTCGGAGAATTTGACGAGCCGCGCGATGTCCGGGTCCGAAAAGGCCACGCTGTAGGCGTGGGTCTCCTTGCCGAATTCCTCATGCCCGAGACGCGCCTCGAAAAGGGAGCTGCTCGTGGTGCCGTCCATGTAGCGGCGCATGAGGCCGAAGACCGCCCAGGTCGAGAAGCACTTCAAGGCCAGGAGGCACTTGGCCCCGGAATGGTCCCGGACGTAACGGATGACCTCCAGATTTTTAAGGAGCTTCCTTTCGTCGATCAGATAATAGGGGGTTTCAAGATCCGCGCGATCCATGGGGGCTTTATTTTAGCAAAAATGCAAAAAATTAGACATTTCCTGACTGTAAATTGATGTAAAAAGCTTATTGAAACTGGGGGGGATGAGTGTTATACTCATTCACAGAATGAAAAGCGCGCGCTCTGCCTACGGTGTGACATTGGTGGAGATCATGGTCGGTCTTCTGGTCCTCACCGTCGCTTTTGTGGGCGTTTCCATGGTGTTCTCCACCATATCGAAGGGCATCCTGGTCAACAAGACCAAGACCATCGCCGTCAACCTCGCCCAGGAGAAGATCGAGTCCCTCAAAAACCTCTCATATTTCCGGCTCCTGGTGACCACTTCCGTCGCCCCGCAAGACGACAATTTTTCCGACATCACCATGTATTTCGACAACGGCACCACCCGCTCCTACTACCCGCAAGAAACTCTCCGCGTGGGGGACTTGACGTTCATCCGGCGGTCGTTCGTGGAGTATTTGAAGCAGGAAGGGAACGATTTGATCGGTTACCCG
>MGUS01000008.1:2494-2964 GCA_001800085.1 Elusimicrobia bacterium RIFCSPLOWO2_01_FULL_60_11 | reverse complement strand
CGGTTACCCGACCATCACCGCGACGAACAACGACACCGGCATCAAGCGCGTGACGGTCTATGTGGTCTGGCAGGAGGACGGAGAGTGGAAGAAAGTCGAGCTCACGAACCTGCGCAACAACCCGGACCGCGCCCAGCTGGAATATGAATTCAGGGGCGTGGTGAGCTCCGCCATCTCCAACGTTCCCCTGGTGAACGCTCTGGTGGACACGGAGCAGAACCCCTCTTATTATTCGCGCACGGATTCCGACGGCATCTATTCCTTCAAGGTCCAGCCCGGCTCTTACACCCTGCGGGTGACCGCCACCGGTTACTTCACGGAGATCAGCACCTCCTTCGCGGTGAATTATGACCAAGAGGGTTCTCTGACCACGAATTTCAGCATGCACAAGATGCTTACGGCCACAGCCACGGGGTACGCCTACCTGCGAAACCATTTGATCATCACCCAGGTGGCCCCCACCTACACGC
>MGUS01000008.1:2110-2450 GCA_001800085.1 Elusimicrobia bacterium RIFCSPLOWO2_01_FULL_60_11 | reverse complement strand
CCGGCACGGCTTCGAGCCGGCCGCCGATCCGGACACGGCTTCAAAATACCTTCTGGGCAACCCGGGCAACCCTCACACGGTCTTTTCCGCTTTCCGCAGCACGGCCACCGGCTGGGAGACCGACTATTCTTCGAGGAGCGCCATTTATGTCGAGCCCAACAGCTTCTTCCTTATCGCCAACGTCAGCACGGTCGCTTACGGGAACAACACATTGAATCGGACGGCGGACGCCTACTATAGGAACACGGCGGACGGGGACAGGAACGTCATCCTCAACTTTTTGTCCGGAGGGATCCGGGTGACGGGGCAGGGCGGACACGACTACAACGGTTTTACGGAA
>MGUS01000008.1:0-2096 GCA_001800085.1 Elusimicrobia bacterium RIFCSPLOWO2_01_FULL_60_11 | reverse complement strand
CAGCAGGGGCACCAGTTCGCCGGTTGCCACGACCATTGGGTCACCCAGGCCGTGGGCACCTGCTTCCACCCTTTCCGCAACAGCAACACGCCTTATGCCTGCACCTTCGACAGCGACAACAACGCCTCCAGCTACCACAGCGCCGGCGACGGCGACTGGTACGCCCTGACCATGACCGCGGCGGGCATCTATGATTTTTCCAACGCGCTTTTCAACGCGGACATCTCCACGCCCGGCACCGCGGGGCGCTCGGCGCAGGGCGCCTCGGTGAGCGTGAATGACGACAATTCCGCTGTGGCCTATGTGCAGAGGACGGGTTCCTTCACGGTCACCAACATCGCCACGGGCACATGGACCCTGACCGTCTCAACGGGGTTGTATACCCAAGTGATCACAACGATGGTCATCACTCCCAGCTTGAGCACCCACGTTCCCAACGGTGTGACCATCCCGCGCTGGTATTACTCCGGAGCCCCGGTCATCGCGCTCACGAGTACGACGGTCTACGGCTACATCTCCGGGACCGTGAGGGACGCCCTTCAAAGGGGGATCTCAGGAGCCACCGTCGATGTCGCAGGCGCCGGCACCGTGACCACGAATTCCCAGGGCCGCTACAGGGTCAACGTCGAGCCCACCGCGGATTCCGTCCTCGTGATGGCAAGCAAAACGGCCTATTCGACGGAATCTGACGCGGTCAACGGGGTCACGCTCGGCGTGGAAACGTCCGGCGTGGATTTCATCCTGGTGAGCGCGGGCAGCTATAAAGGGTTCATTACCAGCAACGGACTGGCCAGCGGCAAGATCCCGGGCGTTTCCGTGGTGGCCAGAGACCTTTCTTCAGCGACGGTCGTCGCCCAGGCCATCTCCGGCGCTGACGGATTCTACTATTTGAACGGCATCGCGACCGGCAGCTACATCATCTCGCCCCAGCTCGAATCCGGCGAGAACAACGTCCCCGGCGTCATCATGGCGGACGTCACCGTCACGCCCCAGGTGGGCTGGTCGACCTTCACCATCGCCAACGCCTACGGGGAACTCGCGGGCCTCGTGGGGACGGGCTCATCCACCAGTCCAGTCACCACGGGCGTGCTGGTGGTGGCCTCCCCCGTCGCCATCGACACGGAATACCCTCCCGACGTCAACGAAGGCATCCGCAACGGGGGCACCATCTATTACAGCGTCTCGAGCGACGCCAGCGGGCGCTACAACATGCCGATCAGGGGCGGGAGCAGTTATTACATCTACGGGTGGTTCACCAACAGCGTCAGCGTCAATACGTCGTCCACCACCAAGAAAACGCTCTCGGGGGCTCCCTTCTGGATATTCCCGGGCGAGACGACCACGAAGGACGTCGTATGGTGAAGCGACGGACTGCCGCTTTGGAGAAGGGCATGACCCTGGTGGAGATCATGGTCACATTGACCATCATGCTCCTCGTGGTGGGGATCGGCCCCTCCGTGATGACCAACATGAGCCGCTTTTGGCGCCTGACTTCCGCGCGGGCCAACGTCCAGAAGAACGCCCGCATATCCCTGGACATCATCAACCGCAACTTGAGGGAGGCGACCGCCTCGTCCGTCATCATCTCCCAGAGGTCGGGCCAGCCGCCTTATTCCTGGATCACGTTCTCCATCGACAAGGGCGAAGGAGATGCATTGGGGGACTACGGGGTCTATCAGGAAGGCAAGCATCTTTATTACATGAAGAACGGTTCCACAGGCACATTGGCCGAGAACCTGAGATTCGTGGCTTTCACCTATCCCCGCACGGACAACAGCGGCATCATATCGGTGTCCATGACTTTCGAGGAAGACACTTTCGCGGGCCACACCAAGGCGCTCCAGCTTTCCATTGAAAAAGTGAGGGTGATGAACTGATGAATAATAAAGGTTTCATGCTCATCCTTGCCATGGTCGCCCTGGTGATGATGGCCATTTTCCTGCCGGCCCTGGTGCGCTTGATCGAGAACGAGACCAAGTGGGCCATGAAGCAGAAGCAAGCGTCCACGGCTTTTCACATGTCGGAGCAGGGGTTGGACCGGGGCATGTGGAAACTGCAGGAGTCGGACAGCGTCTGGAGCGACGCCTCCACGGGCG
>MGUS01000007.1:5817-7345 GCA_001800085.1 Elusimicrobia bacterium RIFCSPLOWO2_01_FULL_60_11 | reverse complement strand
CGCGCCCCGCACCGCCGAAGCCGTCGAGGACAAGGTCCGGGAGCTGACCGACCGCGTCAACGCGCTCCAAACCATGCTTTCGCCGGTCAACAACCCTCCCGCGCCGGCGACGCCGTTCGAGACGGCTTTGGATGAGCCGTCATTCTTTTCCCGCTGTCTGGCCTGGTGGAACGAACCCGTCGCCAAGATCCCGGTCCCCAAAGGCGGCGCCGATGGGCTCTGACGTCCTCGTCCTGAACCGCAGCTTCTATGCCATCCACATCACCAACTGGCGCCGGGCCTTGTCCCTGCTCTATCTCGACCACGCCCGCGTGGTGGACGATGAATACCGCACCTACGATTTCTCCGACTGGAAGGAGATGTCCAAGCTCATGGTGGACCATCCTTCGGGCTACGTCCACACGCCCTCTTTCAAGATCGCCATCCCCGACGTCATCACGCTCAAGCGCTACGACAAGCTGCCCGTCTCCGAGGTCAAGTTCACCCGGCGCAACATCTACGAACACTACAGCTATCTCTGCTGCTACTGCGGCAGACGCTTCCCCACATCGGACCTTAATCTTGAGCATGTGGTCCCCAAATGCCGGGGCGGCCAGTCCTCCTGGAGCAACATCGTCACCGCCTGCGTGCCCTGCAACCTGAGGAAAGGCGACCGCCTGCCCGCGGAAGCCGGAATGAAGCTCCTGGTGGCACCCTCCAGACCCCGGTGGAAAGGGGCGCAGTCCCTGGTGCTCCACGCGCCCTTCAAGATCAAGGCCTCCTGGCAGCGCTTCATCGACAATATCTACTGGAACACCGAGCTCGAAGAGTAAGTGCCGAGCGAAGAAGAAGAACTCAAGGCCGCCCGGAAGAAGGCGTCGCAGGTCGGCGTCCTGCTGGGAGGCATCGCGCTCGTTGTGGGCTCCCTCATCTGCCTGGCTTACCTGCTCATCTACAAACCCTGGAAATTCCCCGGAAGCCCCTGAACCCATGAGAATCGAGCTCCTCTGTTCGGGGACCGAACTCCTTCGGGACAAGGTCAACTCCAACACTGTCCTTGTCGCGCAGCGCCTCTCCTCCCTGGGCCTCCATCTCGCCCAAATCACTACGGTAGGGGACGATGCCGGCGACTTCGAAGCGGCTCTCGCGAGCTGTCTGCGCCGCTCCGCGGTGGTGCTCACAAGCGGCGGCCTCGGCCCCACCTTCGACGATCTCACTCGGGAATGCGTCTCCAAAGTCCTCAAGAGACCTCTCCTTTTTTCCAAGAAGATCCTCAAGCAGATCGGGGGCAGGCAAGCCTATCTCATCCGCGGGGCCAGACCCATCCTGAACCGGACCGGCACCGCCCCCGGGCAGATCATTCCCCTGGGGAAGAAGACGCTGATCCTTCTCCCCGGCCCGCCCCGGGAACTCCTGCCCATGATGGATTCGGCCGTCCTTCCCTATCTCAAGAAAACATATCCCCACGCCTCATCTAAAACTCTTGTTCTGCATGTCTTCGGGTTTCCGGAATCCCATATCGATGAGATGATACGCCCCGTCGTGGATA
>MGUS01000007.1:4552-5799 GCA_001800085.1 Elusimicrobia bacterium RIFCSPLOWO2_01_FULL_60_11 | reverse complement strand
GCCTCACCGTCACTTTCGGCATACTGGCCCACCGTTCCATCATCGACGTCAAGGCGACGGTGCAGGGAAAATCCCCGTCAGCGGTCAAGACTCTGTCGGGAAAAATCAGAAAGTCGCTTTATGGGATTTTAGGACCGAAGATTTACGGGGAGGGCGAGGAGACGCTTGAATCGGTCGTGGGACGGATGCTGAAAAAGAAGGGTAAGACCCTTTCTCTGGCGGAATCCTGCACCGGGGGGCTGATCGCCTCAAAGATCACGAATGTGCCCGGCAGTTCGGATTACCTGTTGGAAGGCCTGGTCACTTACAGCAACGCCGCCAAGACGCGTTTACTGGGAATCAAGCCGGACATCCTGCGCCGCTACGGTGCCGTCAGCGAGCCCACGGCCCTGAAGATGGCCAGGGGCGCGCTGACGCGTTCGGGTTCGGATTGGGCCGTCTCTGTGACGGGCATCGCGGGGCCGTCGGGCGGGACGAAGGAGAAGCCGGTCGGAACGGTCTGCTTTGGAATTGCCTCCAAGAAGGGCGCCCGAGCATTCACGGAAAAACTCTTCGGGGACCGAAATCAGATCCGCGAGAGGGCCGCGCTTTCAGCGCTGGACGCCCTGCGGCGGGCTATACGATGAAATATTTTGCCTGCGGGTGGTGGACGACGATGGCGGACGTGGACTGCTCGGGCACGAGCTGGAATTCTTCGGAGAGGACGATGCCGATCTTTTCTGCCGGCAATATCTTGAAAAGCTTCTCCTGGTCCTCCAGGTTGGGACAGGCGGGGTAGCCGAAACTATAGCGCGAGCCGCGGTACTTCTGGCGGAACAACCCTTCCACGTCCGCGCTGTCCTCCGAATTCAAGCTCCAGTCCTTGCGGATCATCTTGTGGACGATCTCCGCCAGGGCCTCTGTCGCCTCTACTGAAATCCCGTGCAGATAAAGATAATCCGTGTATTTGTTGGCCTTGAAAAGCTTCTGCTCGACTTCTGTGGCATGGCTTCCCACCGTGGCCACCTGGAAGGATACCACGTCCGTCTCGCCGCTGTCCTTCGCGCGGAAAAAGTCCGAGATGCAGTGGAACGGCGGCTTCTGCTGGCGGGGGAAGGCGAAGCGGGTGAGCTCCTTGTTACCCTTCTCGTCTAATATGATGAGGTCGTCACCTTCGGAGACGCAGGGGTAATAGCCGTAGATCACGCGCGGCTGGAGGATCTTCTCCCGCACGCACTTGTCCCGCATCTCCTTGAATAGGGGCTCGA
>MGUS01000007.1:4407-4491 GCA_001800085.1 Elusimicrobia bacterium RIFCSPLOWO2_01_FULL_60_11 | reverse complement strand
AAAGGCGGCTTGGGCACGGGGTTGTCAACAGCCACGGAAGAACGTTTGGGTACCTGAAACACCTGTGGGATTTCGGTAGGGGCG
>MGUS01000007.1:3736-4354 GCA_001800085.1 Elusimicrobia bacterium RIFCSPLOWO2_01_FULL_60_11 | reverse complement strand
GGCGTTGCCCTGCGTCAATTCATTCATCACATGGAGCCCTGAGAAGGCGTCCTGCCCGTAAAAGACCTGCCCCTCATAGACGGCACGCAGGTTCTCTTCCACATATTTGCGCGTCAAGGCCGCCCCCCCGCATATGACCGGGATGGAGATGCCTCTCCGCCGCATCTCTTCTAAATCTTCTTTCATCACCAGGGTGGATTTCACCAGAAGCCCGGAAAGGCCGATGGCGTCGGCCTTGTGCTCCTCAAATGCGCTTAAAATGGACTCGATGGGCTGTTTAATGCCCAGGTTGAACACTTTGTAGCCGTTGTTTGTCAAAATGATGTCCACCAGGTTCTTGCCGATGTCGTGGACATCCCCTTTCACGGTGGCGAGCACGATCTTGCCTTTCTCCCGGCCGCTCACCTTGTCCATGTGGGGTTCCAGGTAAGCCACGGCCTTTTTCATCACCTCCGCCGACTGGAGCACAAAGGGCAGCTGCATCTTGCCCGAGCCGAAAAGCTCGCCCACCACTTTCATGCCGTCCATGAGGTGGATGTTGATGATGTCGAGCGGCTTGTGCTTCTTGAGCGCGGCCTCCAGGTCCTGGTCCATCCCATTGCGGTCTCCGTCGATGAT
>MGUS01000007.1:2114-3724 GCA_001800085.1 Elusimicrobia bacterium RIFCSPLOWO2_01_FULL_60_11 | reverse complement strand
ACGGTCTCCTTCTTGACCGTCCCTTTCCTCTTCTCAAAGTGGGCGATGAAGGCGTGGAGAGGGTCCGCGCCGTCCGAGTATTCGTTGAAAATGACGCGCCGGGTGATCTCCCGCGTTTCATCGTCGATCTTGTAGAGCGGGAGGATCTTGGAGGCGTGCACGATGGCCGCGTCCAGGCCGGCCTCCACCGCGTAGTGCAGGAAAACGCTGTTCAAGACATGGCGGGAATCCGCGTCCAGTCCGAAGGAGATGTTGGAAAGGCCCAGGATGGTCTTGACCAGGGGCAGCTTCTTCTTGATCTCGCGGATGGCTTCGATGGTCTCGATCCCGGCGTTCCTGAACTCCTCGTCCCCGCTCCCGAGCGTGAAAGTGAGCGTGTCAAAGAACAGGTCTTCCCCCCGGATGCCGTATTTCTCAGTGGCGAGTTTGTAGATGCGCTCCGCGATCTCCACTTTCTTGGCGCGGCCCTTGGCCATGCCTTTTTCGTCGATGGTGAGCGCGATCAGCCCCGCGCCGTAGCGCTTGGCCATGGGGCAGACCTTCTTCATGCGCTCCTCGCCGTCCTCCAGGTTGATGGAGTTGATGACGGGCTTGCCGCTGATGAGTTTCAAGGCCGTCTCGATGACGGGGGCTTCGGTGGAGTCGATCATGATGGGGATGGTGACCTGCTGGTTCAAACGGGTGATGACTTCGATGGTGTCTTTGACTTCGTCCCGCCCCACATAGGCGCAGCAGACGTCGATCATGTGCGACCCTTCCGAGACGGCCTCCTTGCCCATGGCCACGATGCCGTCGTAATCTTCGCGTTCCAGGAACTGCTTGAATTTCCTGCTGCCGTTGGCGTTGGTGCGCTCTCCCACCAGGAGCGGCGGGGGTTCCTGCTTGTAAGTCACGGCCTGGTACAGCGACGCCGCCGAACGCTCCTGTTGCGGCGCGCGCTTCTTGGGGGCCAGCCCCCCCACTCTCTGGACGACCGCGGCCAGGTGCTCCGGCGTGGTGCCGCAGCAGCCGCCCACGATGTTCACCCCGAGCTCTTTGACGAACATCTCCTGGTAATCGGCAAGCTCCTTGGGAGTGAGTTTGTAGTGGGCGTGGCCTCCGACGTTCTCCGGGAGGCCGGCATTGGGCAGGACGGAAACGGGCAGGCGGGAATTCTGCGTGAGATAGCGGACATTGTCCATCATTTCTTTGGGTCCCGTGGCGCAGTTCATGCCGATGACATCGATGGGCAGCATCTCGAGCGCGGTGTAGGCCGCCCCGATCTCGGTGCCCAGAAGCATGGTGCCGAACTGCTCGATGGTGACCTGGGTCATGATGGGCACGCGCTTGCCGGCCTTCAGCATCGCGTCGTTGGCCGCGATGACGGCGATCTTGACCTGAAGGACGTCCTGGCAGGTTTCTATCAGAATGGCGTCCACCCCGCCTTCCAGGAGCCCGGTGACCTGCTCGACATAACCGAGGTGGAGCTCGTCGAAAGAGATGTGGCCGAGAGTCGGCAGCTTGGTGGTGGGCCCGACGGAACCTATGACGAAGCGGGGTTTCTCCGGGGTGTGGTACTTCTGCGCGACCTTTCGGGCCAGTTCCGCCGCTTTGCGGTTCAGCTCGACGGC
>MGUS01000007.1:0-2089 GCA_001800085.1 Elusimicrobia bacterium RIFCSPLOWO2_01_FULL_60_11 | reverse complement strand
ATCGTGGACTTTCTCGATGGCTTCCGGCTTTGTGATGACCAAATATTCATTGCAGCCGTCCTTGCCGCCGAAATCGTCCGGGGTGAGGTTCTGCGTCTGCAGATTGGTTCCCATGGCCCCGTCGAAGACAAGGACGCGTTTGGCGAGGGTCTCGAGGAACAGGCTTTTCATTTTGTTTTCCACTGGGATATGGCCAGCAGGCAGGCGCCGACTAAAATCGAGGAATCGGCCACATTGAAGGCGGGCCAGTGGTGCGACCCGGCATAAAAATCAAGGAAATCGATGACGCTCCCGTGGGTGATGCGGTCGTAGAGGTTGCCCAAAGCGCCCCCCACCACGAGCGCCAAGGCGGTCTTTTCGCCCAGCTTGTCCGCTCCGAGCTTGCGGGCATAGACGAACAGGGCGACCAGGATGGCGATGGAAAGCCCGATGAAGAACTTGTTCATGTCCCGGCCCATGCCGAATGCCGCGCCGGTGTTCTCAAGATAGGTCAGGTTGAAAAAGGGCAGGACGGGGCGCGGTTCGCCATAGATCAGATGGCTCTGCGCCAGGCGCTTGGTCAAGCGATCGATACCAAAGACGGAAAGGAGGGTCAGGAGAGGCAGGAACCTGGCCAATATCACGCCAGAGCCCCCACGCAGCGCAGACATATCTCGGCATGGGCCGCGTCTTGCCCCACGCTCGTCTCATAGCGCCAGCAGCGCGCGCACTTCTTGCCGTCGGCTTTTAAAACTTTGACTTCCAGCGGGCCGGAACCATTCTTGACTTCCACCTGCGAAACCAGAAGGACAGGAGCCAAATCCTTGCCTAAATCCCGGAGGACTTCCTTCTCGGCGCCCTCGCCCCCGCTCAAGACCACCTTGGCTTCCAGGGAACTCCCGATCTGTCCGTCCTTCCGGGCGGTCTCCAGCGACATATTGGCCTTTTCGCGGATCTTTCGCACATGGCCCCAGCGGGCGTCGAGAGCGTCGTCCTTCCACTGGCCGGGCAGGGACGGATAATCCGACAGGAACACGCTTTCCTCCTTCCAAAGGCCGTCTTCGCGCCCGAGAAGCCAGGTCTCCTCCATCGTGAAAGGCAGGATGGGGGCCAGGAGAGGCAGCAGGGCTTCGAGCGTGCCGTGAAGGACGGTCTGGGCGCTCCGGCGCTCCGGGGAGTCCTTCTTGAACGTGTAGAGGCGGTCCTTCAAGACGTCGAAATAGAACGAGGAGCAGTCCAGGACGCAGAACTCGACGATGGTCACCGCCACCCGATGGAACTCGTAGGACTCATAGGCCTTGCCGGCCGACTCCACAGCTTTCACGAGGCGGTTCAGGGCCCAGCGGTCGATCTCGGGCATGTCCTTGAAGGGGACCGCGTCTTTGGCGGGGTCGAAGCCGTGGACGTTGCCGATGAGGTAGCGGAGCGTGTTGCGTATCTTCCTGTAATTCTCCGCCACGCCCTTCATGATGTCCTTGGAGATGCGGATGTCTTCGCGGTAATCGGAGGCGGCCACCCAGAGGCGCAGGATGTCCGCGCCGTATTCTTTGAGGATGTCTTCCGGGGCCACCACATTGCCGACGGACTTGGACATCTTCTTGCCGTCGCCTCCCACGATGAAGCCGTGGGTGAGGACGCTCTTGTAGGGCGCCCGCCCGTGGAGCGCCACCGAGGGGATGAGGGAGCTTTGGAACCAGCCCCGGTGCTGGTCCGAGCCCTCGAGATAGAGGGAAGCGGGCCATTCCAGGGCGTCATTGCCCTTCAAGACCGCCTCGTGGGAGACGCCGGAGTCGAACCACACGTCCAGGATGTCGCTGCCCCGTTCAAAATCCGACTTTCCGCACTTCCCGCACTTGAATTTCACGATATGGTCCAGGAAATATTCCGGCTTCTCGCGGAACCAGGCGTCGGAACCGTCCGGCTCGAGCCCGATCTTCTCCTCGACCATGTTGACCGCGCCGGGGTTGTCCAGGGGCTCCCCGCAGGCCTTGCAGTAGAAGATGGGGATGGGCGTGCCCCAGAGGCGCTGGCGCGACAGGCACCAGTCCGGCCTCTGCTCGATCATGCCCTTGATGCGGTTCTTGCCATAAGTCGGGATCCAATTCACATT
>MGUS01000006.1:3341-5320 GCA_001800085.1 Elusimicrobia bacterium RIFCSPLOWO2_01_FULL_60_11 | reverse complement strand
TGTCCTGATAGCCGTCGTCGAAGGTGATGGCGACGGATCTGGAAGGGATGTTCTTCTGCCCGCGCAGGTAGGCCGAGAGGGTCTGGAGCGAGAGCGAGACATATCCGAGGCGCTTGAGCAGTTTCATCTGAGAGCGGAAATTCCCGGGCGTGACGCAGAGCGAGCGGAATTTCCCGAATTCCGATTCCGGGCATACCCGGTGATAACAAAGGACGGGCACCCAGGACGGGTTCACGCGGAGACCGCCTCCTCGTAGATTTTGGCGATCGATGGCGCGATCTTTTCCGCGTCGAATTTTTTGAGGACCATGCCGCGGCCCCATGCGGAGAGCTTCTCCCGCAAGGCGGCGTCGCTCAGCACGCGGTCCAAGTCCTCTATGAGCCGGCCTTCGCGCCCCAGGAACATGTTCCATACCCCGCAGTCCCCGAAGTTGGAATCAAAGGCCTGTTCGAAATATTCCTCCCTGAGAAGGCCCGGGGCGGAGGATTCCCCGATGGCGACCGCGGGGATCCCGCAGGCCATGGCCTCCAGGACGACGCGCCCCGCTCCGACCACCACGCGCGCGCTCCGGTAAAGCTCCGGCATCGAAGGGGGCGGGCCCGCGCGCTGTTCCGTCAGGGTCTTGAACTCGACGTCCGGAAAGCGGCGAAGGACGTTCTTTATGACTTTTTCCGTCATGAACCGCAGGGCCGTGCCCTTCTGGCCGCTGCTGCGGCCGACATAAAGGACGACGGGTCGTTGTGCCTGTACGGAACGGTCGCGACCGTTCCCTGCTGGCGAAAACCGATCGCAATCAATGCCGTTCGGAGCCATCCGGACTTTTTCTTCGGGGATGCCGATGTCCTCGCTGAGATACCGCTTCAAATAGGGGCACATGGCGATGGTCCGTCTCCCCAGGCAGGGAAAATTCCTGAAAGCGAACGTATTCCTCCAGCGGCCGTGGACGGTGGTCACATACGGGGTCTTCCGCGCGAGGTGGACGATGAGGTTGGCCGCCCGCGAGTGGGAATGGACGACGTCGAACTTTTCGTCTTCAAGGATCTTGCGCAGAGCGAAGACGTTCCTGGCGCGGCCCCAAGTACTCGTGTTCGCGCGGTGGATGGGAAGAGGGTAGAACTTGAAGTCATGGGGTTCATGCAGTTCGTCGGAGGCGAAAACGACCTCATGGCCCGCGCGCGCAAGCGAGCGGCCCAGGGTCAAGGCGTAGGTCTCTGCGCCCGTGATCTGGACCTGGGAAAGAAGCTGGAGGATCTTCAGTAGATGACCTTGTTGAGGGGGTACTCGATGATGCCTTCGGCGCCGGCGCGTTTCAACTCGGGAAGGATGCGCTTGACGGTCTTCTCTTCCAGGATGACTTCGATGGCGATCCAGCCCTTGACCGAGAGGTTGGAGATGGTCGGCTTCTTCAAGGCGGGGAGGACGGCCATGATCTTGGACAGCTTTTTTTCCTCCAGGTTCATCTTGAGCCCCACCATGCCTTCGGCGGCGAGCGCCCCCTGGAGCAAAATGGCCAGGTTCTCGATCTTGTTCCTTTTCCACGGGTCCTTCAAGGCCTTGGCGTTGGAGATGAAGCGGGTGGTGGAGGAGAGCACGTCCGTGATGACGCGCAGCTTGTTGGCCCGCAGGCTGGAACCCGTCTCGGTCAGTTCCACGATGGCGTCCACCAGGTTGCCCGCCTTGGCTTCCGTCGCGCCCCAGGAGAACTCCACTTCCGCTTTGACGCCGTTCTTTTTGAGGAAATCCTTGGTGATGTTGACGGCCTCGGTGGCGATGCGCTTGCCTTGCAGGTCCTTGACGGTCTTGATGGGAGAGAGCTCCGGAACGGCCAGGACCCAGCGCACGGGGCGGAACCCCGCCTTGGCGTAGCGCAGCTCGCAGACCTCCTCTACTTTGGCGCCCGATTCCAGCACCCAGTCCAGGCCCGTCAAGCCCGCGTCAAAGGTGCCGTCCTCCACGTAGCGCGCCATCTCCTGGGAGCG
>MGUS01000006.1:2529-3293 GCA_001800085.1 Elusimicrobia bacterium RIFCSPLOWO2_01_FULL_60_11 | reverse complement strand
GCGCTCGGTGGCGAAAACGCGCACGCCGGCCTTCTTGAAAAGCTCGAGGGTGGATTCCTGCAGGCTCCCCTTGGGGATGCCGAGTTTCAGCTTGTTCATAGGAGGGGAATTATATCAATTTACTTCGAGAAGGTGTAGGCCTTCATGAGGAGCTTCCTGGCTTTGGCGTTCTCGGGATCCAGCATCAGGACGGTCTTCATCTCTTCCACGGCTTTGGAATAGTCCTCGCCCATGTAGGCCACCACCCCGTTCTGATAGTGTTCCTTGATCTTGAGCTCTTTTTCGCGCGCGTCGCGTTCGGGGTCGACCTTCACGGGCATCTGCGGCAGGGGGGGGAGCGGCTCGGCCTGGACCGGCGTGAATATCATCTTTTCATCAGGCGCCGGGGCGGCGGTGGGCGTCGAGGGCTCTACCCCGGGAGAAGTGACCGTGAATGTGGATATGACCGCCGGAGCGGTGGAGACAATGACCGGAGCCGGGGCCTCGACCGTGGCTCCGGGAGGAAGGATGGATTCGACCGCCGGCGCGGCGGTGGAAGGAACGATCTCCGGCTCGACAGGGGGAGCAGGCGCTTCAGGCGCGGGCATTTCAGGTTCGATGGGGATGGATCTTACAGGTCTCTTGTCCGCTTTCTCTTTCGCGAGACGCAGAGCTTTGCGGGCGGTGGGGTCCTTGGGCTTGATCTGGAGGGCGGCTTCAAAATTCCTGATGGCGATGTCGAAATCCTGCTCGTTGATATAGGCGGAAAGGCCCTGGTCCAGATA
>MGUS01000006.1:0-2481 GCA_001800085.1 Elusimicrobia bacterium RIFCSPLOWO2_01_FULL_60_11 | reverse complement strand
CCTGACTGCCGACCGGAGGTCGGCCTTTCAGGCCGAAGTCAGGTAGTGGGATCACCGGCCGCCGAGGATGGCCCGGACCCTGGCGATGAGGATGCTGATGTCCACGGGTTTCAGAACATAGTCGTCCGCGCCCATGCCGAAGCCCTTCAGCTTGTCCTCGATCTCCCGGAACTCGCCCGTCATCATGAGGATGGGGATGTCTTTGACCCGCACGTCGCTTTTCACCTTGCCGCAGATCTCCGTGCCCTTCATGCCGGGCAGGTTGACGTCCAGAAGGATCAGGTCCGGACGCAGGTCCAGCACCTTCTGCACCGCGGTCCCTCCGTTCTCTTCCTGGAACACCTCATAACCCAGGCTCTGCATGAGGAGTGCGAGCATGCTCCTGAGGGCGAAGTCGTCCTCCACGATGAGGATGCGTGTCTTATTCCGCGGGGATTCTATAGCCATAGCCGGACACCGTTTCGATCATGTCGCCTTCCTTCTTCAGTTTTTTTCTCAAGCGCGCCACAAGCATGTCGACCGAGCGCGTCGTCACGTCGCTGGAAAGGTTCCAGACCGCGTCCAAAAGATAGCTTCGGGAAAGGGCCCGGCCTTCTTTCTTAAGGAGTATGGTCAAAAGCGAGAATTCCTTGGGGGTGAGGTTCACGTCCTTGCCGTCCACGACGACGCGGCGGGGGGCCAGGAAGAGCTGCACCTTGCCCTTCTTCAGGACGTCGCCCTCCTGGTAGAAATCGGGGTTGCGGCGGTTCAGCACCGCCTTGATGCGGGCGGAGACCTCTTCCGGGTGATAGGGTTTGGAAAGGTAATCGTCCACCTCCAGGTTGAAGGCGGTGAGGATGGCGGCCTGGTTGGGCTGGTTGGAGAAGGCGATGATGGGCAGGCCGCGGGTGCGCTGGTCCTGCCGCAATACCCGCACGACGTCGAGCCCGGAGATCCCTTCCAGGTCCAGGTGGAGCAGGAGGAGTTTGGGGGGAGAAGCCCAGATCTTTTCCAGGGCCCGCTCGCCGGACTGCACGATGTCCGCCTCGAAATCCTCCCGCGCCACGATCTTGATGAACTCCGCGATGCTCGGCTGGTGGCTGGAGACGATGAGGACTTTTTTGGAGCCGTTGTTCATCCCACCACCTGCTTGCTCGCCGAATGGCGAGCTCGAACTTTGACACGCGCTTCGCGCGAAGCAGGTAGTGGGATCATGCCGCCGCCTTCAGCGAGGCCTTGGCGAGGTAAAAATGAAAAGTCGTGCCTTTGCCCGGGTCGCTCTCAACGGCGATCTTTCCGCCCATGGCCTCAACGATCTGCTTGCAGATGGCCAGGCCGAGGCCCGTGCCTTTGGACTTGGCTTTCCCCTTGGTGGACTTCACCTGCTCGAACTTGTTGAAGAGCTTGCCGATCTCGTCCTTGGGGATGCCCACGCCCGAATCCGTCACGCCGAAGCGCACGGCCTTGCCTTCGTCCCTGACCCACACGCGGATGCGGCCCCCTTCCGGGGTGAACTTGAAGGCGTTGTTGATGAGGTTGGTGAGGACCTGCTTGATCTTGTCGGAATCGGCCGTCACGGCGGGCACGGCGGCGGGCGACTCCAGCAGAACCTGGATCTTTTCCGCCTGCCCCTGGGGCTGGTGGAAGGCCACCATCTCCTGCGCCACCGCGCGCGGGTCCACGGGCATCAGGGTGAAATCCATCATGCCCGCTTCCAGCTTGGCCACGTCCAGGATGTCGTTGACGAACTTACCCAGACGGTCGGTGCACTGGAGCATCAGGTTGATGTTCTCTTTCTGGGGGTCCGTCAAGGGGCCGGCCAGGCCCATCTGGAACATCTGGAGGAATCCCTTCAAGGCCGTCAGGGGGGACCGGAGTTCGTGGGATACGCTGGAGACGAAGTCGCTCTTGAGCTCGTCCAGTTCCTGGAGCTTTTGGGCCATGTCGTTGAAGGCGCGGCCCAAGATGCCTATCTCGTCGCGGCCATGGACGGGGAGGCGGTAACCGAGCTCCCCTTTGCCTATCATCTGCGTGCCCTGCGTGAGCGCCGCCAGGGGCTTGGTCACGCCGCGGGCAAATATAAAGGAACCTAGAATCCCTACAAAGCCAACAAGAGAACTGATATAGAACAACCTTATAAGTGCTGTTTGCATTGATAAATCAATTTGATTTGTAAAATATATCTTGTCATATCCAATTCCTGCTATCCCAATCCTTCTGCCCTGATAATTGACGGGGAAAATGACTTCATCTATGCCGCCGGGGAATTCATTCCTGACGAATTTCGTAATTGTAGCGGCTTTTGATGGTGTGTCCAGGGCCGCAAACCCGATCTGGGCCGGGTCGCTGTGTGCCCTGAATTTGCCTTCGGAATCCGCAAAATAAGCGTATTTAAAGCCGGGAACCTGGGAGAGGGAATGGACGTAATTGATGAGGATGATGTCGTTCTGCTCGGCGGACGATTCCACGCAGACCTGGGCGAACCTCTCGACGGACTCCTTC
>MGUS01000005.1:7345-7649 GCA_001800085.1 Elusimicrobia bacterium RIFCSPLOWO2_01_FULL_60_11 | reverse complement strand
GCACGCTCCTCATGAGCCCGGCCATGGTAGCCGCGGCCGCCTTGAAGGGAAAAATCGTTGACGTGAGGGAACTGTGAAGATCACGACCGTCTCCGGGAGGGGCCTGCCTCTCCCCGGCAATGAGATCGACACGGACCGCATCATCCCCGCGCGCTACCTGAAATGCGTCACCTTCGACGAGCTCGGAAAATACGCCTTCTATGACGCCCGCTTCAACGACGACGGCACCCCCAAGGACCACCCTTTCAACGACGCCCGATACACCGGCGCCTCCGTCCTCATCGTGGGCAAGAACTTCGGCTGC
>MGUS01000005.1:5575-7327 GCA_001800085.1 Elusimicrobia bacterium RIFCSPLOWO2_01_FULL_60_11 | reverse complement strand
GCTCGTCGCGCGAGCACGCGCCGCAGTCCCTGAAGCGCTACGGTATCACGGGCATCGTGGGCATGTCCTTCGCGGAGATCTTCGCGGACAACTGCACGGCCATCGGCCTGCCGACGGCCTCGGCGGAACCCGGGGACATCGAGAACCTCATGAGATTCGTGCAGGACGACCCGGCCGGGGAGATCACCCTGGATCTGGACAAAGGCGAGGCCGTTTACGGCGATTTCCAGATCCCCATCAAGCTCTCCGAGCAGTCCCGGAGCGCGCTCGTGCAGGGGACCTGGGACAGCACGGCGGAGCTCTTGTCCGCCAAGGACCGCATCAAAGAAGTTTCCTCCAAACTTCCCTACAACCGTGATTTTAGCTAGAATAGGGCTGTCATGAAAAAGAAGGATCTGGTCGTCTCCGTTTCCGCGCGCGCGCGGGTGAGCCACTCCGTGGCCAACCGGGTCATCAAGTCGCTGGTCAAGACCATCGCGGGCTCCCTGGAATCGGGCGACCGCGTGACCTTGTCCGGCCTGGGCACGTTCAAGACCAAGGCCCGCAAGGCCAAGCCGGCGCGCAACCTCCAGACGGGAGAAAGCGTCTATCTCCCGGCCGGTAAAAAGATCTCCTTCAAGCCGTCCCTCTCTTTCAAACGCCTGCTCAAGACCCGCCCCTCCGAAGAGACAGGCTCCCTGAACTGATGGAAAAAATAAAGATCCGAGGGCTGGCCCGGGTGGCCGGCTGGATGTTTTACGCCTGGGGGGGATTGGTGGCTTTCAAAGGCCTCTACGACGCTTTCTTCGGCGAGCCCGAAGCCAACCTCTATTCCCCGGAAAAATGGCAGTTCGTCACACAGCGCCAATGGGCCCGTTGGAGCGGGTTCGAGATGGCTTACGGTCTGGCCTGCGTGGGCCTCGGCCTGGCCTGCTGGGTCGCTGCCAAAAGACTGCCGGACTGGACCCTGCGCCCCAAGAGCTCGCCGGACCCGGACTTTTCCTGAACATCTTCCCATGACGGAACCTTCCCGGAAGCTCACCAGCCTCCCGCCCTATCTCTTTTCACGCATCAACCAGCTCAAGCTCGAAGCCCACGCCAAGAAGCTCGACGTCATCGACCTGGGCATGGGCAACCCGGACCTGCCCACCCCGCCCCACATCGTGGAGCGTCTGGTGGAAACGGTCAAGGACCATCCCCACACCCACCGCTATCCGCAGGCCAAAGGCATGCCCAAGTTCCGCTCCGCCGTCGCCGACTGGATGGACGCGCGCTTCGGCGTCAAAGTGGACCCCGAGCGGGAAGTCCTCGCGCTCATCGGCTCCAAGGAAGGCATCGGCCACCTCTGCATGGCCTACCTGGACCCGGGCGACATCGCGCTCGTCTGCAACCCGGGCTACCCCGTCCATTTCAACGGACCGATCCTCGCGGGGGGGAGCGTGGAGTACGTGCCGTTGAAGCCTGAGAACCGCTGGCTGCCGGACCTGGACAAGATCCCGGAAGCCACGGCCCGCAAGGCCAAGATATTGTTCCTGAATTACCCCAATAACCCGACGGCGGCCGTGGTGGAGGACGCCAAGTTCTTCGAGGAGGTCGTCCGCTTCGCCAAAAAATATGATATCCTGGTGGTGCACGACAATCCCTACAGCGAGATCACCTTTGACGGATACACGGCGCCCTCTTTTCTTCAAGTCCCGTGCGCCAAGGATGTCGGCGTGGAGTTCTTCTCCTTCTCCAAGACCTACAACATGGCCGGCTGGAGGGTGGGCTTCG
>MGUS01000005.1:4264-5562 GCA_001800085.1 Elusimicrobia bacterium RIFCSPLOWO2_01_FULL_60_11 | reverse complement strand
TTTCATCCAGCTGGCGGCCGTCTGGGCCTTGAAAGCCCCGCAGGACTGCGTGAAAGAAGCGGCCCAGCGCTATCAGAAGCGCCGCGACGACATGGTGACGGGATTCGCCAAGATTGGCTGGGCCATGGACAAGCCCAAGGCGACCATGTACCTCTGGGCGCCCATCCCCGAGCCGCACAAGTCCAAGGGCTCCCTCGTTTTCTGCGAGGAGCTCATCAAAGAGACCGGCATCGCCGTGGCCCCGGGCGTGGGCTTCGGCCCTTACGGCGAGGGCTATGTGCGCATGGCTCTCGTGACGCACGACAACAGGTTCCACGACGCCCTGCTCCGCGTCAAAAAATTCTTGAGACCGAAAGAGGAAGCCAAACTATGAAATCCGTCGGAGTCGGACTGATCGGCCTGGGCACCGTCGGGACCGGCGTGGTCAAGATCATCCGCAGGAACAAGGACATGATCTCCCGCCGGGCCGGGTGCTCCGTGCGCATGGCCCGGTTCTGCGACAAGTACATCAAAAGCAGGCCCAAGGAAGGCATCTTTGCTCGCGAGGTCACGCAGGATTATCACGAACTCCTGCAGGACCGGCAGGTGGATATCATCGTCGAGCTTGTCGGCGGCTACGAGCCGGCCCGCACCATCATCCTGGATTCGCTACGGGCCGGCAAGCACGTGGTGACAGCCAACAAAGCGGTGCTGGCCAAGTACTGGGACGAGATCTTGACGACGGCCCAGAAGCACCGCCGGCTCGTCTATTTTGAAGCGGCCGTGGGCGGGGGCATCCCCGTCATCCAGGGCTTGAACGAAGGCCTTGCCGCCAACCGCATCCGCAAGATCATGGGTGTCTTGAACGGCACCACCAATTACATCCTCACCAAGATGTCGGACGACAACATGTCCTTCAAGGACGCCCTGGCCCAGGCCCGCAAAGCCGGCTTCGCCGAGGCCAACCCCACCTTCGACATCGAAGGCATCGACACGGCGCACAAGCTGGCCGTCCTCTCCTCCATCGCCTTCGGCGGCTGGGTGAGGATCGAAGACATCCCCACGGAGGGCATCTCCAAACTGGACCTTTTCGACATCCAGCTGGCCGAGCGCGAATTCGGCCTGGGCTTGAAGCTCATCGGCATCGCCAAGGAGAACCACGGCAGGGTGGAAGCCCGCGTGCACCCGGCTTTCCTGCCCCTCTCGCACCCGTTCCTCTCGGTCAAGAACGAATACAACGCCGTCCTCATCGAAGGCGACGCGGCCGACGACGTCATGTTCTACGGCAGGGGCGCGGGCCAGATGCCAGCGGCCTCGGC
>MGUS01000005.1:2961-4237 GCA_001800085.1 Elusimicrobia bacterium RIFCSPLOWO2_01_FULL_60_11 | reverse complement strand
CGAAGGCACGGCCGGCCGCCTGCCCTACGTCACTTACGACGAGAAGAGGAAGATCAAGATCTTGAAACCCGAGGACGCCCGCTGCAAATATTACCTGCGCTTCACCACCAAGGACAGGCCGGGTGTGCTGGCCAAGATCTCGGGCATCCTGGGCCGATTCCGCGTGTCCATCGATTCCGTCTTCCAACCCACGGTCATCGACGAGGGCAAGATCGGGCCCCACGCCCACATCCTGGCCGTCACGCACGCCGCGCGCACGGGCAGTATCATCAAGGCCGTCAAACGCATCGACCGCCTCAAGTTCACCAAGACCAAGACCGTCCTCATCCGCATCGAGGATTAGGACCCCATGGCCCGCCAAGGAATCATCGAGCGCTACAGAACGCACCTCCCCGTCACGGACAGGACCCCCGTGGTCTCGCTCCTGGAAGGGGACACCCCTCTCATCCCGGCAAAGAACCTGGCCGAAAAGATCGGGGCCTCTGGCTATGAGCTCTATCTCAAGTTCGAGGGGATGAACCCGACCGGCTCCTTCAAGGACCGCGGCATGACGATGGCGGTCTCCAAAGCGGTGGAAGCGGGATCGAAAGCCATCCTCTGCGCCTCCACGGGCAACACCTCGGCTTCCGCCGCGGCCTACGCGGCCCAGGCGGGTATTTCCTGCACGGTGCTCATCCCTTCGGGCAACATCGCTTTGGGCAAGCTCTCCCAGGCCCTGATGCATGGGGCCAAAGTCATCGCCATCGAAGGCAATTTCGACGACGCGCTCACGCTCGCCAAGGAAGTCACATCCAAATATCCCATCACCCTGGTCAACTCGCTCAACCCCTACAGGATCGAGGGCCAGAAGACCGGCGCGTTCGAAGTCGTCGACGACCTGGGGGAAGCGCCCGATTTCCAGTTCATGCCCGTGGGCAACGCGTGCAACATCGCCGCTTACTGGAAGGGCTACAAGGAATATTGCGACCGCGGGCATTGCGTCAACCTGCCCAAGATGATGGGTTTCCAGGCGGAGGGCGCGGCCCCTCTGGTCACCGGCAAGCCGGTCAAGAACCCCGAGACCCTTGCCACGGCCATCCGCATCGGCAACCCGGCGTCCTGGAAGCAGGCCGTCGCCACCAAGGAAGAATCCGCGGGCGTGATCGATTCCGTGACGGACGATGAGATTTTGGATGCCTACAAGCTTCTGGCCCGGACCGAAGGCGTTTTCTGCGAGCCGGCCTCCGCGGCGGGCGTGGCGGGTCTCATCAAATATCTGAAGGCGGGAAAGCTGGAA
>MGUS01000005.1:0-2951 GCA_001800085.1 Elusimicrobia bacterium RIFCSPLOWO2_01_FULL_60_11 | reverse complement strand
GCCAAGCTCCGCATCGTCTGCATCTTGACGGGCCATGTCCTGAAGGACCCGGAATGCGCCATCCGCATCATCGAGAAGCCCGTGAGCATCCCTCCCAGCATGGACGCGCTCAAAAAGGCGCTGGGGCTCTAATACGGGCGATTCATGAATCGCCCCTGCATCATAGCGATCTTTATGTTCTCATTATTCGGCTGCGCGGGAAAGGCCTCGTTCCCCGTCATCAACGACGTCACCACCGACCCTTACAACCCGCCCCGGTTCGTCATGCTGGCAGGGCCCAAGGCCAACAAGGGCAGGGACATGGCCTATCCCTTGCAGAACCTGGAAATACAGCAGAAGCACTACCCCGACATCCTGCCCGTCAAATCCAAATTCTCCGCGGACCAGGCCTTTGCCAAGTGCAAGTTGGTGGGTTTGGACATGGCCAGATGGGATCTGGTCAACGAGGACTTGAAAAACTATCTGCTCGAATTCACAGCCACGACGGCCTGGATGAGGTACAAGGACGACGTGGTCATCCAAGTCACGCCCGAGCGCACCGGCTCCTCCATCCACATGCGCTCGAAATCCCGCCTGGGCAAAAGCGACCTGGGCGCCAACGCAAAACGAATACGCGGATTCTTCCTTAAATTCAGGGAATCCGAAAAAAATTAACGGTACACCCGCAACGCCGCAAGGGCGGGCGGGATGGGGGGCTCGAGCAGCCCGTGGCGCTCGGCGAGGATCTGCCCCGCGGGCTTGACCGTGGACCTTCCGAATTTTCTGTTGATGCCGTCCGCGGCCCGGTTCACCTTCTTCTTCCTCCCCATCGCCTCAAAAAGGAACTCCTCCCATCTCGCGGGGACCAGGGATGAGACGGTCACGCCCAGGAGCCGCACGGGCTGTTCCAGCTCCACGCTCCGCAATATCCTTAAAGCCGCCTGATAGATCTCAAAGCCGTCGTCCGTAAAAGCCCGTCCCCGGCGCTCATGGGAGAAGGTGGTGAAGTCCTTGTAGCGGATGACGAGGGAGACCGAGCGGCCTTCGAGACCCCGCTTCCTCATGCGCGAGGCCACCTTCTCGGACAAGAACAGAAGGTAGGATCTCAAGACGTCCATGTCCGAAGTGTCTTCGGGGAACGTGGTGCTGTGTCCCATGGATCTCTCGTCGGCCTCCTCTCCCGGCCGGCGCACGGGGGAATCGTCCCGCCCCTGCCCCATGCGCTTCAGATGGTAGGCCCAGAATCCGAAATAGTGGCAGAGCTTGCCGATGTCGGCATCGCCCAATTCTTTGCAGGTGCGGATGCCCAGTTCCTGCAATCGGACCTTGAGTTTGCGGCCGATCCCGCAGAGGTCTTGAGCGGGAGTGCGGGCCATCACATCTTCCACGTTCTCCGAGTCGATCACGGTGAGTCCGTCCGGCTTATGCATGTCCGAACCGAGCTTGGCCAGGAGTTTGTTGGGAGCCACGCCGACGGAACAGGGCAGGCCCGTCACGCCCCGGATGCGGGCTTTCACGCGCTCGGCCAGGCCGCGGGCGTCGGTGCCGAAGCATTTCAAGCTGCCCGTGACGTCGAGGTAGGCCTCGTCGCAGGAGGTCATCTCGAAGCGGTCCGTCACGGTCTCCAGGACTTCCATGATCTTGGCCGTGGCGGCCATGTATTTGGCGGAATCGCCTTCCACCACAAGGGCCTCCGGACAGAACTGGCGGGCCTCATAGAGGTTCATGCCGGTCGCCACACCGAAGGCGCGGGCCTCATAAGAGGAAGTCATCACCACGGAGCGGCGGCGGGCGTCGGCCACCACGAGGATGGGCTTGCCCCGCAGGAGGGGGTTGGACTTCTGCTCCACGGAGGCGAAGAAGGCGTTCATGTCCACGTGGAAGATGACGCGGTTCATGCCGCCTCCTTGACCGCATGGCGGCGCGCGCGGCGGGATTTCTGCTTGCGGATCTTTCCGATCTCTTTGAGACGCGCGA
Source organism: Elusimicrobia bacterium RIFCSPLOWO2_01_FULL_60_11 (assembly GCA_001800085.1). GTDB lineage: Bacteria > Elusimicrobiota > Elusimicrobia > 2-02-FULL-39-32 > 2-02-FULL-39-32 > 2-01-FULL-60-11. The sequence goes on along the minus strand of MGUS01000005.1, from coordinate 995 downwards.
AAGTCCGGGGGGATATCTTCATCTCGATCCGGTCCACAAGCTCGCGCAGGGCCAGGAACCGGTTCAGGGAGCGCTGGCGCTCCCGCTGGACTTTCACCACGAGCTCCAGCGCCGGATATTTCAAGACCACCGCGCTCGAGGTCTTGTTGATCTTCTGCCCGCCCTTGCCTCCGCCCCTGGCGAACTGTTCCTCGATGGCGGCGACATCGATGCCGAGCCGTTTGATGCGGGCCATCAGGCCATCGATCTTACCCTGCGTAACGGGGTATCGTTCATTCAGGTTCATATCTTCACGAAATCAAAATTAAAGGGGACGGCGTTGGCCACGAGATTGAGCCCCGTGCCGGAAAGCTCGCCATAAATTTCGACGGCTTCACTCAAGGCCCCTTTCCATTCCCCGAACTGCCCTTCGGGGAAAGTGAATATCTCCACGCGCTCCGAATTGGGGATGTCGTTCTTCTCAAAGGCCTCGCGCAGGTTCTTGGCCTCGCGCAGGGTGGCCTTGAACACGGCCAGGCGGGCGTTCCTGTTCCTGCGGATGAGCTTGTCCAGCTTGTGGGTGGCCACATTCCCGCACTCCACCCAGAGCTTCGCCGCTCCCGCCTCATCCAAGGCGATGAGGTCGGGGCGGAATTCCTGGTCCGAGATGGCGGGGTGCTTGGAGCTGATGTCCACCTGCGGGCCCTGGTCGAAGAAAAAGACGAAGGCGGCGAGCTTCAAGGCCATGTGTTCCAGAGTTTCCGTCTCCTGGCTCACCAGGACGAGTTTTTTGGCGGCACGCCCCATGTGGATGGAGCAGCGTATCTGCAACTAAAACCCTTGCTTGACGAGGAGGTAAAGGATGGCGGAAAGGCCGGCCGTCACACTGAGGAGCAAGGTGATGTCCGTGATGAGGTAGGAGACGACGAAAAGGACGGCCCCGATGATGACGAAGGGGGAACGGCTCTGCTTGCGGCCGTACTTCCAAAAGACAAAGCCGATGCCGCTGGCCACCA
>MGUS01000004.1:2833-5774 GCA_001800085.1 Elusimicrobia bacterium RIFCSPLOWO2_01_FULL_60_11 | reverse complement strand
TTGCTCAAGGAATCCCGTTGACAAAAACCCAAAACCTGCTACAATTTTTAGACGGGGTGCATTCCTAACAAAGGCAGGTGACACGCGAAGTGAAAGGAAAAGTGAAGTGGTTCAGCGATCAGAAGGGGTACGGCTTCATAGCGAAGGACGACGGGTCAGGCGCCGTGTTCGTCCATTTTTCTTCCATCGGGGGCGACGGCTTCAAGTCCCTGGCTGAAGGCGAGCCGGTGGAATTCGAGGTGGTCGAGTCCGACAAGGGCCCGAAAGCCGCGAACGTCGTCAAAATAAAACAATAAGTCCGGCCTTCCAAAGAAGAAATCCCCGCTCGTCCAAAGGAGCGGGGATTTCTTTTTATCAACGCAAAAATGTTAAAATGACCCTTCCATATGTTCAAAGGCGCCCTTCAGAAGATATTCGGCTCGAGCAGCGACAGGTTCGTCAAGAAGATCCGCCCCCTGGTGGAGCAGATCAATTCCTTCGAGCCCGCCGTATCCGCCCTGACAGAGGACGGCCTGAAAGCCAAGACCGCTGAGTTCAGGGAGCGGCTTTCCAAAGGGGCGGCTCTGGACGACCTCCTGCCCGAGGCCTTCGCCTGCGTGCGGGAATCCGCCAAGCGCGCCATCGGCCTGCGCCATTTCGACGTGCAGATGATGGGCGGCATCGTCCTGCACCAGGGCAAGATCGCCGAGATGAGGACCGGGGAAGGCAAGACCCTCGTGGCCACTCTGGCCGCCTACCTGAACGCCCTCTCCGGCCTGGGCGTGCACATCGTGACCGTCAACGATTACCTGGCCCGCCGCGACCGCAACTGGATGGCGCCCGTCTTCGAGACCCTGGGCCTCACCGTGGGGTTCGTGCAGCATTACATGCGCAACGACCCCCGCCGCGCCGCCTACGCCTGCGACGTCACCTACGTCACCAACAACGAGATCGGTTTCGATTACCTCCGGGACAACATGGTCATCCGCCGCGAAGACCGCGTCATCCGCCCCCTGAACTACGCGGTCGTGGACGAAGTGGACTCCATCCTGATCGACGAATCGCGCACCCCGCTCATCATCTCCGGACCCGCCGAGGAGTCCACTCAGAAATACCACGTCATCAACCGCATCATCCCCATGCTCAAGGGCCGCTTCATCACGGACAAAGAGGAGATCGACGCCAAATATTCCGGGGAGAAGCTGGAAGTGGGCTACGATTTTTTGGTGGACGAGAAAGCGCACACGGCCACCCTGACCGAGCAGGGCGTGACCAAGTGCGAGAAGCTTTTGGGCTTGAAGAACCTCTACGACGACCTCTCCGGGGAATGGGTGCACCACATCACCCAGGCCCTGCGCGCGCACCACCTCTACAAGCGGGACGTCGACTACGTCATCAAGGATGGGGAAGTGGTCATCGTGGACGAATTCACGGGGCGGCTCATGCCCGGCCGGCGCTGGTCGGAAGGCCTGCACCAGTCGGTGGAAGCCAAAGAGAACATGAGGATCGCCGAGGAGAACCAGACGCTCGCCACGGTCACGTTCCAAAACTTTTTTCGGATGTACAAGAAACTCTCGGGCATGACGGGCACCGCGCTCACGGAAGCCCAGGAATTCTGGCAGATCTACAAGCTCGACGTCGTGGAGATGCCCACGAACCGGCCCATGGTGAGGATCGATTCTTCCGACGTCATCTACCGCACGCAACGCGAGAAGAACGAGGCCATCATCCAGGAGGTGGAGGAGCTCTGGAAGAAGGGGCGGCCCGTGCTGGTGGGCACGCGCTCCATCGAGGCCTCCGAGAAACTGGGAGCCATGCTCCGCCGGAAAGGCGTGCCCCACCAGGTCTTGAACGCCAAGTACCACGAGCAGGAGGCCAGCATCATATCGCAGGCCGGCAAGAAGGCCGCGGTCACCATCGCCACGAACATGGCGGGCCGGGGCACCGACATCGTTTTAGGGGGCAACCCGCCCAACGCGGAAGAGGCGGAATACGTCAAGAGCGTGGGCGGGCTGCACGTCCTGGGCAGCGAGCGCCACGAGGCCCGCCGCATCGACAACCAGCTCCGCGGCCGCACGGGCCGCCAGGGAGACCCGGGCTCGTCCCGCTTCTATGTCGCGCTGGACGACGACCTCATGCGCCTTTTCGGAGGCGACCGCCTGGCCCAGTTCATGGATTCCGGATTTCTAAAGAAGATCGGCGGCAACTGGGAGGAAGGGGAGGCCATCGAGAGCCCGCTGCTCACGCGCCAGATCGAACAGGCCCAGAGGCGGGTGGAGGCCAACCATTTCGACGTCCGCAAGCAGCTCCTCGATTTCGACGACGTGATGAACCGCCAGCGCGAGGCCATCTACGATTTAAGGAATGACATCTTGGACGGGGAAGACGTCTCCCAGCAGGTCCAGGACATGATCCAGGAGACGATGGATGAGAAGCTGGATCTCTGGTGCCCGGAAAAGGGTCACAGCGAGGATTGGGACTTGAACTCCCTGGCTCTCTGGGCCAAGCGCACTTTCGACATCGAACTGAAATCCGGGGACACCTTACTTAATTCGGGTGAATTAAGTAAGGTGTCCCCCGAATTGCTGGACCGCGAGAAGATCAAAGACATCCTCAAATCCGGGATCGACCGCGTCTACCATGCCCGCGAGGAGAACCTCACGCGCGAAGTGATGCGGGACTTGGAGCGCATGATCCTGCTCCAGATGATCGATGTCGCCTGGAAGGACCATCTCTACGACCTGGACCACTTGAAGCAGGGCATATTCCTGCGGGGCTACGCGCAGAAGGACCCCAAGGTGGAATATCAGAAAGAGTCCTTCGCCATGTTCGAGCTGATGATGAACCGCATCCGGGAAAGCGCCATTGAATTCGTTTTTAAATTGAAGATGGTGCCCGCGCCCCAGCAGGTCCAGCCCCAGAAGATGCAGGCCCAAAAACCCGATTTTCAAGTTGAAGCGCC
>MGUS01000004.1:2121-2823 GCA_001800085.1 Elusimicrobia bacterium RIFCSPLOWO2_01_FULL_60_11 | reverse complement strand
TTTGCGCCTCTTGCCAAGCCGGCAGCTCCCGTCGCCGTGGGCAAGATAGGCAGGAACGATCCCTGCCCGTGCGGCAGCGGAAAGAAATACAAGAAGTGCTGCGGGAAGTGAGGGTTTTAGGAGGACTTGCGGCTCAGGTCGATGGCGCGCGCGTCGCTCGCCGCATGGACGACATGGGCGAAGACGGGGTTCTTGCGCACAAGGAACTGAAAATCGGTTTTAAGCAGGACAAAACATTCCACGTCTTCCGCCGCCATCACGGTCGCTGAGCGGGGCTGGTCCAGGATGAGGGCCATCTCGCCGAAGAACTGCTCCGGCCCCAGCACCCCCAGCTCCACCGTCTCCGGGCCTTTTTTCAGGACCGGCTTGGCCGTTCCCTTGGAGATGATGAAGAAAGAATCCCCCACGGCGCCCTGCTCGACGATGGCTTCGCCCTTGCGGAAATCCATCTTCTTCACATGGCGGATGACCTCGTAGAGCTCCTCCGGCGTCAAGGCGGAGAACATGTCCACCTTCATGAGGAAGTTCAGGAGCCAGGATACTTGGTCGGGGGTCTTGGTATATTCCATGGCGTTGTCGGAATGATTCAAATCTATCAGTAAAACGCCCATATTGCAAGATGAAAAATAGATATAAGGCATTCTTGGCCGCGGCGGGCGGGGGGCTCTATTTCCTGGCCTTCCCTAAATGGAACCTGGGGGT
>MGUS01000004.1:0-2100 GCA_001800085.1 Elusimicrobia bacterium RIFCSPLOWO2_01_FULL_60_11 | reverse complement strand
CGGGATCCTCTATTGGATCGTCCCCACATTCCGCGCGGCGGGCGTTTCTCTTTGGGTGGGGGTCATCTCCGTCTCTCTCCTCTCGGCCTATGTGGCGCTATTCTGGGGGGCCTTCGCCTGGATCTTCAGCCGGCTCGTCATCTTCCGCGTCATCTTCGGGGCTTCCGCCTGGGTCGCTTTGGAATGGCTGAGAAATTACCTCTTCACGGGTTTTCCCTGGGGTTCCCTGGCGTATACGCAATGGCAGGCCCTGCCCCTCATCCAGCTCTCCGAATTCACCGGCTCTTACGGCGTCAGTTTCCTGGTCTGCGCGGTCAATATATCCCTCTTCGAGATCTTCTCCGAGCGCAAGGTCCGGCGGGCCGATGCCGTGGCCCTCTGCCTGTTCTTTTTCCTCAACTTCCTGGCCTTTAAAATGGAGAGGGGCCGCGAAGTCCCCGGAGAAAAAGGCCTCCGCGTCGCCATACTCCAGGGCAACATCGACCAGTACAGGAAATGGAGCGCGGAATCGGCGGGGGAGATCCTCCGGAGTTATGAAGGACTGGCCCTTTCTCCAGAATCAAAGTCATCCGGCCTTATCCTTTGGCCGGAGACCGCCCTGCCCGGCTGGTATCCGGGAGATGAGAAGATCTCCGCCTGGCTGGGAAATCTGGTCCGCAAGACCGGGACCCATCATCTGGCGGGCGCGGTCACGCGCAACGATGGAAAAGCCCTCAATTCCGCTTTTCTGCTCTCGCCCGATGGTGCGCCCTTATCTCGATATGATAAAATGCATCTCGTTCCTTTCGGGGAATTCGTGCCGATGCAGTCGTTGTTGGGACGCTGGATCCCCGTCCCGAACGAGCTGGGCGGTTTTGACGGTGGGGCTGGGCCGCATCCGCTGGACCTCAACGGCGTCCCCCTGGGAGTCGGGATCTGCTACGAAAGCATATTCCCGGAGAACCCCAGGGCCCAGACGAGGCGCGGGGCTCAGATATTGGTCAATCTTACCAACGACGGCTGGTACCTGGACACGGCGGCGCCCGAACAGCACTTCGCCATGAACATATTCCGCGCCGTGGAGAACCGCCGCTACCTTGTGAGGGCCGCCAACACGGGAATTTCGGGCATCATCGAGCCGTCCGGGCGCGTCTCCGCAAAGACCCGTCTGGGAGAGAGGGGAGTCCTTTCCGGCGAGGTGAGGCCCAGGAGGGACTTGACGCTATTCACGCGCCGGGGGGACTGGTTCCCGCTCCTTTGTACGATTTTTGCCTCCTTAGGACTGATGATCAAAAGGAAGAACGATTAAATGAAGACATTGAAGGAAATCTCCGCGGACCTGCAGCTCACGCGCGCCAAGATCGACGAGCTGGGGAGGTTTCTTTGACGTTCCCCAGAAAGAAAAGAAGATAACCGAACTCGAGACCACCGCCTCCCAGCCCGGGTTCTGGCAGCAGGGCGAAAGTTCCCAGAAACTCATGTCGCAGATGTCGGCCTTGAAGGATACTGTCGCGCGCTGGAAGAAGTTGAAGGGCGAGCAGGAGGACATCCAGGCGCATTGGGACCTGGCCAGCGAAGGCGGGCATGATTCCGAGGCCGAAGAGATCGAGTCCCTCCACGCCGTACTCGTCAAGAAGATCGACGCCCTGGACCTGGAGTCCAAGCTCTCCGGCGAGCACGACCGCTCGAATGCCATCGTCAACCTCCACGCCGGGGCCGGCGGCACCGAGGCCTGCGACTGGAACGACATGATATTCCGCATGTACCAGCGCTGGGCCAACGCCCACGGCTACGAAGTGGAGATCACCGACATCCTCCCGGGCGAAGAAGCGGGCTTGAAAAGCGTCACTTTTTTCGTGAAGGGACCCTTCGCCTACGGCTACCTGAAATCCGAGACCGGCGTGCACCGCCTGGTGAGGATATCGCCGTTCGATTCCAACAAGCGCCGCCACACCTCCTTCGCCTCCTGCGACGTCATCCCCGAGATCGAGGACACGGTGGCGCTCGAGATCAAGGAAGCGGATTTGAAGGTGGACACCTACCGCGCCTCGGGGGCGGGCGGCCAGCACGTCAACAAGACGGAGTCCGCGGTGCGCATCACTCACATGCCTTCCGGGGTCA
>MGUS01000003.1:26017-31310 GCA_001800085.1 Elusimicrobia bacterium RIFCSPLOWO2_01_FULL_60_11 | reverse complement strand
GACGCTTACGGGCAGTTCGTGCAGGCCATCGTCCTGGGCCGCAAGATGGACCGGGGCCGGGTGAGCGCCCTCGCGGACGGCAGGATCTATTCCGGGGCCCAGGCCAAGTCCAACGGCCTCGTGGACGAGCTGGGCAACCTGGAGGCGGCCGTGGCCAAGGCGGGGGAGATGGCCGGCATCCGGGGCAAGCCCCATGTCTTCTATGACGAAGAACAGCCCTGGGGAAGGTTCTTGTCCTCCCTTTCCCAGTCCTCGAACAAGGATCTTCTGGGCCTGGCGGGCGGCAGGTCGGGGATGCGCCTGGCCTACCTCTTGGAGTACGATTGGTAATCCCTTTTCCCGAGATCCTTTTTTCGCCGGGCCGGACGCTCGAGGAGACGAAAGATTCCTTGAGCGGCCCCGCCGCCGTCCTGATCGAGCTGAGCGCCTGGCTTTCCTTCCTGACGGGCCTCCTGCTTTTCTTCGATTGGAAAGCCACTCTGGGGCAATTCATATTCATCTATGCCGTCTTCGCCCTGATCCTGGCCGCCGTCAAACTTCTGAAAGCCCTCCTCATCCACTTCTTCGCGGAGGCGCTGGGCGGACAAGGCCGCATCACGCGCTTCCTGGTGCTCCTGGGCTACGCCGACCTGCCGCTCCACTTTTTCCTTCCCCTGGGACTTCTGTTGGGGGGAAAGTCCGTACTGTTCCTCATCCCCGTCCTGCTTGTCCTCGCCGCCTGGAGCGGCCACCTGGCGATGGCCGCGCTGAAAGTGCATTATGGATTGAACTGGCAGAAAAGTTTTGTGGCCGCGTTCGCCCCCTCTCTGCTCATCGTCCTGCCCGCCATGGCCGTCCTCACGGCCTTGGCGGGGTTCTTCGCGGGCCTGAGCATCCTCCTCACCGAGATCCTGAAGCATCTCTGATGTGCGGGATCTGCGGCAAGCTTAGCTTCTCCGGCGGAGCCGTATCCCCCGACATCCTTGGGCGCATGAACCAGGCCCTGCGCCACCGCGGGCCGGACGAGGACGGGTTCTACTCGGCGCACGGCGGGGGGTTCGGCATGGCCATGCGCCGCCTCAAAGTCATCGACCTTTCCACCGGCAACCAGCCCCTCTTCAACGAGACCCGCGACGTCGCCGTCATGCTGAACGGGGAGATCTACAACTACATCGAGCTCCGCGAGACCTTGAAAAAGCACGGGCACCGCTTTGCCACGCAGTCGGACACGGAGGCCATCGTCCACGGCTACGAGGTCTACGGGACCGAGGTCTTCAAACACTTGAACGGCATGTTCGCCGTGGCCCTCTGGGACGACAAGAACAAGACCCTGGTCCTGGCCCGCGACCGCATGGGCGTCAAGCCGCTCTATTACCGGGCTGACGAGGCGGGGATCTCCTTCGCTTCCGAGATCAAGGCCCTTCTTCAAGACCCGGACTGCAAAAAGGAGCTCGACCCCGCCGCGCTGGACGATTATTTCTCGCTCCTCTATGTGCCCGGCCCCCGCTCCATATTCAAATCCATCCAAAAACTCGAGCCGGGCCATATGCTGGTCTGCGGCATGGATTCCAAAAAAATATCCAAGCAGGCCTATTGGGAAAGCCCTTACGTCCAAGATCCCCAGGACCGCGGCTGGGATTTCTATGAAAAATCCCTGGATGAGCTCATGCGGGATTCGCTCAATCTGGAACTCCGCTCGGACGTGCCCAACGGGGTCTTCCTTTCGAGCGGGCTCGATTCGGGCGCCATCGCCTATTACGCTTCGCAGGTCTCCGAGCGGAAGGTCAAGACGTTCACCGTGGATTTCCGGGGCGGGGGGGCCGCCGCCTCCTACAGCGAGAGCCAGGGAGCGCGGGAGATCGCCCGCGTCTGCGGCACGGACCACGAGGAGATCGTCCTCGAGCCCAAGGCGGAGGAGATCATCCTGCAGACCGCGGATTTTTTCGACGAGCCCTTCGCGGACACCTCCGCCATCCCCACATTCCTGCTCTGCCGGGCGGCCAAGCGGAAGATCACGGTGGCCCTTTCCGGCGAGGGGGGCGACGAGCTCTTCGGGGGCTACCCCACCTATCTGGCCACGCTCTGGGCCGGGCGCTATCGCAACATCCCCGCCTTTGTCCGCGGCTGGATATCTTCGCTCGTTGCGGGCCTGCCGGTCTCCTGGGAAAGGATCAGCTGGGATTACAAATTGAAACAGTTCGTCTACGGGGCGCAGTTCGAGCCCCAGAGGGCCCATTATGCCTGGAAAGAGATCTTCACCGAGGGGGATAAAAAGAAACTCTACACATCCGAGTTCCAGGATAGAAGGGCGGGACACGACGGGTTCGAGAGTTTCCAGAAGATATTCTCAAAACTCGGCAAAGGCGCGGAGCTGGAAAAACTCCTGGCCGTGGACCAGAACACCTATCTGTTGGACCAGTTCCTGGTCAAATCCGACCGCATGAGCATGGCCCATGCCCTGGAAGTGCGCGTGCCCATGCTCGACCACCGCATCGTGGAGTTCGCGGCCCGGATACCGGCAAAGTACAAAGCCCGGGGATTCGAGACCAAGATAGCTCTCCGCAGGCTGATGAAGGGCAAGCTCCCGGATTCCATCGTGCGGGGGGAGAAGAAGGGGTTCTCGCCGCCCATCGCCGCCTGGATAGCGGGGGAACTGAAGGATTTCGTGCTGGGCGCGCTCTCTCCCGAACGCGTCCGGAAGACCGGGGTCCTCGACCCCGACGCGGTCCGGGACCTGCTCGACGAACACTTCGCCAGGAAACGCGACAACCACCGCCGCATCTGGTGCGTGCTGAACTTTGTTCTTTGGCATGAGAGGTGGGCTTGACCCCCCATGCCGTCATTCCCGCGAAAGCGGGAATCCATGCAAAAGACCGAATAAAATCAATAGATTCCCCGGTCAGGCCGGGGAATGACGGACTCCGGAGAATTTTTTGACAACCTTGGGAATTTCGTATTTTGTCGGCAAAGGTGCCAGCTTCTTGATATATTAATAGAGGAATGGCAAACACGAATGAACTAAAAAACGTTATCGAACCAGCCTTATCAGAACGTTTTTGGAAAACCAAAAACGCCCAACAAGTCGTCCCCTCTCTTGGCCTACGCCGAGAGCTCTTCGGGATGGAGTTCGACGGCATCGGGATTAACCGCGAGCAGAAGACCTTATACTTCTGCGAAATCACTGTTTCAGGTTTTCTCGGGCACCGCGGCAAGGATTTTCATATTGGCGCTACAAGAAAGTTCGCTGATGCCTTTGCCCGATTCTCAATCATTACACACTCACTCACAAAAGCATCCCTGCTACGGGCTGCCGAGCGTGACTATGATATAAAACTTGAGCACATCAGGTGTCATCTGGTCGTTCCCAAAGGAAGTCGCTTTATTCGTGCACTCGGTTATAGAACCAGGCTTCTCGAAATGGGAGTAATGGATCTCACCGAAATCGAGCTTCCAGATAATGAGGGAGAGATCCTCAATCGCGTATTGAAAGCCGCCAGCGCGGAGATGTCTTGAGTTGGGCCATAACCACGCGCTCCAGCGGATGCGCGCAAGCGCGTAACGCTAGCTTAAACATTGATCACACGGTCTTGTGTGATCTGTTTTGATATAATTAATTCGGAGGTGATTATTCATGACAATCGTTCAATTGTTGGAACGCAAGGTCCGAAAATTAGACCGTCCCAGCTTGACTGCTTTTCGGAACTGGTTCCGAAAATATGATTCAAATCTCTGGGATGACCAGATTGAGAAAGATGTTCGCTACGGCAGACTTGAAAAATTCGCCAAAGAGGCGCTCTCTGCACATAAAAGAGGCAAGACAAAAGAACTTTGAAACATCTTGCTTCGCCTAAATTCTGGCGGGGATATCGTTCGCTTCCCAAGCCCATTAGGGCGTTAGCGGACAAGAACTTTAAACTACTCAAATCTAACCCGCACCATCCTTCCCTTCATTTTAAAAAAGTCGGTGAATATTATTCCATCCGCGTAGGCCTGAATTATCGTTCTCTTGCAGTAGAGGCGATGGAAGGACTTGTCTGGTTTTGGATCGGCAACCATGCGGATTACGACAAGATGATGAACTAACCCTGCGCTGCTAAAGGATTTTGTGCGTGCTGAACTTTGTTCTTTGGAAGGAACGATGGGGCAGTACGGGCGGGTTTTAAACCCGCCCCCTACCTGTATTTTTCCAGCGGGGTGTAGGCGTTCAAAACGCCCGGGCCGTCTTCGGGATATCTCCGGTAGGGGCGGCGGATGCGCGCGCGGGCGGTCTTGCGCGAATCGTAGATGTCGGGATATTTCAGGACCGCGCGGTACTTGACCAGGGCTTCCGTCCTCTTGCCTTCCAAGTCGAAGATCTCCCCCCGCCGCAGATAGGCCAGGATCTTCCATCCCTCGAATTCGGTCTTCTGGTCGATGGTCCTGTCGAAAAAATCCTTGGCCAGGCGGAAGTCGCCCATGCGGTAGGCCGCCAGGCCGCAATGGTAAAGGATCTTGGAGAGGAGCTTTTCAAAGGGATTCACGTAGTTGTGGGGCTGGGGGCCGGCATAGGCCCGGGCGAAGTATTCGTCGCAGGCCTCCAGCATCTCCCTCCATTTTTTCATGCGGAAGAGCGTGAAGATCTCGCACCAGCGGAAAAAGGGGCTTTCGGGGAATGTCCTTTTGAACTCCTGGGCGCGGGCCTGGGCGTCCTCCAGGCGGTCCTCATCCACGGCCGCGTTCCATAAGAAGTAGCCCGCTTCCAGGCGCACATAGCGGCTCCGGGTCTGGGCCAGGGTGAGATAGCGCGCCGCCTCCTCCTGGTCGCCCCGCACGGCGAAGGACGCGAGCGAGCGGAGCGTGGGGCCCAAGGTGGCCGCGTAATATTCGAACATGCCCACGCCCAGGTAAGCGTCATAGACGCGGGGGTCCAGCTCCAGGACTTTCTTCATGTGATTGTAGCCCTTCTTGCCCGAAAGATAAGCCCTCACCCAGTTTCCGCGCGTGACATGGAACCAGCCCTTGGCCCCGAGAGCCCCGCCCCAATAGAGATAGCCCACGGCGGCGGTATCGGGATCGTCGGCGTAGGATTCGGCCTTTTTGATGGCCAATTCGGCCTGGTCATCGAGCCGCTTTTCCTTGCGGGCATCCCTCCACATGAGGGAATCGTAGGTCAGCTCGTACCAGGTGCACATCAGATCGAAGAAATAAGCGGCGGGGTGGGCGGGATCGAGCTCCATGGCCCGGCTGAAATGCCGGTGCGCGGATTCGAAATCCAGCAGATAGATGGCGGAAGTGCCCTTGGACAGGTCGTCCTCCAGAACGGCCGGGAACGGGT
>MGUS01000003.1:25769-25980 GCA_001800085.1 Elusimicrobia bacterium RIFCSPLOWO2_01_FULL_60_11 | reverse complement strand
GGCCAGCGCCGCCGCCAAGACGAGGAAATTGAATTTGAATCCCATATTTGATACCGTATCGGTCGTCATCCCACAGCCATTTTAGATGAAGAAAGCTATTATCGCAAGTATCCTCTCGTTCCTGGGCCCGGGGTTGGGACAGATCTACAACCGCGAGCACAAGAAGGGCTGGGCCCTCATCGGCTCGGCCGCGGTCCTCTTTTTCCTGCCC
>MGUS01000003.1:21069-25743 GCA_001800085.1 Elusimicrobia bacterium RIFCSPLOWO2_01_FULL_60_11 | reverse complement strand
GTCCCGTCGCGAAGAGCGCGGACCGGCTGGAGATCCAGCGGGCCGTGCAGGACGCGGCGCTCCAGCACAAGCACGCCTTGAACATCATCACTTTCGTCTTCCTGGGACTCTGGGCCTATTCCATCACCCAGGCCTATTTCAAAGCGCGGGAAACAGCCGCCGAACTTCCCAAAGAAAATCCATAAAAAGGAGTCAATGCTATGGTGACAGGCGTCGTTCTCGTGCGGTTGGGGGCCGGAAAGGAAAAAACAGCTCTGGCCAAGATCAAGGACACCAAGGGAGTCCTGCACGTCTCGGGCGTCTACGGCCGCTGGGACCTGGTCTGCGACATCGAAGCGGACGACCTTTCCACCATGACCAACGTGGTCATCAACAAGATCCGCCAGATCCCGGGCGTCACCTCCACCGAGACCCTCGTCACCATCGCCATCTAGAGTTTGAGAACCGGACTCGTTCCCGCCGCTCTCGGCCTCCTCTTCCTGGGCGGCTGCGGGAACCTCTCCGATGAGCCGCCCCTCGACTCCGCCTCCCCGCCCGCCTACGATGATTCTTTCATCGAAAGCTCCATCGGCGACGCCTCCTACTTGAACCCCGTGCTGTCCTCGGACAGCGCCTCCGGCTCCGTCAACGGCGCGGTCTTCAACGGCCTGGTCAAATACGACGAGAACATCCATATCACGGGCGACTTGGCCGAAAGATGGGAAGTGTCCCAGGGGGGGCGGGTCATCACGTTCCACTTAAGGAAAGGCGTGCTCTGGCACGACGGGGCCCCCTTCACGGCCGAGGACGTCCTCTACACCTACGAGCGCCTGAAAGACCCGGACGTGAAGACCCCCCACAGCTCCAACTTCGACAAGGTGCTGAAAGTGGAGGCGCCCGATGCCTGGACGGTGAAAGTGACCTATTCGGAGCCCTATGTGCCCGCGCTCGAATCGTGGGGCATGGGCATCGTCCCCAAGCACGTCTTCGGCGGGGCCAAGGGAAAGGACTTCAACGAGCACCCCGCGAACAAATCACCCGTCGGAACGGGACCCTACCGGTTCAAGGAATGGAAAGTGGACGAGAAGATCGTGCTGGAAGCCAACCCGGACTGCTTCGAGGGCCGGCCCCACATCAAGCGCTACATCTTCCGCGTCATCCCGGATAACTCCGTGGAATTCCTGGAACTCCGCAACAAGAGCATCGACACCATGCTTCTCACGCCGGACCAGTACCGCGCCTACGGCGAATTCTTCGAGGGCTACAAGAGATACCGCCTGCCGCGCGGGGCCTACACCTATTTTGCCTTCAACCTGGGCCGCCCGCTCTTCCGCGGCCGCAACGTCCGCCTGGCCCTGGCGCACGCTGTCAACAAGGCCGAACTTGTGGATGCCGTGGTGATGGGCCTGGGGCGGAGCGCCAGCGGGCCTTTCCTGCCCCTTTCCTGGGCCTACGACCCGTCCGTCAAGGATTTTGAATACGACCCCGCGCTTGCCGTGAAACTGCTCGCCCAGGAGGGCTGGAAGGATTCCGACGGCGACGGCATCTTGGACAAGGACGGAAAACCCTTCGCGTTCACCGTCGTCACCAACCAGGGCAACAAGATGCGCTCGCTCTCGGCCGAGATCATCCAGCAGCAGCTCAAAAAGATCGGGGTGCGCATGGACATCCGCGTCATCGAGTGGAGCGCCTTCATCAAGAACTTCGTGGACAAGAAGAATTTCGACGCCTTGATCCTGGGCTGGACCATTTCTCCCGACCCGGACCAGTACAGCATCTGGCATTCCTCCCAGAAAAAGGAAGGGCAGTACAACTTCGTGGGCTACGGCAACCCCGAGGTGGACAGGATCCTCGAGGACGGCCGCAGGGAGTTCGACCCGCAGAAACGCAAGCGCCTCTACCAAAAAATGCACCGCATCGTGCACGACGACCTGCCCTACATCTTCCTTTATTACCCCGATTACCTGCCGGTCGTCCACCGGCGCGTCGAGGGCATCCAGATGGCGCCCCTCTCCACCTTCGGCTTCGGCTGGAACTTCGACAAATGGTTCGTGCGGGAAAAGAACGTGAGATATCCGGTGAGGACCGCGCAATGATAAATTATCTGGCGCGGCGGCTCCTGATGATGATCCCTCTCCTCATCGGCATCACGCTCATGACCTTCTTCATCATGCAGCTGGCGCCGGGCAAGCCCACGGACCTGGTCACCGACCTGAACCCCAAGATGTCATCGGAAGCGCGCGACCGCCTGGTCAAGCTCTACGACCTGGACAAACCGTGGCACGTCCGCTATGCCAAGTGGGTGAAGCGCGTGGCGCGGCTCGATTTCGGCGAATCCTTCCGCGACGGCAGGCCCGTCATGAAAAAAATTGCGGAGCGCCTGCCGGCCACTCTGCTATTGAACATCCTCTCGCTCATCCTCATATTCACCGCGGCCCTATCCATCGGCATCTATTCGGCGGTCCATAAGGATTCGCTCTTCGATAAGATCTCGACTTTCTTCGTCTATGTGGGATTTTCCGTGCCCACCTTCTGGGTCGCGCTCCTCTTGATGATCGGCCTCGGACTGAAACTGGGACTCCTGCCCATCTCGGGCCTCCGCTCCATCCACTACGGGGACCTGTCCGCCTGGGGAAAGGTCTGGGACATGGCCAGGCACCTGGTCCTGCCCGTGCTCGTGACGGGCTTGACCGGCCTGGCCGCGCTCGCGCGCTATTCCAGGAGCGCCATGCTGGAAGTCATCCGCCAGGACTATGTGCGCACCGCCCGCGCCAAAGGCCTCTCCGAGCGGGACGTGATATTGAAACACGCTTTCAGGAACGCCCTCATCCCCATCGTCACGCTCCTCGGGCTCATGCTCCCCGAACTGATCGGGGGCAGTTTCATATTCGAGACCATCTTCGCTTATCCCGGCATGGGACGCCTGGGCTATGACGCCATCATGGCGCGGGATTATCCGGTGCTTATGGGCATCGGCACCATCGTGGCGCTGCTGACATTGCTGGGCAATCTCCTGGCGGACGTACTCTATGCTTTCGCCGACCCCAGGATACGCTACCAATGATACGGCTCTACATCTCGCGCATCGCCCGCGACCGCCTGGCCCTGGCCGGCGCCGTGATGATGCTCCTGCTCATCGCGCTGGCGGCCGCGGCGCCCTGGATATCTCCCGCGAATTACGCCGACCAGAACCTGACCGAGCGCTTGAGCCCGCCTTCGGCCCGCCACTGGCTGGGCACCGATGACCTGGGCCGGGACGTCCTCTCCCGCATGCTCTGGGGCACGCGGGTCTCCCTGGTGGTGGCCTTCGTGGCGGTGGGCATCTCCACTTTCTTCGGCACGCTCGTGGGCCTGATCGCCGGCTACTTCGGGCGCTGGGCGGATGCCATCCTCATGCGCTTCGTGGACATCCTTCTCTGTTTTCCGACATTTTTCCTTATCTTGATGGTGATCGCCTTCCTCGAGCCCGACATCGTGAATGTCATGATCGTCATCGGCGTGACATCCTGGACGGGACTGGCGCGCCTGGTGCGGGGAGAAGCCCTGTCTTTGCGGGAACGGGATTTCATTTTGGCGGCGCGCGCTCTGGGCGCCTCCAACTCGCGGGTGCTCTTCGTCCACCTCCTGCCCAATGTGGCCGCCCCCATCGTGGTGAGCGCCACGCTCGGCGTGGGCGGGGCGATCTTGACCGAATCCGCCCTTTCCTTTTTGGGCTTGGGTGTCCAGCCGCCCGACCCTTCGTGGGGCAACATGCTCTCCGCGGGCAAGGACTACATCTATTTCGCCTGGTGGCTTTCCGTCTTCCCCGGCCTGGCCATTTTAACGACGGTCATGGCCTTCAACCTTTTCGGCGAGGGCCTGCGGGACGCCCTGGACCCGAGGTCCTGATGCTGCTCGAGATCAAGGACCTTTCCGTCGATTATTTCCGGGGGGAGAAGGTCATCCCCGCGGTGAGGAACGCTTCCATGCAAGTCGCCGACGGGGAGTCCGTGGGGCTGGTGGGGGAATCGGGCAGCGGCAAGAGCACCCTGGCCCTGTCCATCCTGCGCCTCATCTCCCCGCATGAAGGCAAGATCACGGGCGGAAAGATCATTTTTCAGGGCAAGGACATCCTTTCCCTGCCCGAGCGGGACATGCGGAACATCCGGGGCAAGGACATCGGCATCATATTCCAGGACCCTTTCAGTTCGCTCAACCCCGTCATCAAAATCGGGGCCCAGATTGAAGAAGCTATCCGGGTTCACCTTGGGGTCAGGTCCCAAGATAAAATCCGGGGACCAGACCCCAAGGTTGGATCGGGGTCAGGTCAGGGTCAGGTTGGGGTCAGGTACGTACCTGACCCCAAGACACAGGCTTTGGCAGCCCTGGAGAGCGTCCGCATGGGAGACCCGGAACGCATCTACGGCTCTTATCCGCACCAGGTATCCGGCGGCCAGAGGCAGAGGGCCATGATCGCCATGGCCATCGCCAACCGCCCGCGCCTCCTGATAGCGGATGAACCCACCACCGCGCTGGATGTCACGGTCCAAAAAGAGATCTTGGACCTCCTGGCCCAGCTCAAGAAAGAGCTGGGCATGGCGCTCATCCTCATCACCCACCACCTGGGCATCGTCTCGCAGACGACGGAGCGGCTCTATGTGATGAAAAGCGGCGGGATCGTGGAGAGCGGGGACACCCGGAAAATACTGAAAAGCC
>MGUS01000003.1:20135-20829 GCA_001800085.1 Elusimicrobia bacterium RIFCSPLOWO2_01_FULL_60_11 | reverse complement strand
CGCCCGCCATGTCCAGATGATATTCCAAGACCCTTATGCGTCCCTGAACCCCAAACTCTCCGTGGGCGCCATGCTCAAAGAAGCTCTGGCATTGTCAAAAAATCCCCAAAGCCCCGGGGAACTCCTCGGTTCCGTGGGCTTGCCCCCGGACATCTTGAACGATTATCCCCACCAGTTCTCCGGCGGCCAGAGGCAGCGCCTGGGAATCGCCCGCGCGCTCGCCGCCCGGCCCAGGGTCATCGTCGCGGACGAACCCGTCTCCGCCCTGGACGTCACCCTCCAGGCCCAGATATTGGAACTCCTGCTCTCGCTTAAAAATGAGCGGAAAATATCCTACCTCTTCATCACCCACGACTTGCCGGTCGTGCGCTCACTCGCGGACCGCGTGCTCGTCATGAAAGAAGGGGAACTCGCGGAGCAGGGCTCCGTCGCCGACATCTTCGAGAGGCCGCAAAACCCCTACACAAAGACCTTGCTTGCCGCCATCCCCAGGGTTACAATATAGCCGTGACCCTTCCCGAACTCCTCGAAGACGCCGCGAAAACACACGCGGCCCGGACGGCCCTCATTTTCCAGGAAAAGAGGTGGACCTACAAGGAAGTCCATGAGAAAGTCCTCTCTCTCGCCGCGGGCCTCTCGGCCCAAGGCGTGCGCGCCGGGGACCGCGTCGCCCTCTTCGCCAAGAACTGCCCGG
>MGUS01000003.1:19311-20101 GCA_001800085.1 Elusimicrobia bacterium RIFCSPLOWO2_01_FULL_60_11 | reverse complement strand
CGGGGCCGCGGCGGTGCCCATCAACTTCATGGTCAAGGCCGAAGAGGCCGCCTTTATCTTGAACGACATCGCGGCCAAGCACCTCATCACGCAGTCCCCGCTCCAAGACACCGTCAAAGAAACGCAAAAGATATATCCCGGCCTGAAGAACATCTGGGTCGTCGGGCAGAATTTTGACGCTCTCTATGCCGCTGCGGCCGAAACGGTGCCGGCCTGCAAGACGGACGATGTGATGATGATCCTCTACACTTCCGGCACGGCCGGGCACCCGAAGGGCGCCATGCTCACCCACGGCAACTTGACGAGCAACGCTCTCTCTTCGGCGGAAGCGCTGGAAATAAACAAGGACGACCGCTTTCTCGTCATCCTTCCCTTGTTCCACTCCTTCGCCTGGACCGCCAACATCCTGGTGCCATTCTGCCGGGGAGCTCTGGTCGTGCTGGTGGAGGCCATCCGCCCGCCCAAGCCCTGGCTGAAACTCATGGCCGAGCACAAGGTGACCTGCTTCAGCGCGGTGCCGGCCATCTACGCGGTCCTGGCCGACCAGGCCAAGGGTTTTGCCAAGTGGGTCATCCGCTGGTTCTTTTTCAGGAATGTGCGCCTCTGCATCTCGGGGGCCGCGCCCCTGACCCGCGCCACACTGGACCGGTTCGAAGCGAACATCGGCATCCCCATCATGGAGGGCTACGGCCTCACCGAGACCTCTCCCGTCACCAATTCCAACACGCCCAAGGCCAGGCGGGCGGGCAGCGTGGGCAAGGCCATCCCCGGCGTCAAAATCAAGATCATC
>MGUS01000003.1:17948-19271 GCA_001800085.1 Elusimicrobia bacterium RIFCSPLOWO2_01_FULL_60_11 | reverse complement strand
AGATCTGCGTCCAAGGCCCCAACGTGATGAAGGGCTACTACAACCTGCCCAAAGAAACGGCCGAGGCCTTCACGAAGGACGGGTGGTTCCGCACCGGGGACGTGGGCGCGCAGGACGCGGACGGCTTCCTCTACATCCGCGACCGCATCAAGGACATGATCATCGTCAAGGGCCTGAAGGTCTTTTCCGCCCAGGTGGAAGACATCCTGCTCGAACACCCCGCCGTGCTGGAGGCCGCCGTCATCGGCATCCCCGACGACACGGGCGATGAAACCGTGAAGGCGTTCGTGGTGCTCAAACCCGGCGCCCTTGCGGGCAAGCAGGAGCTGCTCGACTTCTGCAAGGAGAAGTTCCCGCCCTACAAGCGGCCGCGCGACGTCGAGGTCCGCAAGGAGCTGCCCAAGAACTCGCTTCAAAAGGTGCTCAAGCGCCAGCTCCGCGCGGAAAGCATGAAAGGACCGGGATGAAAAAGATCAAAGTCCTCATCGTGGACGACGAAAGGCCTCTGGCGGAATTGATCCGCATAAATTTCGACCCGGCGAAGTTCGAGGCCCGCGCCTGCTACTCGGGACGGGACGCGCTGAAAGAAGCCGGGAGCGACCGGCCGGACCTGATCCTCTTGGACGTCACCATGGGAGACATGAGCGGCTGGGAGGTGCTCACCCTCTTGAAGGCCGACCCCAAGACTGCGGCCGTGCCCGTCATCATGTGCACGGCCTTGGACGGCCCCGAGGACATCGAGCAGAGCTTCCGGAGGGGGGCCCAGTCCTACATCATCAAGCCCATCGATTTTCCCAAGCTCATGCAGAAGCTCTCCGCGATCCTCGACCTGGAGCGGCTCCTTGAATGAAACTTGAATGAAAAGTCGGGTATTTGGTAACATAGGACCACCCTTCACCCTCCAGGAGATATCATGAAAGCGACCATCACGCGCGACCCTTTCCCATCGTCCAACAAGATCTATGTCCAAGGCAGCCGGCCCGACCTGCGCGTGGCCATGAGAAAGATAGAGGTCTCAGGCCAGGGCGAGACGCCGCTCACCGTCTATGACACTTCCGGCCCCTACACCGACCCCTCCGTAGAGATCGATCTCGCCAAAGGCATCCCCTGCATCCGCGCGCCCTGGATAGAGGACCGCGGGGACACGGAAAGATCCGCCAAAGGGCGGCGGGCCAAGGCCGGCGCCAATGTCAGCCAGATGCACTACGCCCGCAAAGGCGTCATCACGGCCGAGATGGAATACATCGCCATCCGCGAGAACTGCGCCCCCGAATTCGTGCGGGACGAAGTGGCCCGGGGCCGCGCCATCATCCCCCGCAACAT
>MGUS01000003.1:4632-17903 GCA_001800085.1 Elusimicrobia bacterium RIFCSPLOWO2_01_FULL_60_11 | reverse complement strand
CGGCAGGAATTTTCTGGTCAAGATCAACGCCAACATCGGAAACTCCGCCGTGGCCTCGTCCATCGAGGAAGAGGTGGAGAAGATGATCTGGGCCGCGCGCTGGGGGGCCGACAACGTCATGGACCTCTCCACCGGCAAGAACATCCACGAGACGCGCGAATGGATACTGCGCAACTCGCCCGTGCCCATCGGGACGGTCCCCATCTACCAGGCCCTCGAGAAAGTGAACGGCAAGGCCGAGGACCTGACCTGGGAGATCTACAGGGACACGCTCATCGAGCAGGCGGAGCAGGGCGTGGACTACTTCACCATCCACGCCGGGGTGCTCCTGCGCTATATCCCCCTCACGGCCAAGCGCGTGACGGGCATCGTCTCGCGCGGCGGCTCGATATTGGCCAAGTGGTGCCTGGCCCACCACCGGGAGAACTTCCTCTACACGCATTTCGAGGAGATCTGCGAAATCATGAAGGCCTACGACGTGAGCTTTTCCCTGGGCGACGGCCTGCGCCCCGGGAGCATCGCCGACGCCAACGACGCGGCCCAGTTCGGAGAATTGGAGACGCTGGGGGAACTGACCCGCATCGCCTGGAAGCACGAGGTCCAGACCATGATCGAAGGCCCGGGCCACGTGCCCATGCACCTCATCAAGGAGAACATGGAGAAGCAGCTCGAGGAATGTTTTGAAGCGCCGTTCTACACGCTCGGACCCCTCACCACGGACATCGCCCCCGGCTACGACCACATCACCTCGGCCATCGGAGCCGCCATGATCGGCTGGTACGGCTGCGCCATGCTCTGCTATGTCACGCCCAAGGAACACCTGGGCCTGCCCAATAAGAAAGACGTCAAGGACGGCGTCATCGCCTACAAGATAGCGGCCCACGCGGCCGACCTGGCCAAGGGGCACCCCGGCGCGCAGGCGCGCGACAACGCTCTCAGCCGCGCGCGCTTCGATTTCCGCTGGAAGGACCAGTTCAACCTCTCGCTCGACCCGGACACGGCCCGGGAATTCCACGACGAGACGCTCCCCGCCGAAGGGGCCAAGGCGTCCCATTTCTGCTCCATGTGCGGGCCGCAGTTCTGCAGCATGAAGATCACGCAGGACGTGCGGGATTATGCCCGGTCCCTGCAGGTCTCCGAGGAAGAGGCCTTGAAGCGCGGCCTCAAGGAAAAATCGAAGGAGTTCCTGGAGACCGGGGGCAAGATCTACCGTTGATCCCACCACCTGCCTATTTCGCGGAGCGAAATCACCACCTGCCGTCCCGCAAGGCGGGAAGGCAGGTGGTGGGATGAAAGTCGACCTCCATACCCACACCACCTATTCCGACGGAACTTTAGAACCCGAAGAGCTCGTGGAGGCAGCCCACCGCCTGGGCATCACGCACCTGGCCGTCTCCGACCATGATTCCACGGGCAGCCTCGAACCCTCCCGCGTAAAGGCCGCGGAGCTGGGCATGACGATCATCCCCGCCATCGAGATCAACACCCGCGAGGAGATGTCGGCCGTGCACGTGCTGGGTTACTTCATCGACGACAAGGACGATGCCTTCCAGAAGATATTGGACCACCACAGGAGTTTGCGGACTTTGAGGGCCGGGATGATCCTGGAAAAGCTGGGCAAGATGGGCATCAAGATATCCATCTCCGATTTCAGCCACCGCAAAGGGGGCGCGGCCATCGGCCGGCCCCACATCGCGGACAAGCTGCGGGAAAAGGGCATCGTCTTCTCGCGCCAGGAGGCGTTCGACAAGTTCCTGGCCAAGGGCAAGCCCGCCTATGTCTTCTACGAAGGCCCCACGCCCAAGGACGCCATCGAAGCCATACTCTCGGCCAAGGGCGTGCCGGTGGTGGCGCATCCGGGCTACTATGTCTCCCCGGAGGCCATTCTGGAGCTGGCCAAGCTGGGCCTGCAGGGACTGGAAGTGTATTACCCCACGCACAACGCGGACCAGATCGGGAACTTCCTTGATTTCGCGAAAAAGAACGACCTGCTGGCCACGGGCGGGTCCGACTACCACGGGCCGGGCAGCGGCCACGAGCGCCTGGGGGAGATGGACGTGCCGGAAAAGATCGTGGAGCAGATCCTTGAAAGAAAAAGGAAACTTTTTGGGTAATGCCATAACGGAAATCCCCTTGAAAGAGCAAGTGTTGGAGCTCAAAAAGAAGCGGAACGCCGTCATCGTGGCCCACAACTACCAGCTCCCGGAGATCCAGGACATGGCGGACTATCTCGGCGATTCCCTGGGCATGGCCAGATACGCCCAAAAATCGGACGCGGACGTCATCGTCATCTGCGGCGTGCACTTCATGGCGGAATCGGCCGCCATCCTGAACCCTGAAAAGACCGTCCTCATCCCCGACCTGGAAGCGGGCTGTTCGCTCGCCGAATGCATCACGGCGGACCAGCTCCAGGCCTGGAAGAACGGGCACCCGGGCGCCGTCGTGGTGGCCTATGTGAACACCACCGCGGCCGTCAAAGCCCTTTCCGATATCTGCTGCACCTCGTCCAACGCTCTCAAGGTGGTTCAGTCCATTCCCGCAGACAAAGAAATCCTTTTTATCCCGGACATGTACCTGGGCTCCTGGGTGCGCATGCAGGAACCCAAGCGGAAGATACATCTATGGAACGGCTCCTGCCACACGCACGTGCGCATACGCCCCGAACCCATCGCGGAACTTAAAAAACGGCACCCCAAGGCCGAATTCCTGATGCACCCCGAATGCGGGTGCCTGACCGCCTCCATGGGCCTGGCCGACCACATCCTTTCCACCGACGGCATCGTCCGGCGGGCCCATGAATCGCAGGCCAAGGAATTCATCATCGCCACCGAGGTGGGCATCCTCCACCGCTTGGAAAAAGAGAATCCCGGAAAAAAGTTCTATCCCGCGGCGGAAGAGGCAAGCTGCGAGTTCATGAAGAAGATAACGCTGGAGAAAGTGCTCTGGTCGCTGGAAGACATGCAGTACAAGGTGACGGTGCCCAAAGAGACGGCGATTGCCGCGCGGAAGGCATTAGACCGGATGATGGAGGTTTCCTAATGATCGCCCAATTCACCCTGATTCCCTTAGGCACAAAGACGGATTCCCTCTCCCAATCCCTGGTGAACGCCATGAAGCTCGTGGCGGAAAGCGGGCTCGCTTATAAAGCGGGGCCCATGGGCACCGCGGTGGAGGGGGATTGGGATGAGGTGATGGATTTGATAGGCCGCTGCAGGGAAGCTATCTTAAAAGAAGCGCCCCGCGTGATGGTCCTGATCGAAGTGGATGACCGTAAAGGCGCCAAGAACCCCATCGTGAGCAAGCTCGCCTCGCTCGAAAAGAAGATGGGGATTAAGCTAAAGTAGAGAGTTCTTTGGTGAGCTCGGGGGGCAGGCCGAATTTCACGGCCTCTGAGATGACTTCTTCTTCCTTCACTTCCGAAACGCCCAGCTTCTTGAAATAAGTCAGGACTTCCTGCACCAAATGTTCCGGCGCGCTCGCGCCGGCCGTGATGGCCACGGTCTCCACGCCCTCGAACCATTCCGGCTTGATCTTGGTGACGTCATCGATGAGATAGGCCTGCACGCCCTTGTCCTTGGACACTTCCTGCAACCTCTTGGAGTTGGAGGAGTTCTCGGAGCCGATGACGAGTATGAGGTCCGCCTTCGTGGCGATCTCTTTGACCGCGATCTGGCGATTGGTGGTGGCGTAGCAGATGTCTTCCTTGGGGGGGAATATGACCTTGGGGAATTTCTTCTTGATGGCGGCGATGGTGTCCTTGGTGTCGTCCAGCGAAAGCGTGGTCTGTGTGATGACGGCCACTTTGTCGGGGTCTTCCACCCGCAGTTTCTCAACGTCCTCCGGGGTGTCCACTAGGATGATGCGGTCGGGGGCCTCGCCCATGGTGCCCACCACTTCGTCGTGGCCGTCGTGCCCCACGAGCAATATGGTGCAGCCCTGCTTGGCGAAAAGTATGGCTTCCATGTGGACCTTGGTGACCAGGGGGCAGGTGGCGTCGATGAGCTTCAGGTTCTTCTTGCGGGCCTCTTCGCGGATGGCGGGGGAAACGCCGTGGGCCGAGAAGACCAGCACGGAGCCGTCCGGCGCGTCCAAGATCTCGTTCACGAATATGGCGCCGCGGCTGCCCAGGTCCTTGACGACATGGGTATTGTGCACGATCTCGTGGAAGACGTAGACGGGGGGCGGATAGATCTTGAGGGCGATCTCCACGATCTCGATGGCGCGTTCAACGCCCGCGCAGAAACCGCGGGGCTTGGCCAGAATGAGGCGTTTTGGGACGGAAGGGGCTTGGATGCTTGACATGGACATATTATATCATAATGAGATATAATGCCCCCATGGCAGAAAAACCGCCTCAGACATTCACGCCGGACGAAGTGAACGCGCTCATCCCGCGCCTGGAGGAGCATTTCCAGAATTTCTGGGGGTTCCGCGAGAACGCCCAGCGCATCATGGAAGGCCTGCGCGCCAGGGCCCGCGCCTCCAAGGACCCCGAAGACATGACGGCCAAAGAGGCCGCCGACTACCAGATGAAGAACTCCCAGGCGCATTTCCTCCTGGAGCAGGCGCGCAAGGAGATTGACGCGGTCATCGAGATGGGCTGCGCGGTCAAGGATTTCGAGATGGGCCTGGTGGACTTTCCCCACATCCAGGCGGACGGCAACCAGGAAGTCTACCTCTGCTGGAAGTTCGGGGAAAAGCGCGTGCGTTTCTGGCACGAGCTGGACCAGGGCTACCCCTCGAGAAAACCCCTCGCCAAGCGCCTGCCCGATTGACCTCCTGACCCACATCCTGGACTGGATCCGCGCCGCCGGCCCCGCCGGCATGGGCGCCTTTGTCATCGCCTACATCCTGGCCTGCGTGTTCTTCGTGCCCGGCACCGTGCTCACCCTGGGAGCGGGAGCCATCTACGGCCCGGCCATCGGCACGGTGTTAGTGTCGGTCTCCTCCGTCCTGGGGGCCACGGCGGCCTTCTTGACGGGCCGTTACCTCGCGCGGGGATTCGTGGAAAAAAAACTCGCCGGCAACGCCAGGTTCAAGTCCATCGATCGAGCCGTGGCGCGCGAGGGCTGGAAGATCGTGGGGCTCACGCGCCTCTCGCCCGTGATTCCTTTCAACCTCCTCAACTACGCCTACGGCCTCACAAAAGTGTCCCTGAAAGATTATTTCTTCGCGTCCTGGACCGGCATGCTCCCGGCCACGGCGCTTTACGTCTATATCGGCTCCCTGGCGGGGGAAGCGGCCTCCGCCGCGGGCGGCGGGGCGGGGCGGGCCCAATGGGCGCTCCGCATCGCGGGGCTTGCCGCCACCCTGGCCGTCACTCTGCTTCTCGCCCGCATCGCGCGCAAGGCCCTCCATGACCTATAACATCGCCGTCATAGGCGCGGGCACGGCGGGGCTCGTCACGGCCGCCGGCGCCGCGGGGCTGGGCGCCAAGGTCGCCCTCATCGAAAAAAATCTCATGGGCGGCGACTGCCTGAATTTCGGCTGCGTGCCCTCAAAGGCGGTCATCCGCTCGTCCCGCGCGGCGGCGGACGCCCTGGATGCGGCAAAGTTCGGCGTGAAAATTCCGCCGGGCACTCAAGTCGATTTCCCCGCCGTCATGGAGCGCATGCGCAACATCCGCGCCGGTATCGGCCGCAACGATTCGGCGGAGCGATTCAGAGGCCTGGGCGTGGATGTTTTTCTGGGCGAGGCCCGTTTCGCGGGCCGCGGAAACCTCGAAGTGGGGGGGCAGACCCTCAAATATAAGAAGGCCGTCATAGCTACGGGCGCGCGGGCCGCGGACCCCGGCATCAACGACCTGAAAGAAGCTGGTCATCTCACGAACGAAACAGTTTTTAATCTGACTTCCCTGCCCCGCCGTCTGGCGGTCATAGGCGGCGGGCCCATCGGCTGCGAGCTGGCCCAGGCCTTCCGCCGCCTGGGGAGCGAAGTGACCCTATTCCACAGCGGTTCCCATATCTTGAACCGCGAAGACGCGGACGCGGCATCCATCGTCCAGAATAAGTTCCTTAAGGAAGGCATAAATCTCGTTTTGAACGCGGTAATCCTTAAAGTAACGCTTGAAGGGGGGCAAAAAGCCCTGCGCTACATATCGGGAGACAAGCAGAGCTCCCTGGCGGTCGATGAAATCCTGGTGGGGGCGGGCAGGACACCCAATGTGGAGGGGTTGAATTTGGAGGCCGTAGGAGTGCGGTACGAGGCCAAGGGCGTCATTGTGAACGACTACCTCCAGACCACGAACCCGGACATATTCGCCGCGGGGGACATCTGCATGGACTGGAAGTTCACCCACGCGGCGGACGCGGCGGCGCGCGTCGTCATCCAGAACGCGCTCTTCTTCAAGAGCAAGAAACTCCCGTCCCTTGTGATGCCCTGGTGCACCTACACGGACCCTGAGATCGCCCATGTGGGCCTCTATGAGCGGGAAGCCAAGGAAAAGGGGATCGAAGTCCAAATATTTTTAAGGGAAATGAAGGACGTGGACCGGGCCGTCATCGACGGGGAAGAGGATGGTTTCGTGAAAATCCTTGTCAAAAAGGGAACGGATAAAATATTGGGAGCTACCATCGTGGCGCGCCACGCGGGGGAGATGATAGGCGAACTGACTCTCGCCATCACGCAGGGCGCGGGCTTGGGCAAGCTCGCGGGGGTCATCCACCCCTACCCCACGCAGGCCGAGGCCATAAAGCAGGCGGGGGACGCCTTCAACCGCACGCGGCTGACGCCGTTCGTTAAAAGTTTATTCGCTAAATGGCTGGCTTGGCGCAGGAACTGAATCAATATCTGTAGGCGATGAGTTTATTCTCGTCCTTGCACATGAGGGCCATCTGGCGTATGGCCTGATACACCCTCCGGTTCACGGGGTCGATCAGAAACTGGGGGAGGCAGGCCGAGGCGGTCTTTTGCAGCCCGATCTCCGTCAATTGTCCGCTTTCCATGTCGACCAGGGCCGCGTCCACATTTTCGGACGCCTTGAGCGCCCCCAATTTCATGCCGCGATGGCGATAGAAAGCGCCGTATCTTTCTCCGAGAGCGCGGTTCACCAGAGCCAGATCGATCTCGATGAGACCGGTCATGCTTTCCGAAATGCCGGCCGCCGATTGCCGCAATTTCGCGTCCTGGATGACGTTGTGGCTGTACTGCGCCGATGCCGCCGTGATGGCCGCGTCGGAGTAGGAACGGGAACCGGAACGGTACTGCTTCCAGGCCTCCTGTGCCCCGGGCGCTTCGTGGAAGTAAAGGCCGCTCAAACCGAGCTGAACCGTGGCCTGCCTTATTTTTCTCTGCTCATAAATCGGGTCGATGAAATCTGAATTTTCCCATAAGGGCTCGCCCGAGTCCAGGGTATAGGCGTAGGCGCCTTCCGGCCCGGATAAAACAAAGTGGTTTTTATGGTGGGTCAATCTTTTCCACTGGCCGAATATCTTGGACTTCACCGGTCTTTCATACGCCGTTTCTCCGGATGAGGCCCGGAGCCCAAAAATCTTGCCGCCTGCCGCCAAGGCCAGGAGGTCTTGAGAGAAAGCCATGCCGGCAGGAGGATTCCCCATCTTCTTTTTTTTGTGCCGGAAGGACCGGGTCCAGAGGACTTTGCCGTTCGCGGCATCCAGCAGTTCCATGTGCAGCTCTTTGTCGTCAAGGCTGGCGCAGGCCAGACGCCCCGAATCCCAAAACAGGCCATGCACTTCCGCCCCTTCCGGCGGCGTTTTTTTCCACAACAGCCCGTTCCCCGCCGAAAGCGCCCAGACGGCGTTTCCATTGGAAACGAACGCCAGCTCCTTGCCGAAAGCCCAGTGCCGCGAATCCTTGAAATCTCCCTCGATCGGCGCCTGCCAATGGATTCGGCCGCCGGACGGATCCGCGGCGGCGGCCCTGCGGCCACCCGCCCACCAGAGAGTGCCCCCCGAAAGGGAGAAGTCCCCGCCGAAACCGCCCAACCCCCCTTGCAGGGCTTCCAGCTCGGCCACCCAGAGAGTGCCGCCGTTCGATAGATCCACAGCCGCCATTTTTGCGGGGAAGGGTTTGTCCATTGCCTCCATCCAGGCGAAAGGAAGCTGAACAAGAAATATCCTTGAGCCGGCCGGATCCGCCAGGGTGGAGACGGGGAAACCTTCCTGCAACTCGCGCCTCCATACTTGGCCGCCTTTAAGATCGATGGCCTCTAAATATACGCTTTTGCCCTCGATCCCCAAGATCACGGGGAAAGGATCCTCCGCCAGCAAGGTGGTCGAGCGCGCGTCTCCTTCCCACAGCACGGCGCCGTCCTGGCGGACTAAATACCGCTTCTTGGGCCAATCCTCCTTTTTCACGCCGGACGGTTTCTTCATGCCTTCGCGGGCCACCACATGCAGGAGCCCATGCTTGTTCAGCAGTTCGGCGCGGATGACGGCGCCGGAAAATTCTTTCGTCCAGAGCACGCGGGATGAGATGTCCTCTTTTTCCCCGCGGGAACGCGCGTGGATCTGTGATGGGAAAGGATATGAAATTGAGGAAAGTACGAGGAGAAATGACAGGATTTTAGTGATGTCTTTTAAGCCGGTTTCCGGCAGGAGATGACTCGGACGGCGAACGGGAGCGCCAGTTTGCCGTTGACACGGAAGCTCCCGGCCTCCTGCTTGATTTTGGCCTCGGCCTCTTCTGTCTGTTTGGGATCGAGCTTTGCGAACAAGTTTTGAAGGGGGGCGGCAATTTCCATGAGGCTCGTAAAATACTGTTCGGCCGAGCTTTTATAGGCCTCGCCGGTCACTTCCTGCTCATCCACGACTTGAAACCCGGCCTTCTGCGCTATGCCGGCCAAAAGCCCAGGATGCGCAAAGCGAAACAAACTGGGGTCATTGGGCCCTGGCGCCTGAATTTCTATGAACCCCTTGAGCACATCTATGGGTAACTTAAGATAAGGATTTTTGTCCGCGGCCGACCACACGGCAGCCGAGAAGAAAGCGCCTGGTTTAACGACGCGCAAAGTTTCGGAGAGCGCCTTTTCAATTTCGGGCACAAACATGAAACAAAACCGGCTGATGACGGCATCAAAAGTGTTCGTTTCGAACTTGAGATGGGTGACGTCGCCCGCTTCAAATGCCAATTGGGTAAAGCCCAAGGACTTTGCCTTTTTGTTGGCGGACTGCACCATGTTCTCGGCCAAATCCACGCCCACGACCTGTCCTTGGCGACCCACAGCGGCGGCAGCCAGAAAAGCCGGGTGTCCGGTCCCGCAGCCCAGGTCCAGAACTTTTAATCCGGGCC
The DNA here is from genome assembly GCA_001800085.1 of Elusimicrobia bacterium RIFCSPLOWO2_01_FULL_60_11. Classification (GTDB taxonomy): domain Bacteria; phylum Elusimicrobiota; class Elusimicrobia; order 2-02-FULL-39-32; family 2-02-FULL-39-32; genus 2-01-FULL-60-11. The sequence continues at coordinate 8,654 of MGUS01000003.1, read as the reverse complement.
GGACGCGCGCGTAACCGACGATCAAGTGGTTGATGAAGGACCAATTTTGGTCCAGGTCTGAGTCCCACTTTTCCCAAGCGGGCGCAACTTTGTTCCAATCCCTTTTTTGCGATTCAACGATTTCAACGGTATTCACGGCAGACGCCTCCTGGACGAGATTCCTGTTTCGCGCGCGGGGCAGGGGTAAGTGTGTATAAAAGTTTTATCGTCGAGAAACGGATTCGAGCCAAATCGCTAAGCGGGTGAAGGGAATCGAACCCTCGTCTCAACCTTGGCAAGGTCGTGTTCTACCATTGTACCACACCCGCGAGAATCACTAAAAAACTGTCTTAAGCATCTCGCGGGTAGCGGCCGCTTTGTTAATAACAATGAATGATGCGGCACTTCCTCGCTGAAGCTCGGTCGCACTTTCCTTAAATCTAATAGCATTAGAAAAGTGCCACCCGCGATAGGATAAAATGATACCAAATCGGACTATTGATTGTACACAGCGGAAAATAGATAATTGGAGATATGGACCCCACCGACCCCAAATCCAAGACCATCCTCGTCGTCGACGACGACGCGTCCGTCTGCGAGCTCTACCAGATGGGGCTTTCCCGCCAGGGGTTCAAGACCGCGTCCGTCCGCGCGGGTGATGAGGCCCTGAAAGCCATCAAGGGGGGCAAGCAATTCGACTTGATATTGCTGGACCTCATGATGCCCGGCCGGGGCGGCTTCGACGTGCTCAAAGACCTGCAGGCGGCCGCGCCCGACATCCCCATATATGTCGTGACCGCGCGCGCCATGGATACAAGCACATTCCAGATGATCAGCATGGAATCGAACGTCAAAGGCGTTCTTACAAAACCGCTCAACATGAAGGAATTCAACGCCAAGGTGCACGAGACCCTGGGCACCATCCCGGCCAAGGCCTTCGACGGCTGGCAGGGCTGACCCGCCGCTACTCTCAATCAACCCCGAACCGCTTCATCTCCAGCTTCAAAGCCGCGAGCGACTCGTTCACCTCGCGGATGAATAGAGCCAAAGAACCCACCAAAAGCAGAAGGCAGACGCAGAAAAGCGCCGTGATGGCGTGAGCGGCGTCGATCTCCAGCAAAAAACTCAAAAAGAGGGTGATGACAAGGATGGCGGCACTGAGCACGCTGCCTGAAGCCAATATGATGGCCAGGCGGATCAAGCGCGCCCTTCGCAAGAGGATGTCAAGCTGGGCCCGGATATGCTCTTTCGCGGCAGAGCCCGCCTTTTCCGTTTCGTCGGTCAACTCGCGCGCTCGGTCGATGGTGCGGCCCAACCTGTTGGTCATGGTGAGGAGCAGCAATCCCACCCCGGATATGAGGATGACGGGGCTGATGGCGGTCTGGAGTATGGTGACCAGGTCGGAGATGGGGTAGTCGTTCATTTATCTCCGCTTGAATCTGGCTTTGAGCGGGATGGCGAATGACGCCGTCTCCTCTTTTCCGCTCGAGTTCCGGTGCCGCCCCTGGATCTCCAGGTAGGCGTCCCCGAGGCAGAGGTCCATGGGGATGGGGTAAGTCGCCATAAAGTTCGACTGTTCGCCCTTGCGCATGCCGGCCGGGCGCAGGCCTGAATCGGAAGCGCCGGGAAGAGGGGCGTCCTTGACGTAGGAGACGGTGCGGTTGTCCAGCCACCAGAGCTGGCAGGTGTAATCGTCGGCCCATTTCACGACGGCCTTGGACTGGAAGTTGTTGAAGGTGCGGTTGCCCTCGTTCGTCAAGGTCACCTGGTAGCGCATGTCGGTGCCCAGGAAATAGACGGGCGTGCCGTCGGGCAGGAGCTCGACGTAATCGAAGTATTCGATGTTCACCCCCAAGTCCTTGGATTCCCCGAAATGCCACCCGGCAAAGGCCCGCGACGAGAGCGCGCACGACGCCAAAAGAACGGCAAGGACGAATTTTATTTTTTTCATGGTTGGGACCTCCAGAATGAAGCTGTCCTCATTGTATCAAAAACCTTGTATACTTGAAGGACCGTCAATTTAAGGAGGTCTCATAATGGAAAAAGGTCACGAAGGCGAAGAGTCCAAGAAGTGCTGTCCCGGCGGCCGCCACTGCGGCACCAAGGTGATCGCGGCCATCGTCCTCATTTTGCTCGGCTGGATCGTGGGCTACATGATGGGTTCGGGCGGCATGTGCCACAAGAACAAGGGGATGTGCGACCATAAGGGCGGAGCGGCCATGGCGGACTGCCCCATGATGGGAGACAAGGCGCCGGCACCTAAATAATTAAAACGGCTTCAAACCCCTGGCTGGCGCGGGGGGACATCGACGGCTTCTTCGGCCTGTTCATCGACAACCTGCTCCAGCTCATGCTCATCGACGTGCTCTGCCGCACCGTCTGCGGCCTGCCGGCGGAGCTTGTGACCGGGCGCATCCTGCCCGGCGCGGCGCTCTCCATATTGGCGGGGAACCTCTTTTACGCCTGGCAGGCCCGCCGCCTCATGCGGGAAACAGGCCGCTCGGACGTGACGGCCCTGCCCTACGGCATCAACACGGTCAGCCTGCTGGCCTTCGTTTTCCTCATCATGGCGCCCGTTTACCGGGAGACCGGGGACCCGAACCTCGCCTGGCAAGTCGGCCTCTTCGCCTGCTTTTTGAGCGCGGTCATGGAGATCGCGGGCGCCTTCGCGGGGGACTGGCTCCGCCGCCACACGCCGCGCGCGGCCCTTCTTTGCGCCCTCTCCGGCATCGCCCTCACATTCATCTCCATGGGGTTCGTCTTCCAGATCTTCAGCTCGCCCGCCGTCGCCATTGTCCCCATGATGATCATCCTCATCGCCTACGCCTCGCGCGCCAAAATGCCCCTGGGCCTGCCGGGCGGGCTGGTGGCGGTCCTGACCGGTACGGTCCTGGCCTGGGGTCTGCGCTCCTTCGGGCTCTTCCCCATGCCTCCCGCGGCCGAAAATGTAAAGCTGGGGGTCCATTTCCCCGTCCCCGCTCTGTCGAACTTTTTCGCCCTCATGACCGACCCGCGCGGCTGGCGGTATATGTCGGTGATATTCCCCATGGGGCTTTTCAACGTCATAGGTTCCCTGCAGAACCTGGAAAGCGCGGAGGCGGCAGGCGACCGCTTCGACACCAAGTCCTCCCTGCTGGCCAACGGCCTGGGCGGCCTATCCGCGGCGCTCTTCGGCAGCCCCTTTCCCACCACCATCTACATCGGCCACCCGGCCTGGAAGGCCATGGGCGCGCGGGCCGGCTACTCGGTCATGAACGGCATCGCCATCACACTGCTCTGCCTCACGGGCGCGGTGGGGCTTGTCTTGAAAGTCATTCCCCTGGAAGCCACGCTCGGCATCCTGCTTTGGATAGGCATCTCCATCACTTCACAGGCCTTCAAGGATGTGCCCCGCCACCACACCCTGGGCGTGGCCTTCGGCCTCATTCCCTGCCTCGCGGCCTGGGCCCTGCTTCTGGTGGATGTGAGCGTGCGCAAAGCGGGGGGAACGCTTTACGATGTGGCCCCGTCGTTCGGCGGCGACCTTTACATCCACGGCGTCATCTCCCTGAACCAGGGGTTCCTCTTGACCTCCATGATATTCGCCGCGGTCATGGTGCATCTTCTTGAGAAGAAACTGCTCCTGGCCGCGGCCTGGACCGCGGTGGCGGCGGCGCTCTCAGCCGTGGGGCTGATCCATGCCTACACCCTCACGCCCTTGGGCGTAGAGAACAAGTTCGGCCTCCTGGCCGCGCCGGATTTCGCCCTGGCCTACGCGGCCGTGGCGCTGCTTTTGGTGCTCATGCACGCCACAGGGCGCGGGGAAGTGGTATACTGAGGCCAGCCCTATGATTGAAAAGACGATCGAGAAAATCGAAGCTTCCCTTCACAATATGAAGGCGGTGGATCCCGAAAAAAAGAAAGAGATCAGCCGGCTTTTGGCGACCCTGAAAACCGAGGTCGCGTCACTCGCCCGCACGCACGGCAAGCATGCCCAAAACATCGAATCCCATCTGGACAGTTTGTCCTCGAAAGACCTGGCCGCTTCCGTTCAGGGCTTTGAG
>MGUS01000003.1:0-4618 GCA_001800085.1 Elusimicrobia bacterium RIFCSPLOWO2_01_FULL_60_11 | reverse complement strand
CTCCGTGGTCAGCCGGCAAGTCATCGCCAAAAAAACCGGCACGGCCACCGTCTTCGCCTTCGACGCGGGCCAGGGGTTGAGCGAACACACCGCGCCTTTCGACGCCCTCATCACCCTACTCGAAGGCAAGGCCGACATCACGGTCTCAAAAGTGACCCGGCAAGTCAAAACAGGCGAAATCATCCTGCTCCCCGCCGGCCGGCCCCACGCCGTCCATTCCGCGGAAAAGTTCAAGATGCTCCTCATCATGATACGGTCCTGACGGAAAACCTTCAAACGAGAGGTGCACAGATGCAAATTGCGAAAAGAAGAGGAGCCAATGAGGGCATTGCCCTGAGCGACCCCAAATTCTACACAGGTTGACATAATCCCCGCCTAGCCCCGCCCCACCGCCTTCCGTATACTAGGGGCATGAGAAACGGCGCCCTTGACATCCGTTCACATTTGTGTTAACATCTGAAGGCCGTGAAAACCACCTTCTCTACCCCGGAAAGTTTTTCACGGCTGAGTGGTATTATAAACGGGATGGAGCAATGCCGGGATACGAGCATTATGAACAGCTTGCTAAATCCAAAAACGATCTGGAATGTTTGAAGACGGCGATCAGCTACAGGCAGGACTATTTGATGCGTGTAAACGAGGGGACCTATTATGAAGAATAAGAAAAAATTCAAGAGCGTGTTCGATCGAGAAATGGAAGATCCGGAATTTCGCCGGCTTTTTGAGGAAGGATGGCCGGCATTCCAGCTGGAAGTCCAGCTTCTCAACGCTTTAGAGCGCAAACACTGGTCCTATTCGGACCTTGCGAAAGTCCTTCACACGCAGAAAAGCGCGATTTCCCGGGATTTGAAGAGCGGGGGGATCCGCTCGGCTTCTATTTCACGGATCTCCAAAATGGCTCAAGCCCTTGGCCTGAAATTCCTTCCGCTTTGCATTTCAGAGAAGCAGATGAAGAAATTTCTCCCGATCATAAAAAGATTGGCGGCGGCTTAAGTCATGGGAGAATGTGCCCGACAGCGCGGTGGATACGGGATATTGATGGGTGGGCTCGCCAAAGGCCTACGCGAATGCGCTCGATAGGCACACCCCGCAGCGAGCCTGGTCCGGGCGAGCGAGGGGATACCTTTTTCTACGCCAGGGCGCGGCCGCTCGCTTGGGCCGATAGAAAGGAAGGGTACCGGGGCCAAAATACCCCTTATTTTGACTTGGAGGGGGCCTCAGGACTTAAAATGCATTTTTCGCTTCATCGATAAGCTCATAAATTGCGTCGAAATCGGGGCCTTCTTGGTCACCGAAGTATTCGGTCTGCAGCTTACCTAGTAACTTTTCAAGCTTGGCAAATTCTATTTTGTTCATGGTATTTCCTCCTTTATGGCGAGTCTACCAAATCAGGGATAAAATGAATCAAAAACATAAGGATTTATTTCAAAAAATCAGATAAAATTCGATGAGTATGCGGATTTATGTCGCCGTCACTGACAATGAGTGGTTCCGGTTCTTAAGCGAACGGGCCCCTCTGGACGAAGTTAACTTTTGGCAGCCAGGACAGGCTGAAAGTTTTAGAGTGCTTTCGCCGGGTGAGCCATTATTATTCAAACTTCATGCCCCGGAAAATTTTATCGTGGGCGGGGGTTTCTTTGCTCACTTCACGCCTCCAGTACAATGTAGTTTGGTATGGCAGTCTTTCGGTGAAAAGAACGGCGTGGTTTCTCTGGAAGAGCTTCGTAAAAAGGTGGAAAAATATCGGAGACACCGTCCCATCGCATATGCCGATTACAAAATTGGCTGCATTTTGCTGGTTCAGCCCTTTTTCTTTCCACGAGATCAATGGATTCCTGCGCCCGATGACTTCCATCTCAACATCGTGAAGGGGAAAACCTATGACACATCGTTAGGAACCGGCAAAGAGGTTTGGAGAATGGTTTCTGAAAAGATAAGGCATTGGAGTGTGCCGGGCAGCAGCCCACAACCCAGGCCAGTTTATGGAGATCCCATTCTGGTCAAACAACGCTTGGGCCAAGGGACTTTCCGACTCTCAGTCCTGGATAATTATCAAAGGCGTTGTGCCATTACACAAGAGAAAATCGTGCCCGTATTGGAAGCAGCCCATATCAAACCAGTGAGTGAGGGGGGCCAACACACGGTTGACAATGGCATTCTTCTCAAATCCGATCTTCACACCCTGTATGACCGTGGGTATGTAACAGTTGCCCCTGACTACAAATTACATGTAAGCAAACGACTCAAGGACGATTTCAACAACGGCAAATATTATTATCAGTTTGATAAAACGGAGTTGTGGCTCCCTCATAATGCGTCAGAACGTCCCAATCGCGAATTCCTTGAATGGCATGCAGACACTGTCTTTCAGCGGTAAGCCGGCTTAGGGGATAGGGGACGTCAAGTCCCCTTAAATACTAAAGGAGCTACCTCATGGCCAAGATCAAAATGGACCTCATCGTGGAACACCTGGGCGTGCAGTTGCAGGGAGCCATGAAAGATGGGGTCGCTCAGGGCAATGCCCTCATTGGCTTCTCGCAGGCCGGACTTCTGCCGGAAACCTCTCCGTGGTTTCCCTCCAGTCGCCTGCGGCGACCGGAGCCTCCCATCCAAAATGCCGGCTTCGGAGCATTCGGGCATTACCCTTCGCTCACATTCGCTTACACCCGCGCGTTTAGCGTTCGAAGGCGATGGCCCCCTCGCGAGCTCTCCAAGAGAAAAGACACTGCATGAAAGTTGTGAGGTCATTCATTTGATGACCATCGACCGCCTTTTCCTTTTCACCGGAGCCCTCCTCGGTTTTACCGCCGTTGCTGCCGGGGCATTTGGGGGGCACCTCCTCAAAACACGGCTTATCCCCGAGATGCTGGCCGTCTATGAAGTCGGGGTGAGGTACCACCTCATCCACGCCGTGGCCCTGCTGGCCTGCGCCTGGGCGGCCGTGCAATATCCCCACCCGCTCACGCGCTCGGCGGGCTGGCTGTTCCTGGCGGGGACAATCCTTTTTTCAGGCAGTTTATACGCCCTGGCCCTCACGGGCATCAAAGGCCTGGGCGCCGTCACGCCGGTGGGGGGCTTGCTCTTGCTGGCCGGCTGGCTGTGCCTGGCCGTGGGCGCGTTGAGGGCATGAAGCAAAAGATGAGTTGAAAAACACCAAAAATCAGTTAGAATAGTTCTAGAGGAATTTTGATGGCTAAAATAAAGTTGCTGCTTTTAGTAAGGTCCAAACGGGCCGAGATTCTTGAGCTTGCCGGCCGTTACGGCGCTCAGAACATCCGGCTCTTCGGCTCTGTCGCCCGCGGCGAAGACGATGAGGCCAGCGACATCGATTTTCTGGTGGACATGACCCCGGGTCACAGCCTTCTGGATCTGGGTGGATTTATGATGGATGTCCAATCCAAGCTGGGCCATAGGGTGGATGTGGTCACGGAAAGTGGCCTCCGCCCCCGGATCCATGACCGGGTGCTCCGTGAAGCCATCCCCTTGTGAGAAGCGACAAACAACGCTTCGAAGACATCCTTGAAGCCATAGAACGCATTGAAAAGTACGCCGCTCGCGGCCGCGACGCATTCTGGAAAGACGAGTTAGTTCAGACCTGGATCGTCCGACACCTTCAAATCCTCGGAGAAGCCGCCCGAAACACGACCCAAGAACTCAAAGATAAAAATCCGCAAATCCCGTGGTCCAAGATCACGGGAATGAGAAATATCCTTGTCCATGACTATTTCGGCGTCGACCGCGAAATCGTATGGGCAGTGGTCGAACAAGACCTGCCTACGCTGAAACCTCAGATCAAAACCATTTTAAAAAATCAAATTTAGTAAAGGAGCCAAGATATGGCCAAAATCAATATAGACCTGATTGTGGAGCACCTGGGCGTTCAGCTGCAGGGCGCCATGAAGGACGGGGGGGGCGGCCGTCAAGATGAGGTGCGGAACATGGGAGAATGTGCCTGATAGCGCAGTGGATACGGGGTATAAATTAGCGCACAGGGACCAGGGAGACCTTACTAAATTTCACTAAATTAAGTGAAACAGCCATTTTTGACAGGTAATTTAGTGAAATTTAGTAAGGTCTCCCTGTTCTGCAAGGAGGCCAATGAGGGCATTGCCCTGAGCTCCCGAGCGCTGACCGAAACGTAAAAGGAGAACGAAATGAAAGTAGGAATCTTAGGTTCAGGCGTGGTGGCCCAGGCGTTGGCTGCGGGCTTCATCAAATACGGCCACGAGGTGATGCTGGGGACGCGCAGTCCCGAGAAACTCGCGGAATGGAAGCAGAAGGCGGGCAAAGGGGCGCAGGTGGGGGACTTTGCCCAGACGGCGGCTTTTGGGGGCTTGATCGCGCTGGCAGTCAAGGGCACTGCGGCAAAAGAAGCTCTTAAGGCGGCGGGAGCGGCGAATTTGAAGGGGAAAACCATTCTGGACGCCACCAATCCCATCGCGGACAAAGCGCCAGAGAACGGCCTGCTCAAATTCTTCACCTCCCTGGACGATTCCCTTATGGAACAGCTCCAGAAAGCCGTGCCGGAGGCCAACTTCGTGAAGGCCTTCAACACCATCGGGAGCGCCCTCATGGTGAACCCCAACTTCGGCGGGGTCAAACCCTCCATGTTCATCTG
>MGUS01000002.1:284-5108 GCA_001800085.1 Elusimicrobia bacterium RIFCSPLOWO2_01_FULL_60_11 | reverse complement strand
CAAGGAAGCTCTGGATGATTTCGGGCACATGCTCCTTAGAAAGCGGGGGGTCGGAGACCGGTTAGCGGGGATCATTGAAAGCGAGACCAAGCTTGAAACGCGCGCGGCCGTCATCGGCCACATCCAGCGTGGGGGAGCTCCGACGCTATTTGACAGGATTTTAGGGACCCGCGTGGGCCACAAAGCGGCGGAACTCGTGAACGAAAAGAAGTTCGGCCAGATGGTGGCGCTCCGGGGCAACGATGTGGTCGGGGTCTCCCTTGAAGAGGCGACGGCAAAACTCAAGACCGTCACCCCCGAGTGGCTCGAATTCTCTAAAGTATTCTTTAAATGACTATTTTTTAGGAGCGGGCGCGGGCATCTTCGGCGCCTCCGCCAGTTCGGCTTCGATGCGGATGGATATCTCCACCTCGTCGCCCAGCGCCACCCCGCCGCTGTCCAGCATCTTGTTCCAGGAGATCCCGAAATCCTTGCGGTTGACCTTCGTTGCGGCTTCAAATCCCGCCTTCGTCTTGCCTTTTTCCGTTATGACGCCGCCCACTTCCATGTCCAGGACCACCGGCTTTTCCACGCCGTGCATCATGAGCAGGCCGCTCAACTGGGCCTTGCCTCCGCTCACGTTCTTGACGCCCGTGGACTTGAAGGTGATGGCGGGATATTTCTGGACATCGAAGAAATCAGGGCTTTCCAGATGGGCGTCGCGGTTTGCGTTGTCGGTGTCGATGCTGGCGGCGTCGATCGTGGCTTGGGCGCTCCAGGCCGCCGGATTTTTATCGTCATAGTTGACTTCGCCGGAGAATCCGCCGAACCTGCCGGACACCTTGGAGACCATCATGTGGCGGATCTTGAAAGAAACATCCGAATGGACGGGGTCGATCACGAACCTGGCCGCAAAGGCCTGGGCCGATAAAATCAGGGATAGGACCGCAGCGACAGCTATGTTCTTGGACCGCATGGTGAGACCTCCTTCATCGAATGGTCGAGCGTGATTTGGTATTATATCTTACGCCATGAAAGGTTTCAATCTTAAATCGGATTTCAAGCCGGCCGGGGACCAGCCCCAGGCCGTCCGCGAATTGACGGAGGGGCTGGCCCTTGGCAAGCCGCACCAGGTCCTGTTGGGAGTGACGGGTTCCGGCAAGACCTTCACCATGGCCAATGTCATCGCCAAGGCGGGAAAACCCGCGCTCGTGATATCTCCCAACAAGATCCTGGCAGCCCAGCTCTACGCCGAGCTCAAAGCCGTTTTTCCCGATAATGCCGTCGAGTATTTCATCTCCTACTACGATTACTACCAGCCCGAGGCCTATGTGCCGTCGTCCGACACCTACATCGAAAAGGACGCCGACATCAACGACCACATCGACCGCCTGCGCTTGAAGGCCACTTCGTCGCTCCTCGAGCGGAAAGACGTCGTCATCGTGGCCTCGGTCTCCTGCATCTACGGCCTGGGTTCGCCCAAGGCCTACAAGGAGCTCTGCGTCCGCCTGGAGAAAGGACAGAAGAAATCCCGCGAGACCCTCCTTTCCGAGCTGGTCCGCATCTCCTATGAAAGGAACGAGGTCGATTTCTCGCGGGGGAAGTTCCGCGCCAAGGGGGACACGGTGGAGATATTCCCGGCCTATCTCGAGACCGCCCTGCGCGTCCATCTGGACGGCGACGGGATCGAGAAGATCACCGAGATCGACCCCCTCACGATGGAGAACCTGCGCGAGAAAGACCGCGTCTATGTCTATCCCGCGCGGCATTTCGTGACGACCCAGCCCACTCTGGAGCGGGCGCTCAAGGACATCGAAGCGGAATTGAAAGAACGGCTCGAAGTCCTGCGCGCGGGCGGCAAGCTCCTGGAAGCCCAGCGCCTGGAGCAGAGGACCCGCTTCGACTTGGAGATGCTGCGGGAGACGGGCGTCTGCCACGGCATCGAGAACTATTCCCGGCCTCTTTCCGGCCGCAAGCCCGGAGAGCGCCCCGACTGCCTGATGGATTATTTTCCCGATGATTTCCTCGTCTTCATCGACGAGTCGCATGTCACCGTGCCCCAGATCGGGGGCATGTACGAAGGCGACCGCTCGCGCAAGCAGACCCTGGTGGATTACGGGTTCCGCCTGCCTTCCGCCGTGGACAACCGCCCGCTCAAATTCCCCGAATTCGAGGCGCTCGTGAAACAGACCATCTACCTTTCCGCCACGCCCGGGCCCTATGAGCTCAAGAAGACAAAAGGGGAGATCGTGGAGCAGGTCATCCGCCCCACCGGGCTGGTGGACCCGGATGTTGTCATCCACCCCATCCGGGGCCAGCTGGACCACCTCATCCAGGAGATCGGGTCGCGCGTCAAGCGCAAAGAAAGGGTGCTCGTCAACACCCTCACCAAGCGGCTTTCTGAGGACCTCTCGGAGTACCTGATCGAAAAAAAATTCAAGGCGCGCTACATGCATTCGGACATCGACACTATGCAGAGGATCGAGATCATCAAGAATTTCAGGCAAGGGGTCTTTGACGTCCTAGTGGGCATCAATCTCTTGAGGGAAGGCCTCGACATCCCCGAAGTGAGCCTGGTGGCCATCCTGGACGCGGACAAAGAGGGTTTCCTCCGCTCGGACACGACGCTCATCCAGATCTGCGGCCGGGCCGCCCGCAACGTCAACGGCAAAGTCATCCTCTACGCCGATTCCGTGACCGGCTCCATGAAACGAGCCCTGGACGAGATGAGCCGGAGGCGGGTGAAGCAGCTCAAATACAACGCCGACCACAACATCACGCCCAAGACCATCGTCAAGGCGGTGGCCGAACTGGAAGAATTCCAGAGGGAGGCCAAGAAGGAGGGCCTGGCCCTGCTCCGTTCGGCGCCGCTGGAGCGTCTGACCGCCAAGAACCTGGGAGAAGTCGTCGAAGGGATCGAGGCCAAGATGAGGGAAGCCGCCGACCGTCTCGACTTCGAGACCGCGGCCGCCTACCGGGACCAGCTCTTTGAGATCCGCGAGATGTCCGCCCAGAAAAAATTCAAGGAGTTCAAGATCGCCGTATGACCCTGGAAAAACAACTTCAAAGCATCATCGGCCTGGCCTTCGACGAGGAATCCAGGGACCTGACCAGCAGGAAACTCCTGCGTCCCCGCGCCAGGATCAGGGCGCGGGTGGTGGCCGGGGCGCCGGGCGTCGTCTGCGGCGCGGAATTCGCGGCCAAGACATTCAAGCGGATGGACCCTTCCTGCAGGATAAAGATCGTTAAAAATGACGGCCAAAAGATCGCCAAGGGCCAGACCCTCCTCATCGTCACGGGCAGGGCCGCGCGCATCCTGGCCGCGGAGCGCAAGGCGGTCAATTTCATCCAGCACCTCTCCGGCGTGGCCACGCTCGCCTCCAGATACGTCCGCGCGGTCCGAGGTACGGGAGCCGTCATCTTCGACACCCGCAAGACCATCCCCGGCATACGCTACCTTCAAAAGTACGCGGTCGTCTGCGGCGGGGCCAAGAACCACCGCATGAACCTCTCCCAGATGGCGATGGTCAAGGACAACCACCTGAAGGCCGTGGGGGACGATTTTTCCGCCGTGATCGGGCTCAAGAGGAAACTGCCCAGAGGCACGCTCCTGGAGATCGAGGCCAAGACCATGGACGAAGTGCGTCTGGCCCTGGAATCCGACGCGGACATCATCATGCTGGATAACATGTCCGTCCCCAGGCTGAAAAGGGCCGTCCGCCTCATCCGCCGCTTTCCCAAAGTCCAGATCGAGGTCTCAGGCGGCGTGACCTTGAAGGATGTGCGCAAGATCGCCCGGCTCGGCGTGGAGAGGATCTCGGTGGGGGCCATCACCCACTCGGCGCCCGCCCTGGACGCCAGCCTGGAAGTGGAAGGGCCTGCCCGTGAGTGAGGACCTGCTCGAAGCGTTATCATCGTCCCACAGCGTATCCGGCGAGATCCTCGCCAAAAAATTTAGTTTCTCCCGGCAGGCTCTGCACAAACAGATCCTCTCCCTTAGGGAAAAGGGTTACAAGATCCAGGGCCGCCCCAAGGCGGGCTACCGCATCGTCTCCGAACCCGACAGGATCATCGCCTCGCGCGTCCTGGCCGGCCTCCGGACAAAACGCTTCGGAAAGAACCTGATCGTCGCGGAAACGACGGACTCCACCCAGAACGATGCCAAGGCCCTGGCGGAAAAAGGCCTTTCCGAAGGCACGACCGTCGTGGCTGAAGCGCAGACCCGCGGAAAAGGCCGGTTGGGCAGGTCTTGGGAATCCGGCAAGGGGGGCCTATGGTTCTCCATCATCCTGCGCCCGCCCTTTGCTCCTCAAAAGACCCCTCTGTTGGCGCTGGCGGCATCCCTCGCCGTGGCGCGGGCCATAGAATCCTCCGTAAAGATAAGATGCCGTCTGAAATGGCCCAACGACATCCTGGTGGAAGTCAAGAATGGGAAGTATCTCAAGGTCTGCGGATCCCTCGTCGAGATGTCGGCCGAATCCGACCGCGTGCGGTGGGTGGTGCTGGGAGTGGGCATCGACGTCAACAATGTCCTGCCCAGATCGCTCGAGAAGATCGGGGTCTCCCTTTGCCGGCTCGCGGGCCGCCCCATCGACCGCACCCGCTTGTTCCAAAAAGTCCTTGAAAACCTGGAGGCGGCCTATCACAAGCTTCTAAAAAACGGTTTCGGGGGCATGAGAAGAGAATATGCCGGTCGTTCCATTTTCAAAAAGGGGCGGGCGCTCCGGCTGGACGATTCATCCTCAAAGTTCAAGGGCCGGTTCGTGCGGTTCGATGAAGACGGCTCGCTCGTGCTTTCGGGCGCGGGGGGGAAGAACGAGAATCATTACGCGGGAGATGTGACCC
>MGUS01000002.1:0-264 GCA_001800085.1 Elusimicrobia bacterium RIFCSPLOWO2_01_FULL_60_11 | reverse complement strand
AGTTCCATCCCAAGGGCCCGTCCAAGGCGGCCACTTTCGAGATCAAGGACGGCAAGGTCTACACGACGGCGGACCATCCCGACGGCCAGGACGCCGAGGCCTGGTATGAAGTGAAAGACAACAGATTCCATCCCACCCCGGGCCACCCTCAAGGAGCTCCCGCCGACCCGCCCTGGTACGAGATCCGCGGGGGAAAAGTGTACGCCGCCTCCGGCCACCCCCACGGCGCGCAGGCGTTCCCCTTCTTCGAAATCAAAGATAACT
>MGUS01000001.1:3114-5734 GCA_001800085.1 Elusimicrobia bacterium RIFCSPLOWO2_01_FULL_60_11 | reverse complement strand
CATCCTTTTCTCGTGCATCTTGACCGCCATCTTTCGGGCGGTGACTCTGAGGGAAGGGCCCGAGCTCACATCTTTTCCTCAGAGATCCGCATTCAGGCCCAAGACCACGCCTCTCGAAGAAGATCTGATCCGGCCGGTGTTGAGCCGTCCCACCAAGGGGTTCGTCGCGCTGGTCGCCGTTCTCGGAGCCGTTGTCGGGGTGGCATTCCTGGCATGGACGACCCAATTCAACCAAGGGCTTCGAGTCACTGGATTGAACAACCCGGTCTTCTGGGGTTTTTACATCACCAACTTCGTTTTTTTCATCGGGATCTCCCACGCGGGAACCCTGATCTCCGCCATCTTGAGGATCACCAACGCGGAATGGAGAAGATCCATCACCCGCTCGGCGGAAGTCATCACCGTGCTGGTCCTTCTTTTCGGAGCGGTCAACATCCTGCTGGACCTGGGGCGCCCGGACAGGATGTTCAACGTTTTTTTATACGGCCGCCATCAGTCCCCTCTCCTCTGGGACGTTTGCAGCATCACGGCCTATCTCACGGCCAGCACGATCTATCTTTTCATTCCCTTGATCCCGGACATCGCCATCCTGCGGGACCGCACGGAAGGGTGGCGCAGGGAATTTTACGAACTTCTTTCCATGGGCTGGAGCGGGACTCCGGGGGAAAAGAAGGTCCTGGAAAAATGCATCGCCATCATGGCCATTGTCGTCATCCCCGTCGCCATCTCGGTGCACACGGTGGTGTCTTTCGTGTTCAGCATGACGGTGCAGCCGATGTGGCACTCCACGATATTCGGGCCCTATTTCGTCGTGGGCGCCATATTTTCAGGGATCGCCGCTCTGATCATCGCCATGTCCATCTTGAGGCGGGCTTATCATCTTGAAGAATACCTCAAGCCGGTCCACTTCCGGAATCTGGGGATCTTGCTTCTGGCCATGAGCTGTCTCTGGTTCTACTTCACCTTCTGCGAATACATCACGACCTGGTACGGGAACGAACCCGGGCATATGCTCATCTTCAATTCTAAAATGACGGGGGTGTACTGGCCTTATTTCTGGGGGATGGTCGTGACCTGCTTTGTGATTCCCTTCACTCTTCTGGTCTCGCCCATGGGGAAAACCGTACTGGGGACCACCCTGGCCTCCATTCCGGTCTGCATCGGCATGTGGCTGGAGAGGTTCTTGATCGTGGTCCCGACCCTCGTGCGGCCCCGCCTCCCTTACACCACGGGTTCGTATACGCCCAGTTGGGTGGAGATCTCCCTCTTTGCGGGATGTCTGGCGGCGTTCACGCTTCTTTACGCCGTTTTCACGAAACTTTTCCCCATTGTTTCCATCTGGGAAGTGGAGGAGGGCCGGGAACATGCCGCCAAGGAAGTTTCGGACAGGATCAAGACTTATTTCTGAAATGAAACGGTTTCCTGCCCATCGGATTTTAGAACCTGCCATGCTGGGGATGATCCTTTTTTTATTTTCCTGCTCAAAAAAAGAAGCCCCGCCCGCCCCGGGATCCGAGAAGGCCGGATCTTCGCTTTCTCAAAGCGCCCCGCAATTCTACTACGATCTGGGTCCTTCGACCGTGGACGCGTCGGCCTATCCCGACCGGCAAAAAGAGGGCTACAGGGTCTTCCTGGCCGTCTGCGGAGCCTGTCACACCAGCGCCAGGCCGCTGAACAGCCCTTATGTCAAACCGGGCGAGTGGAAACGCTTCGTGGAGCGGATGCACGTGAAAATGGAAGTCCGGGGGATCGCCTTGAGCCAGGCGGACGCGGACCGCATCATCGAGTTCCTTGCCTATGATTCCAAGATCAGAAAGGCGGACGGCGGGAAGGACTTTCAAACTCAGCAGGAAAAACTGAAGGCATTGTTTGAAGATGGGAGGAGGTGATTCATATGCTCAATATGGGCGCATGGGACTGGGCGATCATAGGAGGGATCGTGTTGCTTCTATTTGGCGGCAAAAAGTTGCCTGAACTGGCAAAGGCGATCGGTAAAAGCATCACTTCGTTCAAGCAGGGACTCAAAGGAATCGAATCGGATATCACCAAGGACAAAGATTCAGACGATAAAAAATCCTGACGGCGGATCCGCGCGATATTTGGAGCCGGGGCGCCGCGAAAGGTTGGAGCTGGGGAGGAGGCTTGAACTCCTGACCTCTTCCTTACCAAGGAAGTGCTCTACCAACTGAGCTACCCCAGCGCTTGGAATCGTCGACGGTAAATCAGACAAATCCTATCATTTAAACGCCCGTAAATCAATTGACGGCGAATTATTCTATAATTCCTGGAATGAAAAAGCGCGCGTCCCGAGGCATCGTGTATCTGGTGGGCGGGGGTCCGGGGCATCCCGGCCTCTTGACCCTGCGGGGGGCGGAATGCCTCAAGCGTTGCGAAGCCGTCATCTATGACGCGCTGGTCAACCCCGCTCTTCTCGCCCATTGCCCCTCTTCCGCGAAGCGGATATTTGTCGGGAAAAGGCGGCGTCATCATGAGTTCGAGCAGGATGAGATCAACGCGCTTCTTCTTAAATACGCGTCCAAAGGCAAGATCGTCTGCCGGCTCAAGGGGGGAGACCCCTTTTTGTTCGGCCGGGGCGGCGAGGAAGCCGAATTCCTTTTTG
>MGUS01000001.1:0-3092 GCA_001800085.1 Elusimicrobia bacterium RIFCSPLOWO2_01_FULL_60_11 | reverse complement strand
GAAAAAGACGCTGGTCGTCCTCATGGGGTTCGCCCGCGCGGGGGACATCGCGAAAAAAATGGTCTCTTTGGGATGGCCGCCGTCCACACCGGTCGCCTTGATCTGTTCCGGGACCCTTGCGAGCCAGGCCGTCATCACGGGCACCCTTTCCGATTTCAATGAAAAGATCGACAAGTCCGGGGGGCGTCTCAGCTCCCCGGCCATGATCGTCGCGGGGGATGTGGTGAAGATGCGTGAGAAATGCGGATCCTTCTGATCCTTCTTTTGGCGGCGCCGCTCCATGCCGCGGCGGACGCGCTGTCTTTAGAGCAGGACGCCCACGCCCTTTTCTTCAGGGGCCACCTGACGAAATCCGTCCAGGTCTACAAAAAGGCTCTGGAGGCCGACCCGCAGTCCCTCTCCGCCCGCCTCAACCTGGCCTGCGCCTACCGCGCCCTCTCCAACGACGAAGCGGCCTTGGGCGAACTCGAAAAAGCCATCGGACTCGCACCCGCCGACCCTGATGTGATGGCCGAATCCGGCTGGTCCCTTTACCGTCTCGGACGCTTTGAAGAATCCGCCTCCCGGTTCGAGCAGGCGTTGAAACTCTCCCCGAAGCATTTCAACGCCCTCCTGGGCCTGGGCGCGGCCAGAATGGGGAGCGGTCAGTCCCGGGACGCCGTCGGCACTCTCAAGCGCCTCTGCGAGCTCCGGCCCAATTTCGGCGGTTCCGCTTACTTCCTCTCCAAGGCATACGAGAAGAACAGCCAGATGAAAGAGGCGCGGGAACAATATGCCGTCGCTTTGAGGAGGGACTGGACGCTCAAGGAACAGGAGGCCGTCATCCAGGAGGCCCCGGCCGCACCGGCCAAACTCCCTGAGCTGGCCTTCACCGCGGTCCAGGCCCTGGCCTTGCCCTCCTCAGAGCCCGCGCTCCGCGTCGGGCTCTGGGCCGGATTGGAAGGAAGGAGCGCCGCCCTCGGGCGGCTTGAGTTCGAGAGCTCCGGGCCGTTCCAGGTGGTGGGAGAAAGGACGAAGAAGATATTCGCCGAGGGGAATGCCGGCGAGAGGTGGACGGTCCTCTCGGGAAAGAAAGGCGTGAGCCTACGATCGGCCGGAGGGGCCGAGATCACGGGCATCGCCGCCGGACTGGTCTTCAAGCCCGCCTCATCGAGTTCGACTTTCCTGGTCCAGGACATCCGCTTGCCTGACGGAACGGTCAAGCCGGTGAGCTCCAGGGAGTTCCGCGGAACGCTCACGATATACCCCCAACGCCGCGGCGCCCGCTTCACCGCGGTCAACGAGCTTCTCCTGGACGAATATCTCCTCGGGGTCCTGCCCTCCGAGATGCCCGCCTCCTGGCCCACGGAAGGCCTGAAAGCCCAGGCCGTCATCGCCCGCAACTACGCGCTCGCTAAAAAGGGCTCTTTGCGGGCCCACCTGCGCAATCATTATCAGCTCTGCGACAGCCAGCACTGCCAGGTCTACCAGGGCGCGCGGGCCGAGAAGGAGCGCACGACTCTGGCCGTGCGGGAGACCGCGGGCCGATTGCTCTATCACGGGGATCGCCTGGTCCAATCCTACTACTATTCCACCTGCGGGGGCCGCGTCCAGTCCGCTGATGACGTGAAGGGCTGGGGCGGCGCGCCCTACCTTCACGGCAAGGAGGATCTGGAAGGCAGTTCCTCCCTCCCGAAGGATTCCCCGTGGGAACTTTTTCTCTGGCTCAAGTCGGTGCCCGCCTCCAACTGCAACGACCCCGCCCTCATCCCCAACTCCGAGTTCCGCTGGCTCCGCGTCGTCACGCCGCGGGCGATGGAAAAGAAACTGAGGAAATTCCGCCTGGGCCGGATCAAAGAAGTCATCCCCCTTTCCCGCTCGGCTTCGGGGCGGGTCAACGAGGTGCTGGTGCGCGGGACAAAGAGGGAGACCGTGCTCAAGAAGGAGCACCAGATCCGCTTCGGCCTGGGCGAGGAATCCCTGCGGAGCACGCTGTTCTGGGTGGAGACGGTGAGGGGCGCGGACGGATTCCCCAAGGAATTCTGGATCTACGGGGGCGGCTGGGGCCACGGCATCGGCCTCTGCCAGGCGGGCGCGGCGGGGCTGGCCAAGAACTCCAAGAAAACTTTCGAAGAAATATTGCAATTCTACTACGAGGGCAGTAGAATCACGGGTCAGCCATGAAAAAGATCCTCATCGTGGACGATGAGCCCAACATCGTGGAGATCCTCCAGGACGTCCTCTCGGAGGCCGGCTATGAGTTCCGCGCCGCCGTGGACGGGAAGCAGGCCATCCTGGCCGCCGACAGCTACAGGCCCGACCTGGTCCTTCTGGACGTCTCCCTGCCCGAAGGCGGGGGCGGCGGGGTCTTCAAGAACTTGAGGCAGTCGCCCGCGACGCGCGATGTCCCCGTGATATTTTTGAGCGCCATGCCCCCGGCCGAGATCCAGCAGCTGGTGGATTCGGACGCGCATGCCGTGGTCCATAAGAAACCGTTCAAGACCCAAGAGCTCCTCGAGCTCATGTCGAAGATGCTGGGAGGATAAACAATGGAATTCATCGCCGCGGGGATCGATCTTTTTATGCATCTGGACAAGCACCTGGCCCAGGTGGTGCAGGACTTCGGCTCCTGGACATACCTCATCCTCTTTTTGATCGTCTTCTGCGAGACCGGGCTGGTGGTCACGCCTTTCCTGCCCGGCGACTCCCTGCTCTTTGCCGGCGGGGCCATCGCGGCGGTGAGCGGCTTGAGCGTCAATTTCCTGTTCATCCTCCTGGCGGTCGCCGCCGTCATCGGGGACACGGTCAACTACGCGGCGGGGAAATATCTGGGGTTGAAAGTCTTCGCGCGGTTCATCGATCCGCGGCACATCGAAAAGACGCACCGGTTCTTCGAAAAATACGGGGGGAAAACGATCGTCATCGCCCGCTTCGTCCCCATCGTGCGTACCGTCGCGCCCTTTGTGGCGGGCATCGGGGCCATGTCCTACGGCAAGTTCATCACTTACAATGTCGCGGGGGGGATCGCCTGGGTGGCGGTCTGTCTTTACGCGGGGTTCTTCTTCGGGAACCTGACCTTCGTCAAGAACAACTTCAGCCTGGTCATCCTGGGC